>NZ_CP015849.1:600000-900000 GCF_001654495.1 Streptomyces sp. SAT1
CGGGCGCTGCCCTGCCAGTCGTTCCAGGCGAGGTCGAAGGAGTCCTTGACGCCGAGGCGCCGCTGCTCCGGGGAGTCCACGAGGAACAGCCCGCCGAACGACCAGTACGCCTGGCCGCCGAGGTTGGCGGCGTTCTCCTGGTCGACGAGGGCGACCTTGCGGCCCCGGCTGGTGAGTTCGTGCGCCGCGACCAGGCCGGCGAGGCCGGCTCCGACGACGATGACATCCGCGTCCATGGCGGGGGTTCCCTTCTCAGTGCGTCGGTGCGGCGCTGCCGCCGTCGGTGAGCAGTGCGGTGAGCAGGTGCCGCAGCCAGGCGCGGGCGCCCTCGACGTCCTTGTCCAGCAGGAGTTGGACGGTGACGCCGTCGTAGGCGGCGACGACCGCGCGGGCGGCGCCGTCCGCGCCGCCGAGGACCGCGGGCAGCGGGGTGCGGGCGTGCGCGCGCTCCAGCCGTTCGGCGATCGCGCCGCGCAGCCGGGCCCGGTGCCCGCGCAGGGTTTCGGCCACGGCGCCGTCGCGGGCGGCGTGCACCAGGAAGTCCGTCTTGACCAGCAGCCAGTCCACGTCCAGCAGGAGGACGTCGGTGACCCGGTCGACGGCGGCGGGCACGTCCAGGTCGGGTCCGTCGACGGCGAGGGCCCCCGCGACCTGGTCGGCGATGAGTTCGGCGCGCTCGCGGTAGAGGGCGAAGAACAGCTCGTCCAGGGTGGTGAAGTTGGAGTAGAAGGCGCCCCTGCTGTACCCGGCGGCCTCGCAGACCTCCTCGATCGAGACCCGGCCGAAGCCCTTGGCGGCGAAGACCCGGAACGCGGCGCCGAGCAGATCGGCCCGGGTGCGCGCCCGGCGCCTGCTCAGGCCCGGCGGCGCCACGGGCTCCCGCGGCGGTTCCTGTGTCATGGCTCTGCCACCCCCTTGTGGATACATGAATGTATCCGATACGGCGATGTATCCACAGGGGTACGGGCGGACCGGCACCGGACCCGCCCCCACGACCGGTTCACCGGCGCCCGCCTCCCGCGCGGACGGGACCCATCCGCTGTGGCGGGCCTCACATGTGACGAGAAGTCGGAAATGGGCGCTGAGTGACGATAAGCGCGTCAACGACCCTTCGGCTTCCGGCTAATCTTTGATCTTCCTTCACGTTCCCTTGACCAAGGAATGACGTTTTCATGAACATAGCTCCGCCGGGCCGTTCGGCCCGACGAGCACGCGGGACCACCGGCACGCTGCCGCGCGCCGCGGTCCTCGCCCTGTCCCTCGCTCTGCTCGGCACCTCCGCCGCGGCCGCTCCCCTGGCCCCGGCCCCGGACGTGCCGTCCCGCCCGGCCGCCGCGCCGGGCCCCGCGGCCGACGTCCCCGCCGCGCTCGCCGCCGCCCGGCGCTCCGGGACCCGGGTGGAGGCGCTGTCCGAACGCGGCACCGCCGCCACGACCTGGGTCAACCCGGACGGCTCCCTGACCACCGAACTCACCGCCGGACCGGTCCGTTTCGACCGCGACGGCACCTGGGTGGCGGTCGACACCGATCTGACCGAGCGTGCCGACGGCAGTGTCGCCGCCAAGGCGCACCCCGCCGCCCTCACCCTCGCGGGCGGATCCGGCGACCGCGCCCGGTCGCTGAGCGCCGCCCGCACCGCGCCGGCCCGCGACCTCGTCACCCTCGGCGAGGGCGACCGGCAGGTCACCCTCCAGTGGAAGGGCGGGCTGCCCGCCCCCGCGCTGGAGGGCAACCGCGCCACCTACGCCGAGGCCGTACCGGGCGCCGACGTGATCGTGGAGGCGACCCGGACCGGCTTCGAGCAGTACGTCGAGATCAAACGGCGCCCGGCCACCGACGACTACAGCTACACCCTGCCGCTGCGCACCAAGGGGCTGCGGGCCGCCCAGCAGCCCGACGGCAGTGTGCTGTTCACCGACCGCAGGACGGGCCAGGAGCGCGCCGTCATGCCCGCGCCCGTCATGTGGGACGCGACCGTCGACGCGCGTTCGGGCGAGCACACCCGCCGGGTGCCGGTCGCCATGCGGGTCCGGCAGAAGGGCTCCTCGGTCGACCTCGTCGTCACCCCGGACCCGGCCTTCCTCGCCGACCCGGCGACGCGCTACCCGGTGACCGTCGACCCGTCGACGTCCGCGCTGAGCAACGTCTTCGACACCTATGTGCAGCAGGGCGAGACCCGCGACTGGTCCACCGACACCGAGCTCGACTTCGGCAACCCGGGCACCAAGAACGCGAACGGCACCGCGCGCACCGCGCAGTCGTACATCACCTGGGGCACCGCGCCCATCGCGGACGCCCTGGTGAGCAGCGCCCGGCTGAGCCTGTGGAACTTCCACTCGGCCAACACCGACTGCAAGGCCCAGCCCTGGCAGGTGTGGGCCGCCGACGAGGCCGGCACCGCGAGCCGCTGGACCAACCGGCCCAAGATGCGTACGCGGTACGCCACTTCGACCGAGACCAAGGGCAACCCGGCCTGCGGCGCGGACGGCTGGATCAACGCCGACGTCACCTCGCTCGCGCAGTCCTGGGCCTCGGCCAGGGCGCCGCGCTCGACCATGGGCCTGACCGCGGCCGACGAGTCGTCCGTCGCGCAGTGGAAGCGGGTCAACTCCGCCAACGCCACCAGCAATCCGCCCAAGCTCACGGTCACCTACAACTTCCGGCCCCGGTCCGGGAACAACCGCCAGGCGGGCCCGCCGTTCGCCAAGGACGCCTCGGGCACCTGGCAGGTCAACACCACCACGCCGACCCTGCGCGACACCTTCTCCGACAAGGACGGCGACCGGGTCGACGGCACCTTCGAGATCGTCGACGCCGCCACCGGCAAGCAGGTGGGCGAGCGGCTCGTCTCCCCCTACGTGGAGTCCGGGCGGGCCGCCGCGGTGACCGTCCCCGACGGGCTGCTCAAGGACGGCCGCACCTACCGCTTCCGCACCAGCCCGTACGACGGCACGCACTACAACCTGGCCTGGTCCGACTGGGCGGCCTTCACCGTCGACACCGGGCGCGCCCCCGCCGCGCTGCCCGACATGCCGCGGTCGCTGGAGGCCGGCGGCACCGACACCCTCACCCCGCTGCTGTCCGGTCTGGTCGCCAGCCCCGAACAGGGCAGGGTCCGCGCCGAGTTCGCGCTGCGGGACGAGAACGGCAGGCAGCTGCCCGGCGTGACGGTGCCCGAGGCGTGGGTGGACAGCGGGCAGCGGGCGGCGGCCCGTGTCCCCGAGGGTGCCCTGAAGGACGGCACCACCTACCTCTGGGCGATGCGCTCGTGCACCGGGACGGGCTGTTCGGCCTGGTCCTACGAGGAGGAGCTGACCGTCTCCGCGACGGCACCGCCCGCCCCGAAGACCACGACCGTGACCCTCACCGGCGCCGCCCTGGAGGACGCCACCGCGCCGATCGGCGCCGGGGCCTGCGCCGGCGGCTGCCCGGCGGTCAAGGACGCCCGCCTCACCCTGGGCGGCGCCGCGGGCTCCGAGCGCGCCGTCTGGTTCAGGCCCGGCCTCGGCCAGGTGCCCGCGGGCGCCCGGGTCACCCGGGCCCGGCTCCAGCTGACCCCCGCCGAGTGCGGGACGGCCGCCTGCGCCGCCCGGCCGGTCGAGATCACCCAGCTCGCCGAGGCATGGGCCGCTCCGCAGGACGGCGCGGCGCTGCCTGGCCTGCTGGAGGACACGCCGTTCGCTGAGGCGGCGCTGCCCGAGGAGCAGGACCTGGGCCCGATGGTGCAGTCCTGGCTGGAGCAGGGCCCCGTCGAGGGCTTCGTCCTGCGGCTGCCCGCGAAGGACCGCGGCCAGACACTCTCGTACCACTCCGGCCGGTCCGCCGACGCGGCGAAGCGTCCCCGGCTGGTGATCGAGTACGTGGCTCCGAAGGTGCCGGGCACCCCGGAGGACCTGCGGGTCACCCCGGGCGACGGCGGCCTGCTGGCCACCTGGAACCCGCCGGCCGACCTCGGTTCGGCGACGGACGGCGCTGAGTACGACGTCGTCGTCACCCGCGCCGACGGCACCGTGGCCGCGCGGACCACCACCCGGGAGCCGCACGCCGTGGTCGGCGCGCTGGCCAACGGCACCCCCTACCACGTGGCCGTCACCGCCCGCACCGCCCACGGCTCGGGCGCCGCGGTCACCGCGGCGCCCAGGACGCCCACGGCGGTACCGGCCGGCACGGCGACGTACCGGGACATCGTGCAGCAGTACCTGGACGCGCGCGCCGCGATCCTGCGGGGCACCCGGCCGACGGCCGCCGCCGCGCTGGCCGCCGCGCCCGCCGGTGCCGCCTTCCAGGACCTGCTGAACGGCCAGGCCGCCGACCTGGTGGAGACCCGCGAGTCGCTGGCCCGGCACGGCACCCGCTACACGGAGATGACCAGCACGCTCTCCGAGGTCCTCGCGGGCGTCGACGACAGCGGTGCGGTCTTCCTGCGCGCGGTCGTCGACGACCGCGCCGTCCTCGGCGGGGACGGCGCCGCGGCCGAACCCGAGGAGGGGCGCAGGGAACAGCGGTTCACCTTCAGCACCAACAGCGGTGCGCCGCTGCTCCATCTGGAGGCGGACGCGCCCGCGGCGGAGAAGGTCCTGTCGCGGTCGGCGGCGGTCGAGGACGGTCTCGACGTGGCCGGTGAACCCGAGGGCCCGGTCGAGGAGACCCCGGACGAGCCCGTCGAGCTGGACGCCGAGGGCTTCCCCGTCCAGACCCCGCAGGCCGCGGGCGCGATGCTGCGCGCCGCCCAGGTCAGCGGTTCGGGCACGGCCAACTGGGCCTCGCGCAACCTGGGCACCAAGTGGGAGTACGGCCAGGACTGCACCAACTTCGTCTCCAAGGCCCTCTACTACGGCGGGAAGATGAAGACCCGGGCCGGCGGCCGCAAGCACGACCGCGCCTGGTGGCAGCAGTACTACTTCTTCGGCACCGTGAAGAACAAGAGCTACACCTGGTCCGGCGCGGAGAACTTCCGCCGCCACATGATCAACTACCGTAAGGCGCAGTTCGTGCACGCGCACAACGCGCGCGCCGGTGACATCGTGCTCTTCAAGTGGAAGAAGGAGCGGGCGTACAACCACGTCGCGGTGGTCTCGGCCAACCGGCACGGTGTCCAGCTCCTCCAGCACGGCGGAGTGGGCCGCACCAGCCTGGCGGCGGCCATCGCCCGCTACCGCAAGAGCAGCAACTACATCGAGCGCGTCGTCATCCTTCGACCGAGGTCCCGCGGCTGATCATGCACAGTGCGAAGAAATGCCTGGCCCTGGCCCTGCTGGTGGGCACCGGCCTGTCCGTGACCGCGTGCGGCGCCGACGGGACGGACGACTACCAGGGCGACTACTCCCGCCACAAACCGCTGCACGTCGTGGGCTATCCCTCCCGGGGGAGCCTGGAGACGGTGCAGCGGACGGTGTGGCGGCTGGCCGACCGTGACCCGGAAGGGCTCGCCGACCTGGCCGTCACCGGCGGCACGGCCGCCGACACCACGGCCCGCAACTGGGTCGACGCGTTCGGCGAGGCCGCGGGCGGCGAGGTGACGGCGGACTTCTACGACGAGGGGTCCACCCGCCAGGTCGTGGTGCTGTACTTCGGCGGCGGCCGGAAGAAGGAGGTCGAGGTGCGCGTCGGCGAGGACGACACCTGGGGCGTCACCCTCGACGAGACGGACCCGGCCGAGGCGGCGCGGGCGCCCGGCTGGGCCCCGGCGGCCCCCGGCGGCTCGGGCTCCCGCTCCGCCGCCTCCTGACCCGCCCGCCTCCCGGAACGGAGCGCCCGTGTCCCCGGCCCGTCGGCCGCCGGACACGGGCGCTCCGGCACATCCGCCGCCCGGCCCGGGGCTCCGCCTGCCGGGGCGGCGACCGCGTCTGCTTTGCTGTCCCCCGGCACCAGCCATCCACGACTTGGGGAGACCGATGCGGGCGGACGTGCGGGAAGTGGCCGACGGCACCTATCTGGTGCACGGCACCCACACCAACTGGGTGATCCTCACCGAGGGTGACGCGGCCACCCTCATCGACACCGGCTACCCGGCCGACCGGGAGCTGGTGCTCGACTCGCTGGAAGCGGTGGGCAGTTCGCCGCAGGCGGTGGCGGCGGTGCTGATCACCCACGCGCACAACGACCACCTCGGTTCCGCCGAGTACCTGCGCACGACGTACGGCACCCCCGTCCAGCTCCACGAGGCCGAAGTTCCGCACGCGCGGCGGGAGTTCCTGCACCAGGTGAGCGTCGGCACGGTGCTGCGCAACGGCTGGCGGCTCGGGGTGCTGCCCTGGGCGGTGCACTCGCTGCGGGCCGGCGGCACCGCGCACCTGCCCGTCGCCGCGCCCGAGCCGTTCCCGGCGGCCGGCCCGCTGGACCTGCCGGGCCGCCCGGTGCCCGTGCACACCCCCGGGCACACCCGCGGCCACACGGTGTTCCATCTGCCCGAGGCGGGCGTGCTGGTCTCCGGCGACGCCCTGGTCAGCGGCCACCCCATCTCGCGCATCAGCGGCCCGCAACTGCTGCCCGACATGTTCCACCACGAGCGCGCCCAGGCGCTGGCCTCGCTGGCGATACTCGAAAGCCTCGACGCCGACGTCCTGCTCCCCGGCCACGGCCCGGTCCACCGCGGCCCGGTCGAGGCGGCCGCCCGCCGGGCCCGGGACCACGCGCTCTAGGGGCTGTCGTCCGGATCAGGCCCTAGAGTTTCCGCCATGGCTTTGCAGATCAGCGCCACCAACCCGGAGCATCCCGCGCTCCTGCTCGCACTGCCCTGGGAGACGCCGCTGGAGGAGTGGCCCGAGGAGTACCTCGTGCCGCTGCCGCGCGGCATCTCCCGGCACGTCGTGCGCTACGCCCGCGCGGGCGAGGAGGTGATCGCCGTCAAGGAGCTGGCCGAGCGGCCGGCGCTGCGCGAGTACGAGCTGCTGCGCGACCTGGACCGGCTCGCCATCCCCGCCGTCGACCCGCTCGCCGTGGTCACCGGGCGGACCGACCGCACGGGCGCGCCGCTGGAACCGGTGCTGATCACCCGGCACCTGGGCGGCTCGATGCCGTACCGGTCGATGTTCGAGACGACCCTGCGGCCCGCCACCATGCACCGGCTGATGGACGCCCTCGCGGTGCTGCTGGTGCGGCTGCACCTGGCCGGGTTCGCCTGGGGCGACTGCTCGCTGTCCAACACGCTCTTCCGGCGCGACGCGGGCGCGTACGCCGCCTATCTCGTCGACGCGGAGACCGGCGAGCTGCATCCGCGGCTGAGCGACGGGCAGCGGGACTACGACCTCGACCTGGCCCGGGTGAACATCAGCGGCGAACTGCTCGACCTGGAGGCCTCCGGCGCCCTGCACCCCTCGGTGGACCCGGTGGACTTCGGCACCGAGATCTGCGCGCGCTACGAGAAGCTGTGGGAGGAGCTGACCCGCACCTCCGTCTATCCGGCGGGCAAGTACCACTACATCGAGCGCCGGATACGCCGGCTCAACGACATGGGCTTCGACGTCGCCGAGATGCAGATCGAGCACTCCTCGGGCGGCGACACGGTCACCTTCGTGCCCAAGGTCGTCGACGCCGGGCACCACCAGCGCCAGTTGCTGCGGCTGACCGGTCTGGACACCGAGGAGAACCAGGCGCGGCGGCTGCTGACCGACCTGGAGAGCTGGATGGCCACCCAGGACGACTACGCCCCGGGCGACCCCCTCTCCGCCCGCCCCGAGGTGCTGGCCCACCGCTGGGTGCGCGAGGTGTTCCGGCCCACCGTGCGCGAGGTGCCGCGCGAGCTGCGCGGCTCCATGGACCCGGCCGAGATCTACCACGAGCTGCTGGAGCACCGCTGGTACCTGTCCGAGCGCGCGCAGCACGACATCGGCCTGGACACCGTGGTCGAGGACTATGTGCGCCATGTGCTGCCCAAGGCGCGCGCCACGCTGGAGCCGACACAGCCGGAGGAGGACCCGGCGCCCGCTCCCTGAGGGGCGCCGGGCACCGGCTCACTCGTGCGGGACGACCGCCACCGGGCATCCGGCGTGGTGCAGCACGCCGTGGGCGACGGAGCCGATCCGCGCGCCCACCGCGGTGCGGCGGGAGCGGCGGCCCACGACCACGAGCTGGGCGTGCCCGGCGGTCGCCAGCAGCACCTGCCCGGCGCTGCCCATCTCCACGTGCTCGACGACGGGGACGTCCGGGAACCGCTCCCGCCAGGGCCGCAGCGCCTCGGCGAGCGCCTTGCGCTCGTACGGCTCCAGACCGCCGGCCTCGTCGAGGAGCTTGAGCGAGCCGGGGCTGTAGGCGAAGACCGGCGGCAGCGTCCAGGCGCGCACCGCGCGGACGGTGGCGCCGCGGGCGGCGGCCGTCTCGAAGGCGAAGCGCAGCGTCTCGGCGCTGTCCTCGGCGGTGCCGTGCTGGCCGACGACGACCTCGCGTCCGGCGGCCTCGGCGGCGGGCTCGTCACCGGCCCGGACCAGGACGACGGGGCGGCGGGCCCCGGCGATCACCTGCTGTCCGACGGAGCCGACCAGGAACCCGACGAGGGCGCCCTGCCCGCGCGAGCCGAGCACCAGGGCCTCGGCGTCGGCCGCCGCGGCGGTCAGCGCCGGGGCGGCCTCGTCCTCCACCAGGTCGGTGGTCACGGCCAGGCCGGGGTGGCGGGCGGTGAGGTCGCGGACCGCCTCGTCGGCCATCTCGCGCACCCGCTGCCGCTGCGCGTCGCGGTCGCCCAGGTCGAAGGCGTCGTGCACCTCGAAGTGCCAGGCGTGCACGACGCGCAGCGGCAGCCCGCGGCGCTCGGCCTCCCGTCCGGCCCACGCCAGTGCGGCGCGGCTCTCCTCCGATCCGTCCACGCCTGCCGTGATCGGCCGTGTCATGCCGTCCGCCTCCCTGCGCCGTGGGCCCCGGGGCGGGCCCGTCCTCCGCGTCTGCGCTTGCCCGGGATCCGCCCGGACTCCCCCGGACGATCCTGCCATGCCCCGCCCACCGGCCCGTGATCAAGGGGTACGGGCACGGACACGGACCCGGACACACCAGAGTGCGCCGGTGTCTCCCGCTCGCTCGGGCGAAGCCGGGACCGCCCGCCTACGATGACGCACGTGGGCTCGAAGACGGGAGGCACCGGGCCGCCCGTCGCGACCGCTCGGGGTGGGAGACCTATGACTCAGGCCGCCGAGGCCGTGCGGACCGTCATCCTGACCGTGGACGACGATCCGGGGGTGTCCCGGGCCGTCGCCCGTGATCTGCGGCGGCGCTACGGCGAGTCGTACCGGATCGTGCGGGCGGAGTCGGGCGAGTCCGCGCTGGGCGCGCTGCGCGAACTGAAGCTGCGCGGCGACCTGGTCGCGGTGATCCTGGCCGACTACCGCATGCCGCACATGAACGGCATCGAGTTCCTCGAACAGGCCCTGGACGTCTACCCGGGCGCCCGCCGGGTGCTGCTGACCGCGTACGCGGACACCAACGCGGCGATCGACGCCATCAACGTGGTCGACCTGGACCACTACCTGCTCAAGCCCTGGGACCCGCCCGAGGAGAAGCTGTACCCGGTCCTGGACGACCTGCTCCAGGCGTGGCGGCACAGCGACCACCGGCCGGTGCCGAGCACCAAGGTGGTGGGGCACCGCTGGTCGGCGCGCTCCTCCGAGGTGCGCGAGTTCCTGGCCCGCAACCAGGTGCCCTACCGCTGGTACTCCTCCGACGAGCCGGAGGGGCGGCGGCTGCTGGGCGCGGCCGGCCAGGACGGGCAGCGGCTGCCGCTGGTGGTCACTCCGGACGGCACGCCGCTGGTCGAGCCGGAGGCCCCGGACCTGGCCGCCCGGGTCGGTCTGGCGACGACCCCGGCGGCCGACTTCTACGACCTGGTCGTCATCGGCGGCGGCCCGGCCGGTCTCGGCGCGGCCGTGTACGGGGCGTCCGAGGGGCTGCGCACCGTCCTGGTGGAGCGGTCGGCCACCGGCGGGCAGGCCGGGCAGAGTTCGCGGATCGAGAACTACCTCGGTTTCCCGGACGGGGTGTCCGGCGCCCAGCTGACCGACCGGGCGCGGCGGCAGGCGGCGCGGTTCGGCGCGGAGATCCTCACCGCGCGCGAGGTGACCGGCCTGGAGGTCAACGGCGCGGCGCGCACCGTGCGGTTCTCCGACGGGTCGGCCGTCGCCGCGCACAGCGTGATCCTGGCGACCGGGGTGTCCTACCGGCAGCTCCCGGCGGCCGGCGCCGACGGCCTCACCGGCTGCGGGGTGTTCTACGGTTCGGCGCTGACCGAGGCGCCGTCCTGCCACGGTCAGGACGTGTACATCGTGGGCGGCGCCAACTCGGCGGGGCAGGCGGCGATGTATCTGTCCCGGGGCGCGAAGTCGGTGACGCTGCTGGTGCGCGGCGCCTCGCTGTCGGCGTCGATGTCGTACTACCTGATCCAGCAGCTGGAGGAGGCGCCGAACATCTCGGTGCGCACCGGCACGGTCGTGGAGGCGGCGCACGGCGCGGACCATCTGGAGCAGCTGACGCTGCGCGACGTGGTCAGCGGGGAGCGCGAACGGGTCGACGCGCAGTGGGTGTTCGTGTTCATCGGCGCCGCGCCGCTGACCGACTGGCTGGACGGGACGGTGCTGCGGGACGAGCGCGGGTTCATCCTGGCCGGTCCCGACCTGAGCGCGGACGGCCGGCCGCCGGCGGGCTGGGAGCTGGACCGGGCGCCGTACCACCTGGAGACCAATGTGCCCGGGGTGTTCGTGGCGGGCGACGCCCGCGCCGAGTCGGCCAAGCGGGTCGCGTCCGCGGTCGGAGAGGGAGCGATGGCCGTGATGCTGGTGCACCGTTACCTGGAGCAGTCATGAGCGGGCGGGTGGTGCCGTGCAGCCCCAGGGAGATCGGTTCGCTGTTCCTGTTCGAGGAGCTGTCGGCGGAGCAGCTGGGGCGGCTGTGCAGCGACGGGCGGGTGGAGCTGTTCCAGCCGGGCCCGGTGTACCGCGAGGGTGATCCGGCCACCTGTTTCTTCGTGATGATCGAGGGGACGGTGGTGCACTCGCGGCGGGTCGGCGACGACGACGTGGAGATCGCCCGGACCTCGCAGCGCGGGGTGTACTCGGGCGCGGTGCAGGCGTACATCGGGGACCGGGTGCGGCAGGTGTACCAGAACTCGATGCGGGTGACCGAGCCGACGCGGTTCTTCGTGCTGCCCGCCGACACGTTCGCGAGCATCATGCGCGAGTGGTTCCCGATGTCGGTGCATCTGCTGGAGGGGCTGTTCTTCGGTTCGAAGAACACCCAGGCGGCCGTGGGGCAGCGGGAGCGGCTGCTGGCGCTGGGCTCACTGTCCGCGGGGCTCACGCACGAGCTGAACAATCCGGCGGCCGCGGCGGTGCGGGCCACGGCGGCGCTGCGCGAGCGGGTCGCGAAGATGCGGCACAAGCTCGCGGTGATCGCCGAAGGGCCGTTCAGCCCGGAGCAGTTGACGCAGCTGATCGAGATCCAGGAGCGCACGGCGGAGCGGGTCGCCAAGGCGCCGGTGCTCAGTCCGCTGGAGACCACCGACCGGGAGGACCTGCTCACCGACTGGCTGGAGGAGCACGGCATCGACTACGGCTGGCAGCTCGCGCCGGTGTTCGTGCAGGCCGGGCTCGACGTGGACTGGCTGGAGCAGGTGGTGGCGGCGGTCGGCGAGGACATCCTGCCCGGCGCGGTGGGGTGGCTGTCGTACACGGTGGAGACCGAGCTGCTGATGGACGAGATAGCGGACTCCACCACCCGGGTCTCCCGGCTCGTGGACGCCGCCAAGCAGTACTCCCAGCTGGACCGGGCCCCCTACCAGGTCGCCGACGTGCACGAACTGCTCGACAGCACGCTGCTGATGCTGTCGGGCAAGACGGGTCCGCGGATCAGGGTGGTCAAGGAGTACGACCGGACACTGCCGCGGATCCCCGCCTATCCGGCCGAGCTGAACCAGGTGTGGACCAATCTGATCGACAACGCCGTCTCCGCCATGGGCGGTGCGGGCGGCGAGGGCACGCTGACCGTGCGGACGGCACGCCAGGGCGAGCAGTTGCTCGTGGAGTTCCGGGACACCGGACCCGGGGTGCCCGCGGAGATCCGGGACCGCATCTTCGACCCGTTCTTCACCACCAAGCCGGTCGGTCAGGGCACCGGGCTCGGTCTCGACATCTCCTGGCGGATCGTGGTCAACAAGCACCACGGGAGCCTCGCGGTGGAGTCGGCGCCGGGCGACACCCGGTTCGCGGTGCTGCTGCCGCTGAACGCGACGGACGGCGACGGCAGGGCGCTGCGCCCGGCACCCGGGGCACAAGGGGCCCCGGACGCGCCAGAGGGGACGGAATGAGCGAAGGCGCCGGTCCGGACCTCCGGGTCGACCCGGAGGTCCCGCCGAGCGGTCCGGGCTGCGCGGAGTGCGAGGCGGCGGGCGGCTGGTGGTTCCATCTGCGGCGCTGTGCGCGCTGCGGGCACGTCGGCTGCTGCGACGACTCCCCCGCCCGCCACGCCACCGCCCACTACCGCGCCACCGGGCATGCGGTGATCCGCAGTTACGAGCCGGGCGAGGACTGGTTCTGGGACTACGCGGCGGACGAGCTGTACGAGCCGGGCGCCGAACTGGCGCCGCCGCTGGCGCATCCGGCGGACCAGCCCGTGCCCGGACCGGCCGGGCGGGTGCCGCACGACTGGGCGCGGATCCTGCGCTGAGCCGTCCGGGAGTGATCCCCCGCCGTCCCACTCGGTGACCGGCGAGCGGTCGACTGCGTGTCGTCCTCACCGAGGTGATGCCGTACGAGAAGGTTGCGCTGCCCGTATGTGATCAAGATGGCGCGGGCCGCGCACCGGCGCTCGCGTCCCGCGGCCCGCGCACCGACGAGGACGGAGCCGGATCGTATGGCCGCACGGACGATGTGCACGGGCGCGGTGCTCGGGTCGCTGGCGCTGGGCCTGCTCGCGGGACCGGCGCGGGCGGCGGCCGGCCCGCCGGGGACCCGGGCCGCGGCACCGCCCGCCCACGCCCGCGTCACCGCTCCCACGCCCGCCCCGGACACGGCCGGTCTGGACGCGCTCCTGCGCACCGCGCTCGGTCAGGGCGCGCCCGGCGCCGCGGCACGGTTCGACGACCACCGCACGTCCTACGACGGCCCGGCCACAGTGCACCGGCTCGCCGAGGGCGTCGCCGACCGCGCGGACTCCGAGGCCATGGACACCGCGGACAGGGTCCGCATCGGCAGTGTCACCAAGACCTTCTCGGCCGTCGTCCTGCTCCAGCTCGTCGCCGAGGGCAGGCTGCGGCTCGACACGTCCGTCGACCACTACCTGCCCGGCCTGCTGCCCGACGAGCGGATCACCGTACGGCACGTGCTCAGCCACCGCAGCGGTCTGTACGACTACACCGAGGACCTGTTCGCCCGTACCGTGCCCGGCTTCGAGGCGGTGCGCACCAAGGTCTTCACCCTGCGCGAGCTGGTCGAGCGGTCCCTGCGGCACCCGCTGACCGGCACGCCCGGCGCCGCCTACTCCTACTCCAACACCAACTACGTCGTGGCCGGGCTGCTCATCGAGAAGCTGACGGGCCAGCCGGTGCGCGCCGCGTACGAGGACCGGATCATCGGACCGCTGAAACTGGCCGACACCTTCTACGTGCACCCGGGCACCGCGATCCCCGGGCGCCACGCGCACGGCTACCTCACCCCGGACGAGCCGGGGGGCGCCCTGGTGGACGCCACCGAGCAGACGGTGTCATGGGCCCAGAGCGCGGGCGCGCTCATCTCCTCCGCCCGTGATCTGAACACCTTCCTCTCGGCGCTGCTCGGCGGCCGGCTGCTGCCCGCCTCAGGGCTGGCCGAGATGCGGCGCTGGTTCCCGGCGGGCACCGGTCAGGGATACGGGCTCGGGCTGCGCCGCCGCGACCTGTCCTGCGGGATCTCCGTGTACGGGCACACCGGGGCGGTGCAGGGCTTCTACACCTACGCCTTCACCGGCGAGGACGGGCTGCGCAGTTACACGGCGGTCGTCAACACCTCCAACAACGGCGCGGTGCAGGCGACCATGCTGCGCACGCTGGAGCCGGTGTTCTGCGGCAAGCCGGCCCGGGTGCGGTGAACCCGTTTTCCACCGATCTTGGCGGAGGCACGCGTTCCGGGCCAGGATGCCCCCATGCAAGGTGACCTTTTTTCGCAAGAGCACGTGGTGCGGCCCGCGACCGCGCCGGGCATGTCCGTCGAGAACGCCAAGTGCATCCGCTATGTGGTGAACGGGGAGATGCTGGCCCGCCAGGGCGCCATGGTGGCCTGGCGCGGCAGCCTCCAGTTCGAGCGCAAGGGCCAGGGCGTGGGCGGCATGCTCAAGCGCGCGGTCACCGGGGAGGGCCTGCCGCTGATGTCGGTGCGCGGGCAGGGCGAGGCATGGTTCGCGCACGAGGCGCAGAACTGCTTCCTCGTCCATCTCGACGGCGGTGACGAGTTCACCGTCAACGGGCGCAACGTCCTGTGCTTCGACGCGTCGCTGGCGTACCAGATCAAGACGGTCAAGGGCTCGGGCATCGCGGGCGGCGGACTGTTCAACACCGTTTTCACCGGGCAGGGCACGCTCGGTCTCGCCTGCGAGGGCAATCCGCTCGTGATACCGGTGACGCCCGAGCTGCCGGTGTACGTCGACACCGACGCGGTCGTCGGCTGGACCGCCCGCCTCCAGACGTCGCTGCACCGCTCGCAGTCCGTCGGCTCCATGCTGCGCGGCGGCTCCGGCGAGGCCGTGCAGCTGATGCTCCAGGGCGAGGGCCATGTCATCGTGCGCCCCAGCGAGGCGACCCCGCAGAAGGCGCAGCAGCACTGAGCCGCCCCGGGCGCGGGCGGCGGTGGACGCCGGTTGACCTGCGGTGCCCCGGCGGGTGAGGGTCGGGGTGGCGCGGATCCCAGCCCCCGCGCCGGAAGGGTGGACCGCCGTGATCGGCATCTCGGAGATCGACAGCGCGGCCGAGCGGATCGCCGCTCATGTGGTGCGCACCCCGACCGTGCCGAGCCCGGGTCTGTCCGCGCTGCTCGGTGCCCCGGTGACCGCGAAGCTGGAGCTGTTGCAGCGCACCGGCTCGTTCAAGGCGCGCGGCGCGACGGCGAAGCTGCTCTCGCTGAGCGAGGCGGAGCGCGCGGCGGGCGTGGTGGCCGTCAGCGGCGGCAACCACGGCATCGCGCTCGCGGTGATGGCCGCCGCGCTGGAGGTGAAGGCCACGGTGGTCATGCCCCGCTCGGCCCCGGCCCGCTCGCTGCGGATCGCGGAGGAGAGCGGGGCGACGCTGCGGCTGGCCGACGGCATGGACGAGGCGTTCGCGACGGCCGCGCGGCTGCGGGACGAGGGACTGACGCTCGTGCACCCCTTCGACGATCCGGTGGTGATCGCCGGGCAGGGCACCGTGGGCCTGGAGTTCGCCCAGGACGCCGGTCCGCTCACGGACGTGCTGGTCAGCGTGGGCGGCGGCGGGCTGATCGCCGGGGTGGCGAGCGCGCTGCGGGCGCTGCGGCCCGGGGTGCGGGTGTGGGGCGTGGAGACGGAGGGCGCCGAGGCCCTGTCGCGGGCGCTGGCGGCGGGCGGTCCGGTGCCGGTCGCGCTGTCCTCGGTCGTCACGACGCTGAGCGCCCCGGCCGTGTCGGAGCTGACGTACGAGCACGCGGCGGCCCTGGTCGAGGAGGTGCTCGTGGTGCCGGACGCGGAGGCCGTGCGGGGCTGTCTCGAACTCGCCGAGCACGCCAAGGTGTGGGCGGAGCCCGCGGCCGGCTGTCTGCTGCCGGCCGCCCGGCAGGTGCGCGAGCGGGTCGGCGCCGACGCCCGGCTCGGCCTCGTGGTGTGCGGCGGCAACGCGGCGACCGGCGACATCATGGCCTGGGCCGACCGCTTCGGGCTGCGCTGAGCGGGGGCGGAGCGGGCCGTTTCCGCGGGCGCGGGCCGGGGACTCGGGCGCCATGGTGCAGATCGGATACACGATGATGACCGAGCAGGCCGGCCCCCGGGAGCTGGTGGAGCACGTGGTGGGTGCCGAGGAGGCCGGTTTTGACTTCTCGGTGATCTCGGACCACTACTTTCCGTGGCTGCGTTCCCAGGGGCACGCGCCGTACGCGTGGAGTGTGCTGGGCGCGGCCGCCCAGGCGACCTCGCGGATCCCGCTGATGACGTACGTGACCTGTCCGACCTTCCGCTATCACCCGGCGGTGGTGGCGCAGAAGGCGGCCACGGTGCAGTTGCTGGCGCAGGGCAGGTTCCGGCTGGGGCTCGGCGCGGGCGAGAACCTCAACGAGCACGTGGTCGGCGGCGGCTGGCCCACCGTGGACGTACGGCACGAGCGTCTGGAGGAGGCCGTCGAGATCATCCGGGCGCTGTTCGAGGGCGGCCATGTGACCCGGCACGGCGCGCACTTCGACGTGGAGTCGGCCCGGCTGTGGGACCTGCCGGACCAGCCGCCGCCCATCGGTGTCGCCGTCTCCGGCGAGCAGTCCTGCGAGCTGGCCGGGCACCTCGCCGACCTGGTGATCGCCACCGAGCCGAAGGCCGAGCTGCTGGAGGCGTTCGACCGGCACGGCGGGCAGGGCAAGCCGCGCGTCGGACAGCTCCCGGTCTGCTACGACACCGACCGGGACGCGGCCGTCGCGCGGGCGCACGACCAGTTCCGCTGGTTCGGCAGCGGCTGGAAGGTGAACTCCGAGCTGCCGCACCCGGACTCCTTCGAGCAGGCCACCCAGTTCGTCACCCCGGACGACGTGGCCGCGGCGATCCCGTGCGGCGACGACCCGGAGGCGTTCGTGGAGGCCGTACGGCCTTACGCGGAGGCCGGGTTCACCGAGGTCGCGCTGGTGCAGATCGGCGGGGCGAGCCAGGAGCCGTTCCTCGGCTGGTCGGCGAAGACGCTGCTGCCCGCGCTGCGGGACGCCTTCGCCTGACCGGCGCGCACCGGCGGGCGGCTCACCGCGAGGTGTGGCGCCGTCTGGTCCACAGGGGCAGCACGAACCAGCACAGCAGGTACCAGCCGACCACCGGGGCCACCAGCCACGGCACGAACCCGTCGTGCGTCGCCACCCTGAGGACCAGCAGCAGGGAGGAGGTCATGGTGGCCAGCAGCAGAAGCAGGCCGACGAAGGTCATGCGGGACGCCCAGCGCACGGCCTCGGGCTTCACCCGGCGCCCGGAGACCAGGCGGTGCAGGGAGACCGGGCCGATGAGGGCGCCGGTCGCGGCGGCGCCCAGGACGACCGTCACGATGTAGATGGTCCGGTCGGCGGGGGCGAGCGTGGCGTACTTGGGCTGGAAGACCACGGTGAGCAGGAAGCCGAAGAGGATCTGCACGCCGGTCTGGGCGACCCGCACCTCCTGGATCAGCTCGACCCACATGCGGTCGGCCCGTTCCTCCTCGCTCTCGTCCCGCCCCCGGCGCCGACGTGTCTCAGCCGCCCGCTCCGTCGCCATCAGACCGCCTCCGGTGCCCGTGGTCCCGGCCCCCGGCCGCCGGGCCTCCTTCCTGGCGTGTTCCCCGGACGGCGAAGATCCTTCCCGTGGCGCCGTACGCGCCGGGCGGAATCGGCGCGTACGGCGGCCGGTGGCTACCAGCGGCCTTCGACCTGGTCCTTGATCCGGTGCTCGTACAGGTCGCGGATCGCCGTCAGGGTCTCCCGCGGCAGCGGCGGGAGCTTGCCGGCGGCGGCGTTGGCGCGGGCCTGCTCCGGGGAGCGGGCGCCGGGGATGACGGTGGTGACGCCGGGCTGCTGGACGATCCAGCGCAGGGCGAGCTGGGCGGGGGTGCAGCCCTCGGGGGCCAGCGCGGCGAACTCGGCGGCGGCCTCCACGCCGGTGGCCCAGTCCACGCCGGAGAAGGTCTCGCCCTGGTCGAACGACTCGCCGTGCCGGTTGAAGGTGCGGTGGTCGTTGGCGGGGAAGACGGTGTCCTTGGTGTACTTGCCCGACAGCAGGCCGGAGGCGAGCGGGACGCGCGCGATGACACCGACGCCCGCCTCCCGCGCGGCGGGCAGCACCTCGTTCAGCGGCTTCATGCGGAAGGGGTTGAGGATGATCTGCACACTGGCCACGTTCGGCCGGGCGATCGCCGTCAGCGCCTCGGCGCAGGTCTCCACGCTGACGCCGTACGCGGCGATGCGCTCCTCCTCGACGAGGGTGTCGAGCGCGTCGAACACCTCGTCGCTGGAGTACACGGGCGTCGGCGGGCAGTGCAGCTGCACCAGGTCGATCCGGTCCACGCCGAGGTTGCGGCGCGAACGGTCGTTCCAGGCGCGGAAGTTGTCCAGGACGTAGTTCTCGGGGATCTGCTCGACGCGCCGGCCCATCTTGGTCGCGACCAGGACGTGCAGGTCGGGGCGGGAGCCCAGGAAGGTGGCGATGGTCTGCTCGCTGCGTCCGTCGCCGTAGACGTCGGCCGTGTCGAAGAAGGTCACCCCCGACTCGGCCGCCGCCTCCAGTACGGCGAGGGCTTCCTTGTCGTCGACGTCGCCCCAGTCGGCGCCCAGTTGCCAGGTGCCGAGCCCGACGACCGAGGCGTGCTGGTGCGACCTGCCGAATTCACGTTCGTTCATGGCGTCAGTGTGTCACCCGGCCCGGCGGACCGGCGGCTGTCACCCGGCCCGGCGGACCGGTGGTTCAGCGGCTCAGGGAGCGCGCCTGCGCCGTCCGCGCGAGCCTGGGCCCGAGCCACCGCTTGAGGCGGCGCAGCGCCGTCAGCCGTCCGGCCGCCTTGTCGAGGCCGTAGTAGAGCTGCGGCGGGACGTACGGCAGCAGCGGCGAGTGGCGCTGGCCGAGCAGCGCGAACATCCGGTGCGGGGGCAGGTGGATGTAGCGGGGCAGGTTCTCGTACCACTGGGCGCTGTGCCGGGCCGCGCTCTGCGCGGGCAGCAGGGCCGACTGCCGTTCGTGCTGGTAGGCGGCGAGGGCCTGCGGGAGGCCGGGGTGTGCGCGCAGCGCCCCGGCCAGGCAGATCGCGTCCTGGAGGGCAAGGGTGGTGCCCGCGCCGACGGAGTAGTGGGTGGTGTGGGCGGCGTCGCCGAGCAGGACGAGGTTGTCCCGGTACCAGGTGCGGTTGGTGAGGGTGCGGAAGGCGAGCCAGGGGCTGCCGGCGCCGTCCGTGCCGCGGCCGGTCAGCCGGTGCCCGTCGAGCACCCCGGCGAAGAGCCCTTCGAGCAGGGCGAGCACGTCGGCCTCGGGAAGCCGGTCGAGGCCGAGACCGGTGTACGTCTGCGGGGCGCACTCGACGACGCAGGTGCTGTGCGTGGCGCCGTACCCGTAGCCGTAGCACCAGATCCAGCCGTGCGCGCTGTGTACGAAGGCGAAGGTGAAGGCGTCGAAGACCTTGGTGGTGCCGAGCCAGAGGTAGCGGTTGCGGCCCAGGTGGAGACGGGTGCCGAAGTGGTCGGCGTGCCGGTCGCGCAGCGCGCTGTGCACGCCGTCGGCGGCGACCACCAGATCGGCGGCGGGCGGGTCGGCGGCGGTGACCCGGCTCTCGAACTCGACCCGTACGCCGAGGGCGCGGGCCCGGTCGGTGAGGATCTCCAGGAGCCGGTGCCGGCCGATGCCGAAGCCCTCGTCGCCGCGGTGCCGGGTGGTGAGGTCCCCGATGTGGGCGACGCCGTCGCGCCAGCGGACGGAGTGCGCCTCGACGGCGCGGGCCGACTCGGGGTCGTGCGCCCGCATCAGGTCGAGCAGCCCCTGCCAGTAGGTGACGCCCCAGCCGTAGGTGGAGCCCTCGGGGTTGCGTTCGTGGACGGTGATGTCGTGGGACGGGTCCTGCCGCTTGAGCAGGACGGACAGATACAGGCCGGCGGGCCCGCCGCCGACGCAGGCGACCTTCACGCACACCCCTGAGGACTACCGAGAGCGGTCGATGGGCAACGAAAGGTAACAGAGACGGTGCGTGCGATCACGCACCGTCATGGGCCCTCTCGTGGCCCGCGCCGCTCACACCTGCGCGGTGCGGCACTCCGGGTGGCCCCAGCCCTGGTCGTTCTTGGTGATGGACTCGCCGGCGGCGTAGGAGCGTCCGCACAGGCAGCGGCCGGGGAACTTCGCCTTGATGGTGCGCGCGGAGCCGGTGGAGCCGCCGCCCGCGGCGCGGCGGGCGGGCGCCTTCCGGCGGGGCGCGGCCTTGGGGGTGTCCGGCGAGGCCGGGGGCTCCGGGGAGCCGAGGGCGCTGCCGGCCGGTTCCTGCACGCGGGCTGCCTGGCTGGCGGCGCGGTCGGCGAAGTCGTTGAGCGGGTCGCCGTCGACCTGGTGGGCGGGCACGTACCGGAACTCGACCGGGCGCCCCTCCAGCAGGGCGTCGATGCGTACGACCAGCTCCTGGTTGGCGACGGGCTTGCCCGCGGCCGTCTTCCAGCCGTTGCGCTTCCAGCCGGGCAGCCAGGTGGTGACGGCCTTCATCGCGTACTGCGAGTCCATGCGCACTTCCAGCGGCACGGCCGGGTCGGTGGCCGCGAGCAGCCGCTCCAGCGCGGTCAGTTCGGCGACGTTGTTGGTGGCGGTGCCGAGCGCACCGGCCTCCCAGCGGGCCGCGGTCCCGGCGTCGTCGGAGACGACCCACGCCCAGCCCGCCGGTCCCGGATTGCCCTTCGAGGCCCCGTCGCACGCGGCCACCACTCGTTCACGCATGGGCTCGATGATGCCACGGTCCGGGCCGGCCTCGTGCCGTCGCCCGTGAAGTGCCTAGGAAGCGTCCTTGACCTGCGGCTTCTCCCCCTGGGCGCGGGTGATGTCGATCACGGAGAAGAGGGCGCCCTGGGGATCGGCGAGCACCGCGAACCGGCCGAAGGGGGTGTCCGTCGGGCCGAAGCGCACCGCGCCGCCGAGGCGGGTCGCGGCGGACACCGCGGCGTCGCAGTCGGCGACCGTGAAGTACACGTTCAGATAGGAGGGCACCTGGGGCGGGAAGTCGTCGGTCATCCGCATCCGGCCGAGCACCGTCTCACCGTTCAGGTCGTAGACGCTGAAGTCGATCGCCTCGTCCTCGATCCGCCGCGCGGTGTAGCCGAAGACGGAGGTGAGGAAGGCGTCCGCCTTCTCCGGCTCGCGGGTGAAGAGTTCGGCCCAGCAGTAGGCGCCGGGGACGCCGGTGGCCCCGAAGCCCTCGTGGGTGCCGCTCTGCCACACGCCGAACACGGCGCCGCTGGGCTCGCGGGCCAGGCACATGGTGCCGAAGTCACCGACCCGCATCGGCTCCAGGAGCACCTCGCCGCCGTGTTCGCGGATCCGGCGCGCGGTGGCCTCCGCGTCGGGCGAGGCGAAGTACAGGCACCACTGCGGCTGCCCCTCCTGGCCGGGCATCGGCGGGACGACGGCCGCCGCGGCCCCGCCGTCCGCGTACGCCTGCGTGTAGTGGCCGAACCGCGCGGAGGACTCGCCGAAGGTCCAGCCCAGGACCTCGCCGTAGAAGGTCTTGGCCGCCTCGACGTCGCTGAACATCGCGTCGGCCCAGCAGGGGGTTCCCTCAGGTCGTACGGGCATGGCTGCCGCCCTCTCCGGTTCGGTGACGGGGTGCGTGCGCGGGCGCGCGGGCACGGGCGCGTGGGCGCGCGTGCGTACGGGTTCTCACGCTAGCCAGAGCGGCGGTGGGCCGCGCGCCGAGACGGCCCGCACCGCGCGGCCGGCCGCTACTCCCCCGCGTGGGCCCTACGCAGGGCGGCGATGTCGAGCTTGCCCATCGCCAGCATGGCCCGGGTGGTGCGGGCCGCCTTCTCCGGGTCGGGGTCGCCGATCATCTCGACGAGCCCGTCCGGCACGACCTGCCAGGAGACCCCGTACCGGTCCTTGAGCCAGCCGCACGGGCCCGCTTCGCCGCCGTCGTCGGTGAGCCTGGACCAGTAGTGGTCGACCTCCTTCTGGTCGGCGCAGTGGATCTGGAAGGAGATCGCCTCGCTGAACGTGAACTGCGGGCCGCCGTTGAGCGCCACGAACCGGTGGCCGTGGGCGGTGAACTCCACGGCGACCACCGAACCGGCGGGGCCGGGCCCGGCCTCCGTGGAGCGGGTGATCCGGCCGATGCCCGAGTCCTTGAAGACCGAGACGTAGTAGTGGGCGGCCTCCTCGGCCGTGCCGTCGAACCAGAGGCAGGTGGTGAATCCTTCGGTGCTCACGGATCTCCTCCTGGGGTGCGGGAACGCGGTCGTCTGTATCGACCGCGCCGCGCCCCGGAACTCATCGCCCGGCCGGGACTTCTTTTCCCCGGCCCCCCGGATCCTTCGCCGGGCCCCGTCCCGGGCAGCGGCGGCCCGGTCCGCTCTGCCCGTGGCGAATCTGCCACCGGCAGAGAAAGGGCCGCCGCGCCCCGCCCACGGCCGACAGTGGAGCCGACGGCATCCCCACCACGAGGAGGAGACGCGATGACTCCACACACCGCCCCGCCCCCGCGCGCCCAGGACGGCGAGACGCCGCCCAGCCGCTTCGACGACCATCTGGCGAGCCTGCTGCTCGCGCAGCGGATCGTGTTCCTGGGCACCCAGGTCGACGAGGTGTCGGCCAACCGGGTCTGCGCCCAGTTGCTGCTGCTGTCGGCCGAGGACCCCCGCGCCGACATCAGCCTGTACATCAACAGCCCCGGCGGGTCCGTCAGCGCGGGCCTCGCCATCTACGACACGATGCGGCTCGTCCCCAACGACGTGTCCACGCTGGCCATGGGGTTCGCGGCGAGCATGGGGCAGTTCCTGCTCACCGTGGGCACGCGCGGCAAGCGGTTCGCGCTGCCGCACGCGCGGATCATGATGCACCAGCCGTCGGCGGGGATCGGCGGCACCACCGCGGACATCGAGATCCAGGCGCAGAACCTGGAGCACACCAAGCGGACCATCGAGCGCCTCACCGCCGAGCACACCGGGCAGAGCGAGGAGACCATCGCGCGGGACGGCGACCGGGACCGCTGGTTCACCGCGGAACAGGCCAGGGAGTACGGGATGGTGGACCAGGTGGTGGAGTCGCTGGCCGACGTCCGCCCCGCCGCGCGGCGACGGGCGGGGTGGTGACCATGGGGTCGTACACGGTTCCGTACGTGGTCGAGCGCACGGCGCAGGGCGAGCGGTCCTACGACGTGTTCAGCAGGCTGCTGAACGAGCGGATCGTCTTCCTGGGCACGGAGATCGACGACGGGGTGGCCAACGTCGTCATCGCGCAGCTGCTCCATCTGGAGTCGGCGAACCCGGACCACGAGATCGCGATCTATCTGAACTCGCCCGGCGGCTCCTTCACCTCGCTCATGGCGATCTACGACGCGATGACGTTCGTGCAGTCACCCATCTCCACGTTCTGCGTGGGGCAGGCCGCCTCCACGGCGGCGGTGCTGCTGGCGGGCGGGGACCCGGGGCGCCGGTTCGTGCTGGAGCACGCGCGGGTGCTGCTCGGGCAGCCTGCCAGCGGCGGCCGGCAGGGTACGGTCTCGGACCTGGCGCTCCAGGCCAAGGAGATGGTCCGGATCCGCTCCCAGGTGGAGGAGGTGCTGTCCCGGCACACCGGCCACGACGCCGCGTCCCTGCGCGCCGACATGGACCGCGACAAGGTGTTCACCGCCCGGGAGGCGGTGGCGTACGGCCTGGCCGACCAGGTGCTGACCCGGCGCCTCGCGACGGTCTGAGGCGCCGGGCCGGGCGGTGGGACCGGACGGTCAGGCTGCCAGGCACAGCCCGTCGACGCGCGAGGCGGGCGCCGCGGACACCGCGGAGGTCGAGGTGACCGACGTGACCGAGGTGACCGGCCGGACGGAGGTGCCGCGGCCGACGGCCCGGGAGGTGAGCCGTGCCAGCTCGCCCTGGGTCCGGGCCAGCAGGCCGCCGAGACCGAGGCCGAGGGCCTGGGCGGCGGCGG
Source organism: Streptomyces sp. SAT1 (assembly GCF_001654495.1). Taxonomy (GTDB): domain Bacteria; phylum Actinomycetota; class Actinomycetes; order Streptomycetales; family Streptomycetaceae; genus Streptomyces; species Streptomyces andamanensis. The sequence goes on from NZ_CP015849.1 coordinate 623,770, forward strand.
CCAGCACCTCCGAGGACGCCTCCTTGCGTCCGCGCTCGATCTCCGACAGATAGGGCATGGAGATCCGGGCGGCGTCGGCGACGTCCTTGAGGGTCCGCTCCTGGGCCAGCCGTTCGCGGCGCAGGACGTCGCCGACGAGGTCGCGCCAGAGCGGTTCGCGGGCGGCGGCGGGCTCGGGCCGCCCGGCCGGAGCCGGCGCGGACGGGCGGCCGGGCACCTGGCGGTCGGGTGCCGGGTGGTCCGCTCCCGGACGGCCGGGCGCAGGGCGGCTCGGCACGGGGCGGCCCGGCGCCGGATGCGCGGCGGCGGGGCGGCCGGGCAGGGCGCGGGCGGTCGCGGGCCGGGCGGCCGCCGGGCGCGCGGCCTGCGGACGCAGCGGGACGACACGGGCTTGGTTCGGCGCTTGGTCGGTCACCGCTTCAGCCTAGGAGCCCTGGCCGTCCGCGGAAGGGGGCGGCATTTCGCCCTGGGTGAATCGCCGGCCCGCAGCAGGAGGAGAACGGGACGAAGGGAAGGAACCGGGCGTCCGTGTCCCGTCGCGGTTCAGTCGCCTCCGAGGGGCACCACGGCCCGCACCCGCTTGCCCACCGGGACCCGCTCGGCGCCGACCTCGGCCGCGAGGGCGTGCACAATCTCCAGACCGTGCCGTCCGATCCGCTCGGGGTCGCGCGGATAGCGCCGCGGCAGCGCGGCGCTGCTGTCGTACACGCAGACGGACACCGCGCCGTCCGTGCCCTCCAGTTCGAGGATGTACGGGCCCTGACTGTGCCGGTCGGCGTTGGTGACCAGCTCGCTCACGACCAGCAGCAGCGCCTCCTCGGAGCGGCGGCCGATCTCGGCGCACCACTCGTTCCTGAGCTGGTCGAGGAAGAGCGCGGCGAAGGAGCGCGCGTCCGCGATGCAGCCGGGTTCACCGGTGTAGTGGGCAGCCCGCCGCAGCGGTTCCACGGGGATGTCGACACCAGTGGGTATCACTGCCCCGCCCGGGTCATCGATCATGCGTTTCTCTCTCGGAAGCCGGTACGACCGGACGTTACTGCATCAGTGCTGATACCCAGTGCCGCGCCCGCCAGTCTTCGCCGTGCGGTCCGGACCGCACGGCGACGCGGACGGACCTTCCGGGGGGCGCGCCACCGGGGCCGCTGCTTAGCGTGGCACCGTGAGCCCGCCGCCGTCCTCCGTTTCGCCGACCGTCCCCCCTCACGGCTGGGCGGCGGCCCTCGCCGTGGTGCTGGCCGCGCTGGTCTCCATGCTGGCGGTGGCCGCGCTGGGGCTGTGGGCGGCGGGCGCCACCGGTCTGCCCGACAACGCCTTCGGCCGGGTGACCGCCGCGACGGTGGTGACGGCGGTCGGCGGGAGCATGCGGCTGGCGGGGAACGCGGGGACACTGGCGCAGACGCACGCCGGGATCACGGTGATGCCCCTGTCGGTGACCCTGGTGGGCGCACTCGTGCTCGGCGCGGGCTTCCTGCGCCCGCTGCGCGGCCGGGCGGCCCTCGGGGCGCGGGAGCCGGCCGGCTGGGCGGTGCGGATCGCCGTGCTGTGGCTGGCGGGGCTGGCCGGTCTGGCGTTCGCCGCCCGGCAGCGGTTCGCCGTGGACCTCGGGGACGGGGTGCTCGGGGAGGTCGGCCGGCTCTTCGGCGCCGAACCGGAGGTCGGGTTCGCCACCCGGGTGCTGCCTACCCTCGGTTTCGGGCTGCTGTGGCTGGCGGGTGTGCTGGCCCTGGCGCTGCTGGCGGCCCGGAGCGCGCCGGTGCCCGCGCGGCCGCCGTGGTTCGCGGCCCGGGTGCGGCCGGTGGCGCACGCCCTGGTCGCGCTGCTGCTGGTGTACGTCGCCGTGGCGCTGGTCGTCGCGCTGGTGGTGGCGGGCACCCGGGGGCATCCGGCGCGGACCTTCGCGCTGATCCTGCTCGGTCTGCCCAACCTGGCCTGGCTCGCCTTCACGCTGGGTCTGGGCGCCACCTGGAACGGCCGGGTGGACGGGCCGTTCGGGCTTCCGGTGCCGCGGGTGCTGGAAGAGGTGCTGCGCACACCGGACGTGTCCACGCTGAACCTGGGCACGCTCGCGGAGCACGACGGCCGTGTCTGGTGGCTGCTGGTCGCGGACGTGGTGCTGCTGCCGGCCGCCGCGTTCCTAGCGGCGTATCTGCCCCCGGATCCGCCGCGGGCGTGGCAGCACGCCCTGCGCATGGCGGCCGGTCTGGTGCTGACGGTGCTGACGGTCTGTCTGGCGGGCCGGATCTCGGCCCACTACGGGCTGTCCCTGCTGGGCATCGGGGACGTGGGCGGCGGGCTGTCCGGGGAGCTGCTGCTGCGGCCCCGGCTGTGGGGCGCGCTGGGTCTGGCCGCGCTGTGGGGCCTGGCCGCCGGGTTCGCGGGCGCCCCGGCGGCCCGGTGGGTGCGGCGCCGCAGGGCGGCCGGGCCGGCGTAGTCCGGGTACGTCCGCTGTGCGCGGGCGCCGCCGGGTGCGCGGCGGCCGGTCAGCCCATCGGGAGCAGGAGCGCCGGGATGGTGCGCTGCATGCGCAGGGCGTCCACCGACTCGGCGAGCAGTTCGTACTCGGTGGTCTCGTCGCCCGCGGCGATGCGCACCAGCCGGCCGCCGGCCAGTTCGTCGGCCACCTGCTCCTGCCTAAGGGGGTCGGCGCACCAGGCGCGCAGGATCCCGGGGACGTCGGGGACGGTGTCCGGCACCGGGACGAGGGCGCCCGGCGGGACGTACGGGGTGCCGGGGAGGGGGTCGAGGCGTTCGGCGATCCAGGAGGCGCGGTCGCGCAGCCACCACAGGGCCAGGGCCAGGGTGGGCGCCCGGTAGGTGCCGAGCGGTACGCCGATGCGGCGGCCGCCGCACACGCCGTACCCGGTGACATGGCACAGGAATTCGTCGTGCACTGCTCCTCCCCCGTCGGGTGGTCCGCGTGCTGTTCTTGCCTGGCTCCCCGTACGGCTCCTGTGCGGTGGTGCGCCCCTGAGGTCGAGTATGTTGACTCCTGAAACAGTGTCACCATGACTTTTTGGCCAGTCTCCTGGCATATTCCGCGTGTCGCATGGCCAGAATCGCGCGCCCTCGCCGCCGCTCCGGCATGACCTCCCGGGTAATCGACCGCTGCGCCGCAGACCGGGCAGGGTGGAGCCATCGGATCACCGGTCACCGGGGTCCGGGTCCCGACCAGAACCGACGCCCTCGATGGAGGCTGATTTCCCATGTCCGCGCAGACCGACCGTTACGAGAGCGCCGCCGCCCGTTACCTGGAGGCATGGAACGCGAGCGGGCCCGAGGCCCTGGGCAAGGCGGTGGCCGCCGCCTGGACGCCGGACGGCAGCTACACCGACCCGCTGGCCGAGGTGCGCGGCCACGAGCAGATCGCGGCCCTGATCACGGGGGCGCACGAGCAGTTCCCCGGGTTCGTCTTCCGGCTCAGCGGCGCCGTGGACGGCCACCACGACACGGCGCGCTTCTCCTGGGAGCTGGTGAGCGAGGCGGACGGCTCCGCCCCGGTCGCCGGGTTCGACGTGGTCACCCTGGACGGCGAGGGCCGCATCAGGTCCGTGCTGGGCTTCCTCGACCGGGTGCCCGCCGGGGCCTGAACGGCGCGCCGGGAGCCCCGGCACACGACGCGGCGGCCGTCCGCCTCCGGGGAGCGGACGGCCGCCGTACACCGGCGCGCTGCGCGCTACGGGCGCACGATGGCGTCGATCCGGGCCAGTTCGTCCGCGTCGAAGCCGAGGTTGCGGGCCGCCGCCACGCTGTCCTCCAGCTGCTGCGGGCTGCTGGCGCCGACCAGCGCCGAGGTGACCCGGCCGCCGCGCAGCACCCAGGCCAGCGCGAGCTGGGCCAGCGTCTGGCCGCGGGAGGCGGCGATCTCGTTCAGCGCGCGCAGCCTGCCCACCAGTTCCCCGGTGACCGCGTCCGAGTTGAGGAAGGGGCTGTCGCTCGCCGCCCGGGAGTCCTCGGGGATGCCGTCGAGGTAGCGGCCGGTGAGCAGGCCCTGCTCCAGCGGGGAGTAGGCGATGGAGCCGATCCGGAGCTCGTCGAGCGCGTCGAGCAGGCCCTCGTCCTCGGGACGGCGGTCGAGCATCGAGTAGCGGGGCTGGTGGATCAGCAGCGGGGTGCCCAGCTCCCCGAGGATGCGGGCGGCCTCGCGGGTCTGCTCGGCGGAGTAGTTGGAGACGCCGACGTAGAGCGCCTTGCCCTGCTGCACCGCCGAGTGCAGGGCGCCCATCGTCTCCTCCAGGGGAGTCTCCGGGTCGAAGCGGTGCGAGTAGAAGATGTCGACGTGGTCCAGGCCCATGCGGTGCAGGCTCTGGTCGAGCGAGGACAGCAGGTACTTGCGCGAGCCCCATTCGCCGTACGGACCCGGCCACATCAGATAGCCGGCCTTGGTGGAGATCACCAGTTCGTCGCGGTACGGCGCGAAGTCGGCGCGCAGCGCCTCGCCGAGCGCGCTCTCGGCGGCGCCGGGCGGCGGGCCGTAGTTGTTGGCCAGGTCGAAGTGGGTGACCCCGAGATCGAAGGCGCGGCGCAGGATGGCCCGCTGGGTGGCGGCCGGGCGGTCGGGGCCGAAGTTGTGCCACAGGCCGAGCGACAGCGCGGGCAGCTTCAGTCCGCTGCGTCCGGTGCGCCGGTAGGGCAGGTCGGCGTAGCGGTCGGGGTGGGCGGTGTACAACACGACTCCCTGAGGGGTGGGGCACGGGGTGACCGGTTCCTGCGGGCGCGGAGCTTCCTCCGGGTGCGGAACCGGAATCCCACTCTCGCGCGAGCGGCGGGCAGCGGTCCAACAGGAGAATCCGATCGGATTCAGCGATTACGCTTCTCAGTCATGGAACTGCGCCATCTCCAGCACTTCGTCGCCGTCGCCGAGGACCAGCACTTCACCCGGGCGGCGGAGCGGCTGATGGTCTCGCAGTCGGGTCTGTCGGCGTCGATCCGGGCGCTGGAGCGGGAGCTGCGGGCGCCGCTGTTCGTGCGCACCACGCGCCGGGTGACCCTCACCGAGGCCGGGCGCGCGCTGCTCGGCGAGGCGGAGCGGATCCTCGCGCAGGTCCGGTCCGCGCACGAGGCGGTGGCCGCGGTGCAGGGCGTGCTGCGCGGCACGCTGTCGCTGGGCACCGAGCAGTGCATCGCCGGGGTGCATGTGGCGGGGCTGCTCGCCGCGTTCCGGCGGCGCCATCCGGATGTGGAGGTCCGGCTGCGGCAGGCGGGCTCGGGGGCGCTGGCCGAGGGGGTGGCGGCGGGCCGGCTGGACCTGGCGTTCGCCTACCGGACCCAGCCGGAGGGCGACCGGCCGCGTGCGGTGCCGCTGGCCGGTGAGCCGATGACCGTGCTGTGCCACCCCGGGCACCGGTTCGCGGCGGCGGGCGCCCCGCTCACCCCCGAGGAGGTGTGCGGCGAGGTGTTCGTGGACTTCCACCCGGACTGGGGCCCGCGCCGCACCACGGACGCGGCCTTCGCCCTCGCCGGTGTGCGGCGCACGGTCGCCCTGGAGGTCAACGACGTGCACAGCCTGCTCGACCTGGTCGACGAGGACCTGGGCATCGCGGTGGTGCCCCGGCACTTCCGGCACAAGCGGCCCTCGCTCACCGCGCTGCCGTTCGAGGGCGCCGAGGGCACGCGGTACGAGACGGTCGCGCTGCTCCCCGCCGAGCAGGCCACGAGTCCGGCCGCCCGTGCGCTGATCGCGCTGCTCGGTTCCCCGGGAACAGGGGGGCTGGCTACACCCCCGACGGGGTTCCAGCCCTCCTGATCGCACCGCCGCCGCGCGGCAGACTCAGGAACGTCCTCACGGCAACGGCGTTCAGGAGCAAGGACGATGGCGGAACACACACGGCGCAACGTACTGCGCGGCGGTGCGGCGGTCGCGGCGACGGCGGGCCTGCTGGGCGCACCGGCCCTCCCGGCGAGCCCGGCAGCCGCCGCGGACCGGCAGCAGGCGGAGCGTCACTTCCCCTTCTTCGAAGGAGCATTCGCCCCGGTCACCGAGGAGCTGACGGCCTTCGACCTGCCGGTCACCGGCCGCGTCCCGCGCGAGCTGAACGGACGCTTCCTGCGCAACGGCCCCAATGCGCTGGGCCTGGAGGACCCGCGGGCGCACCACTGGATGCAGGGCGAGGGCATGGTGCACGGGGTGCGGCTGCGCGACGGGCGCGCCGAGTGGTACCGCAACCGGTGGGTGCGCTCCTCGCAGGTGGCGAAGAAGCTCGGGGAGCCCTACCCGGGCCCGGTGCCACCGGACGACTTCCCGGCCAACACCCATGTGATCGGGCACCGGGGGCGGATCCTCGCGCTCCAGGAGGGCGGCCCGCTGCCGTACGAGCTGGACGGCGAGCTGGACACGGTGGGCACCTACGACTTCCGCGGCTCCCTGGAGGGCGCGTTCGCCGCGCACACCAAGTTCGACGCGCACACCGGCGAACTGCACGCCATCACGTACTACCCGACCTGGGACCATGTGCGGCACCTGGTCGTCGACCCGGCGGGCCGGGTCTCGCGCACCACGCGGATCCCGGTGGCGGACGCGCCGATGCTGCACGACTTCGCGCTCACCGAGAAGTACGTCGTGATCATCGACGCACCGATCACCTTCGACCCGGCGGGCGCCGAGCGCGGCGACCTGGTGCCCTACATCTGGAACCGGAAGCACCCCATGCGGGTGGGACTGCTGCCCCGGGCGGGGGGAAAGGTGACCTGGATCGGAACGGACCCCGCCTACTACTCGCACACGCTGAACGCCTACGACGAGGGCGGCCGTGTGATCGTCGACCTGACGGTCTATCCGGCGCCCTTCTACCCCGCCGGGCTCGGCTCGGGCGGTCCGTACGGGGCGGGCGACCCGGTCCTGGAGCGCTGGACGGTCGACCCGCACCGCGGCGAGGTGCGTCGGGTGACCGTGGACGGCAGGCCGCAGGAGTTCCCCCGGGTGAACGAGGCGCTGGTGTCCCGGCGGCACCGCTACGGCTACTCGGCCGCGGCGGCCGACATGATGCTGGCCTACCAGACGCCGGACGGCAACCCGCCCGACCGCGCCTTCTCCAACGAGCTGATCAAGCACGACCTGCTGCGCGGGTGCACCCAGGTGCACCGGCTGCCGACCGGCGCGGCGGCGGGCGAGGCGGTGTTCGTGCCGCGCGACGCGGACGACCGGCGGGCCGCCGAGGACGACGGGTACGCCCTCGCCTATGTGCACAACCCGGACCGGGGCGCCGCCGACCTGCTGATCCTCGCCGCGCAGGACTTCACCGGCAGGCCGGTGGCCCGGGTGCACCTGCCCGGCCGGGTGCCGCTCGGCTTCCACGGAAGCTGGGTCGCGGACGCGTGAGAGCGCCGGATGCGCCATGGTGGACGTATGCATGCCAAGGACATCCTCATCGACGGCCACAGCCGCATCCGGGAAGAGGTCCACGCGGTCCTCGACGGTCTGACGGAACAGCAGCTCAACGCGCCGCCCGCGCCCGGCGCCAACTCCGTGGCGTGGCTACTGTGGCACCTCACCCGGGTCCAGGACGACCATGTCGCGGACGCCTTCGGCCTGGAGCAGGTGTGGCTCGCCCAGGACTGGGAGCAGCGCTTCGGCCTCGGCCTGCCGCGTCTGGACACCGGCTACGGGCACAGCCCCGAGCAGGTGGCCGAGGTCAAGGTGGCGTCACCGGACCTGCTGGCCGGGTACTACGACGCCGTGCACGAGCAGAGCCTGGGCGCGCTGCGCGGCCTGGCCGCCAAGGACCTCGAACGGGTCGTGGACGAGCGCTGGGACCCGCCGGTCACGCTGGGCGTGCGCCTGGTGAGCGTCCTGTCCGACGATCTCCAGCACGTCGGACAGGCCGCCTACGTCAAGGGGCTGCTTCAGAGCGCGGACGCGTAGCCGGGCAGGACCACGTCCTCGATGAGGGCCTTGCGCTCGTCGTACGGGAGGAACGCGCTCTTGACGGCGTTCACCGTGACCGTGCGCAGGTCCTCGACGCCCCAGCCCGCCTCCTCGACCAGCAGGGACATCTCCCGGGTCATCGTCGTGCCGGAGACCAGCCGGTTGTCGGTGTTGACGGTGACCCGGAAGCCGAGGTCCTTCAGCGCGGTGATCGGGTGCCCGGCGATCGAGTCGGCGGCGCCCGTCTGGAGGTTGGAGGTCGGGCACATCTCCAGGGCGACGCGGCGGTCGCGCACCCAGCCGGCCAGCCGGCCGAGCTTGCCGTCCACGATGTCCTCGGTGATGCGCACGCCGTGCCCGATCCGCTGGGCGCCGCACACCTGGAGGGCCTGGTGGATGCTGGGCAGTCCGTGGGCCTCACCGGCGTGGATGGTGAACGGCACGCTCTCGCGGCGCAGGTGCTCGAAGGCGGCCAGGTGGTCGGCGGGCGGGAAGCCGTCCTCGGCCCCGGCGATGTCGAAGCCGACGACGCCCGCGTCACGGTAGGCGACGGCGAGGTCGGCGGCCTCGGCGACGCGGTCGAACATCCGCATGCCGCACAGCAGGGTGCCGACCCGGACGGGCGTACCGGCGGCGGCCGCCTTGGCCATACCGGCGGCCAGGCCCTCCTGCACGGTCTCCACGACCTCGCGCAGGCTCAGACCGCCGTTGGTGTTCAGCTCGGGGGCGTAGCGCACCTCGCCGTAGACGACGCCGTCGGCGGCCAGGTCGAGCACGTACTCCTCGGCGGTGCGCAGCAGCCCCTCGCGGGTCTGCATCACGGCGAGGGTGTGCTCGAAGGTGGCTATGTAGCGGACGAGGTCACCGGAGTTGGCGGCCTCGACGTACCAGGCGGCCAGTTCGTCGGGGTCGGTGGTGGGCAGGGTGTGGCCGGCCGCCTCGGCGAGTTCGACGACGGTGGCGGGGCGCAGGCCGCCGTCGAGGTGGTCGTGCAGCACGGCCTTGGGCAGGCTGCGGAGGGTCTCGGTGTCGATGCGCGCGGCGGTCATGGGCGGTCTTTCCTCGGCGGGTGAAGGGCGGGTGAGGGGGTGCGGGACAGGGTCACGGGGCGGCGGGCTGGAGCAGGTCCCAGCGGTTGCCGTAGAGGTCCTGGAAGACGGCGACGCTGCCGTACGGCTCGTGGCGCGGCTCCTCCAGGAAGGTCACGCCCGCCGCCCGCATCCGGGCGTGGTCGCGGGCGAAGTCGTCGGTGTGCAGGAAGAAGCCGACGCGTCCGCCGGTCTGGTCGCCGACGCGGGCCCGCTGCGTGTCCCCCTTGGCACGGGCCAGCAGCAGGGCACCCGCGTCGTCGTCCTCGCCCGGGGCGACGACGACCCAGCGGGAGCCGTCCGGACGCGGGGTGTCCTCGACGAGGCGGAAGCCCAGGGCCCCGGTGTAGAAGCGGATCGCCTCGTCGTAGTCGTCGACGACGAGGGTGACCAGGGCGAGGCGTCTCATCGGTGCCTTTCGGAAGCGGGCGGACCACGGTGGCGGTCGCCGGTGGCTGGTGGCGGGGCGGTTGACGGGTGAGGTTATACGTAAAACCCATCGCCGCGCCAGTCGCCCCGGCGCGGTGGAGCAGGAAGGGGCCGAAGGTCAGCGGGACGCCTCGCCCTGGGCGACCTCCACCCGGTGGTGGACGTCGAGCACCCCGGTGGCCGAGGCGCCGAAGGACAGGGCGGCGCAGGCCAGCAGCAGCGCGGCGGTCCGGGTCGCGGCCCGGCCGGGGACATGGGGGGCCGCCAGGAGCGCGGTGACCCGGCGCGGCACCGGTCCGGAGCCGACGGCGGGCGCGGAGCGCGGGCGCGCCGAGCGGGATCGCTGCCCGGCGAGGGCGGCACGGGCGACGGCGCGCGCGGCGAGCCGCCGGTCCCCCACGGCCGCGGCGGCGGCCTCGTCGGCGGCCCGCTCGGCGGCGAGCCGCACCGCCTCGCGCACCGGACGCAGGGCCGGATGGCAGTGCGCGGCGAGTTCGGCGGCGGCCAGGAACCAGTGGTGGCCGCCGCGGTTGTGCGCCCGCTCGTGCGCGAACAGCACCTCGCGCTCGGCGGCGTCGAGGCTGCGCAGCATCGCGGTGGTGACGACGATGCGGTGCGGGCGGCCGGGCAGGGCGTACGCGTCCGGGTACGGCGAGTCGAGGACGCACAGGTCACCGGCGGCCGGGACGCGTGCGGCCCGCGCGCGGGCCGCACGCAGCGCCCGCACCTCCGCGCGGCCCGTACGGACCAGCGCGCCCGCGCACACGGCGAGCGCCCCGGCACCGGCGACGGCGGCGGGCACGACCACGGCGTCGGGAGCGATGCGCAGCGGGTGCACCAGGTCGCCCAGGGCGGCGAAGAGAGGCAGCTTGAGCAGTCCCGTCAGGACGAAGCCGCCGAGCGCGGCCGCCGAGCAGCCCGCGAGCACCACGGCAGCCGTGGTGAGCACCCACAGCGCCGCCCCGGGCGCGAGCCGGTCGCCCGCGCGCCGGGCCAGGGCCGGAGCCGCGCACGGCAGCAGCAGCGGCAGGAGCAGGAGCAGCGGCGCGGTCATCGCTCGTCCGGTTCCAGCAGATCGCGCAGGATCCGCTCGTCGTCGGGGCTGAGCTGGGCGACGAAGCGGGCGAGCACGGTCTCGCGGTCGGTGTCCCGGTCGAGTTCGGAGTGCATACGGCGGGCGGTCAGCCCGTGCGCGTCCTGCACCGGGTAGTAGGCGTAGCCGCGCCCCTGGCGGCGCCGCCCGACCACGCCCTTCTCGTGCAGCCGGGTCAGGATCGTCGTCACCGTGGTGCGGGCCAGGTCGGCGGCCAGGCTCTGCTGGACCTCGCCCGGTGTCCGGGGCGTGTCGGCGGCCCACAGGACGGCCAGCACACCGGCCTCCAGCTCACCGGCCGGTCTGCGCTCGTCCTTCGCGTCCGTCATGGGAAGGTCCCTCACTCCGTTCTCGCCTGCACTCCAGTGAACCGTCTACACAAGAGTAGTCAAGCGGGCGGCGGCCGCGCCCACGGGCCGCGCCCGGAGCTGCGTACGGGCGACGAACACACCGCGCGGCCGCGGCAAGGTCAGCTCGCGGCCGCCGCCTCCACCGGCCCGCCCCGCCGGGCCCTGGCCGGGTGCCGCCACAGTCCCTCGGCGGCCAGCAGCGGCAGGACGCCCTCCCCGAACCAGTACGCCTCCTCCAGGTGCGGATAGCCGGACAGGACGAACTCGTCGATGCCCAGGGCGTGGTACTCCCTGATCCGCTCCGCCACCTCCCGGTGGCTGCCGACCAGGGCCGTGCCCGCGCCGCCGCGCACCAGTCCGATCCCGGCCCACAGATTGGGGTGGATTTCCAGCCCGTCCCGGCCGCCGCCGTGCAGCGCCAGCATGCGCCGCTGGCCCTCCGATTCGCTGCGGGCGAGCCCGGCCTGCACGGACCGCACCGTCTCGGGGTCGAAGCCGGCCAGCAGGCGGTGCGCCTCGGCCCAGGCCGACTCGGCGGTGTCCCGGGCGATGACGTGCAGCCGGATGCCGAACCGGAGGGTGCGCCCGTGCCGGGCGGCCAGGTCCCGGATCCAGGCGATCTTCCCGGCGACCTGGGCGGGCGGCTCGCCCCAGGTGAGGTAGACGTCGGCGTGCCGGGCGGCGATCTCTCCGGCGACCGGCGAGGAACCGCCGAAGTACACCTCGGGCACCGGATCGGGCAGCCGCACCAGCCGGGCGTCCTCGACCCGCAGGTGCGCGCCGCTCAGCCCGACCGTCCTGCCCGCCCACAGCCCCCGCACGATCTCCAGGAACTCGCCGGTGCGCCGGTAGCGGTCGTCCTTGCCGAGGAAGTCGCCGTAGGCCCGCTGCTCCTGGCTCTCGCCGCCGGTGACCACGTTCAGCAGCAGCCGCCCGCCGGAGTGCCGCTGGAAGGTGGCCGCCATCTGCGCGGCGAGCGTCGGGGAGACGAACCCGGGCCGGAAGGCGACCAGGAACTTCAGCCGCTCGGTGTGCCGGCTGACCATGGCGGTGGTGAGCCAGGCGTCCTCGCACCAGGCCCCGGTCGGGGTGAGCGCACCGGCGAAGCCGAGGTCCTCGGCGGCGCGGGCGATCTGGCTCAGATAGGCGACCGTGGGCGGCCGGTCCTGCCCGGCGACCCCGCCCGGAGCACCGTGGCCGCCGCCGACCACATGGCGGCTGTCGCCGTTGGTGGGCAGGAACCAGTGGAAGGTGAGGGACACGGGGTCTCCGTTCGCGAGTGCCCGTACGTGCGGGGAGTCCGGTGCGGGGCGGACCGGTGCGGGCGGGTGAGGACGGCGGGGTCGTGCGGGCGGTACGGACGGCCGGGGCGGACGGGCGGTGCGGACGGGCGGGGCGGACGGGCGGGGCTCAGCTCGCCGCGGCCAGCAGCGGGACGCGGCCCAGGGCCAGCGAGAACTGGTCGACCACCTGGGTCAGCGCCTCGCTCGCCGCGGGCGCGACGGTCAGCGTCCCGTCCTCGTGCACCGTGATGTCCTTGTCGAGGGTGAACCAGCCCTGCACGATGTGGGTGGCGCCCATGGAGTTGAGGACGGGCCGCAGCGCGTAGTCGATGGCGAGGACGTGCGCGACGGAGCCGCCGGTGGCCAGGGGCAGCACGGTCTTGCCGGTGAGGGCGTACTGCGGGAGCAGGTCGAGCAGCGCCTTGAGGACACCGGAGTAGGACGCCTTGTAGACGGGCGTGCCCACGACCACGCCGTCGGCGCGGGCGAACAGTTCGGTGGCCTCCACTATCGCCGGGTGGCGGAAGTCCGCGCCGAGGAGCGCCTCGGCGGGCACGGTGCGGATGTCGAGCGGGACCACCTCGTGGCCCTGGGCGGTCAGCCGCTGGTCGAGATGGCGCAGCAGACGGTTGGTGCGGGAGGAGGCGGAGGGGCTGCCGGAGACGGACAGGACGGTGGCCATGGGTCCTCTTTCTGGCACGGCGGAGCGGGCGGCGGCCGACGGCCCCCGAAGGTCCGGAAGAGCACCGGACCGGAACACGGGAAAACGCGTCGGCGGCCGCGGGCGGGAATGCGCGCGGAACGCTCACGGGGAAACAAGAAAAGAGACGTGAAGAGAAGAGAAGAAAGCGGAAACTCGGAGAAAGCAGAGAAAGCGGAGAAGGGCGGAAAACGCGGCCGCGCGATGGCGTACGACGGCCGAGCTGCTTCAGCGTGACGGGATGCGCGGCGCGGCCAGGGCCTCGCCGGCCGGGTGGCTCGGTGCGCTGTGCGGCGCGGCGCAGGAGAGGCGCGGCGGCTCAGACAGCGGGGCGACAGGAGGCGCTGGAGACACGGGCGAGGTCGACATGGCGTCGCCGCGTGAGGTCCGGTCGCGTGTTCATGTCGACGATCGTGACACCCGCGGGTGGGGCAGTCAAGAAGGAACCGGCAGGTCTCGTATCGCGGACCTCCGGCGCGCTACGCGATCCCCGTTCGATTTCCTTCATCCCTCTCGCGGGCGGGTTCCGTCATTCCTCTTCGCGGGCGGGCGTCACCACGAGGAAGGCGTCCGTGCGCAGGTCCATCACCACGGTCGCGGAGCTGCCCTCGGCCCTGCGGCGCGCCGCGTACTCCTCGGCGGGCCAGGACCCGCGCGGACCGCCCGCCGGGAAACGTGCCAGCACCTTCGCGTCCATGGTGTGCTCACCTCCGCGCCGGGCCGCCGGGAGCGGCGGCGTGTACGACCGTCTCCTCCCGCGCCTGCCCCGTGCGGGCGCGCTCATGCCAACCAGAGGCCGGTGACGAGCCGGGGGAGTGTCCGCGCGTCCAGCGGGCATCCGGTCAGCGCGGGGACAACGACCACGACAGCACAACGACCACAACGGCACGGAGAGGCGAAGATGGAGATCAGCGGCATCATCAGTGCCATCGTCATCGGCATCATCATCGGTGTCCTGGGACGGCTCGTCGTTCCGGGCCGCCAGCACATCGGGGTCATCTGGACGATCGTCATCGGCATCATCGCCGCACTGATCGGCGCGGCGATCGCCTCCGCGCTCGGTGTCGACGACACCAAGGGCGTGGACTGGATCGAATGGCTCATCCAGATCGCGCTCGCCGCGGTGGGGGTGGCCGCGCTGGACCGGGCCAAGTCGCCCACGCGCTGACTCCGCGGGACCCGCCCGGGGCGGGCCGGCGCCGCTTCCCCGCGCGCCGGCCCGCCCGCGTACGCCCTGACCCGGCCCGGGACCGCTCGACGCGCCCGGCTCGGGGTCGGGGCGCACGGGTGTTCAGGGCGTACAGATGTACGGCGTCGTCGTGGTCAGCGGTTCGAAGCCGAGGCGCTGGAGGATGGGGCGGCTCTCGTCGGAGGCGTCGACGTGGAGATACGCGTAACCCCGTTCGGCGGCGATCCGGGCGCGGTGGGCGACCAGGGCGCGGTAGATGCCGCGGCCGCGCCAGCCCTCGGCGGTGCCGCCGCCCCACAGACCGGCGAACCGGGTGTCCGGCAGCAGTTCCGCGCGGGCCGAGCTCACCGGTTCCCCGTCGGCCAGGACGACGAACGCGGCCAGGGTGTCCGGGGCGGCGGAGAGCTGGGTGAGGACACGGTGGCGCAGGTCCGCCGGGTCCGAGCCGAACGCCTTCGTGTGGGCCTCGCCCATGAGGTCCACCCCGGCCTCGTCGGTGACGGCGTGCAGGCTGACGCCGTCGGGCAGCGCGGTGTCCAGGGCCAGCCCGGCGATCTCCGCGACCATGAGCGTCTCCGGCGGCTCGGCGGTGAATCCGGCGTCCGTCAGCCGCTGCCCGAGGTCGGCGGGACGGTCGTGCCCGTACAGCTTCCATTCGAAGGGGTGGCCGAGCGCGCCGAAGTGGGCGACCTGGGCGGCGATCTCCGCGTCGGCACCGGCCTCGTCCAGCGCCGACCACAGCACGCCGTTCCAGTCCTGTGCGCTGCGGCCGGTCTGCCGCACCACCTTCCCGGCGCGCTCGACGCGCGCGGCGGGGCTGTCGGGGCGCGCGTGCTCACGCAACTCCCGGTCGTAACGGGCGAGAACAGTGGCGTGATCCATGCGCCCGACCTCATCAGAGCCGACGGCCCCGGGCAACGGGATTAGCTCCGGGCCGCCGTGCGGCTGCCCCGGCCGCCGTGCGGCTACCCCAGTTCCAGGGTGGTGACGCCGAAGACCCGCTCACCGGCGTGCGGCCGCACCGGCCCCGTGTACATCCGGGCGGTCTCGAAGGACGGGGTGAGACCGGCCTGTTCGGCCAGGGCGACGCCCGCCGTGTTGGACGCGGGGACGTCGAGGGAGACCTGGCGGCCCGGGACGTCGGCGCAGAGCGCGTCGAACAGGGCGTGCGCGTCCTCGGCGGTGTCGGCGAAGAGCGGTCCGATCCGCACCCCGTCGCGGGCCGGGCGCAGTACGCCGTAGCCGGTGACACGGCCCGCGGCGCGGCGGACGAGGCCGCGGTGGCCCGGGGTGCTCAGCCACTGGGCGACGAACCTCGGCCGGTCGGCGGGGTGGCAGGCGGCGTCGTAGGCGGTGATGTCCGCGAGGTCCGCGGCGGCGAAGGCCCGGACGCCGCCGGGGGCGGTGGTGGCGGGCGCGGTGCCGGTGTACCGGACGGTGCGGTGGGCCGGACGGAAGCCGGACTGCCGGTAGTTGTCCTGCTGGGCGACGACGCCGTCGAGGCCGACGGTGCGGCTGCCGGCATGCGCGAGGCCGGTCTTCCAGGTGGTCAGGCCGTGGCCCCGGCCGCGCAGGTCGGGGCGGACGAGGTAGCAGCCCAGGAAGGCGAAGTCCGGGCCGTGGTTGACGACGGAGATCGCGGAGACCGGCTCGCCGCCGATCCGGCCCAGGAAGAAGCCGTCCGGGTCCTGGGCGAAGAAGGCCGGGCCGTCGGACAGCCCGGGGTTCCATCCCTCGTCGGCCGCCCAGCCGCTGATGACCGGCCAGTCCTCCAGGGTCGCCGGGCTGAGGACGAGGTCGTCGTGGGCCTCCGGGGCCATCGGTGCGCTCCATTTCCGTGGGGGCGGGTGCGCGCAGCATCCTTCCGGATCACGGGCGGGCGCGCCACGGCCGGATCAAGCCGCGTGCCGCGCCCGGCGGGTGCACGGCGCGCGCGGGCCGGTGCCGGGGGTCCCACCGGTGGGGGGAGCGGCCGGCGGGCCGCGGTGGGACACTCCCCCGTGTCGTCCTGGCCCGGGTCAGCGGGCCGCCCCGGGCCGGAAGCGCCGGTAGAGGACGGTTCCGCCGAGCAGGAGCGCGGCGCTCGCGGCGACGGCGGGCATCGCGTGGTCCGCGCCGGTGTGGGCGAGGGACACCTCGGTGTGCGGTACGGCCGCGGGCGCGGGGTGCGTGACGGGCCGGGGCGCCGGGCGCGGGGCGGGGTGCGCGGGCGGGGTGACCGGGTGCGGGGCGGGCCGGTCGGTGGAGGTGTTGACGGACGTGTTGCCGGTGGCCGGGTTGCCGATGCCCACCACGTTCACGCTGTTGCCGCTGACGTTCACCGGGAGGTGCACCGGGAGCTGGACGCCGTTGCCGGAGAGCACGCCGGGCGAGTCCTTCGCACCCTCGTGCGCCGTGGCGCCGCCGCCGGGCTGTGCCTCGTGCGTCCCGTGCGTCCCGTGCGCCTCGTCGCTCCCGTGACCGGTGGAGGCGGCGCCGGAGGAGGTGTTGGCGCAGCGGTTGCCCGCCGCGGGGTTGAGCAGGCCGACGACGTTCACCGTGTTGCCGCACACGTTCACCGGGACGTCCACCGGGAGCTGGACGCCGTTGCCGGAGAGCAGTCCGGGAGAGCCGGCCGCAACGCCGTCCGCGTCGGCCGCGAACGCGGCGGACACCGGCACCGCCACCGCCACCGCGCCGGAGGCGGCGAGGGCGATCACACCATTTCGGGTAACCCGTTTCATAGGTCCTGTGCCTTCCAGAAAGGGGCGCGGGCACTCGCCCGCACCGGGTAGAACGCGGGTCGGCCATCCGAGTTATGGCTTGTGCGGCTTTCACCCCTTCGGGCGATGCGCCCGGCCCGGTCCCGGGGCTCGGGCTCGAACGGCGCGGCACCTGTCGTACGTGCGCCGCAACGGTCCGGCACCGGGAGGCGGGGCGCCCGGGGCCCGCTTATGGTGGGCGAGGGCGTTGTCCCGGTCCGTGGCACGGCGCCCCTGGAGGCGCCCATGCCGGTCAAGCCGTCGACGCGGTCCCTGGCGCGGCGCTGTGCCTGCGCCGGAGCCGTCACACTGGGCCTTCTCGGCGCGTGCCTGCCCGCGGCCGCCGCGGACGGCGGGCAGCCGGGTCTGGACCGCTTCTACCGGCAGAAAGTGACGTGGTCGGCGTGCGAGGCGGGCGCGCCCAAGGACCTCCAGTGCGGCAAGGTCACCGTGCCGGTCGACTACGCCCGTCCGGGCGCGGGCACCCTCGATCTGGCGCTGGCCCGCTACCGGGCCACGGGGCACCGGCGGGGGTCGGTGGTGCTGAACTTCGGCGGTCCCGGCGCCCCGGGCGTGTCGGAACTCGCGCTGAGCGGGAAGCAGTTCATGGACCTGACCAACGGCTACGACGTGGTGAGCTTCGACCAGCGGGGCGTCGGCCGGTCCTCCCCGGTCAGCTGCGGTGTCGACGCCGGCGGCTCCGCGGAGGGCGGCTCGGGCGACGCCGTCGTCGACCTGGGCGACGCGCGGGCCGCGCGCAAGGCGCTGGCCGAGTGGAAGCAGGTGGCGGCCGAGTGCGCCCGGCACTCCGGGCCGGTGCTGCCCCACATAGGCACCGTCGACGCGGCCCGCGACCTCGATGTGATCCGCCAGGCGCTCGGCGACCGCGGGCTCAACTACCTGGGCTTCTCCTACGGCACCCGGCTGGGCGCGGTGTACGCCGCGGAGTTCCCCGGCAACGTGGGCCGGATGGCCCTGGACGGCGTGGACACGCTGACCGAGTCGGCTCAGCAGCAGGGGCTGGTGGCGGCGCAGGGCCAGCAGACGGCACTGGAGGACTTCCTGGACTGGTGTGTGCGGGACATCGCCTGCCCGTTCGGCCAGGACCGGCGCCGGGCGGGCGACCAGGTCGTCCAGCTCGTCCGGTCGCTGGACGAGAACCCGGTGCCGACCGGGCTGGGCGGCCGGCTGACCGGCCAGCAGCTCGTGGGCGCCGTCGGGCAGGCGCTGTACAGCAAGGCGATGTGGCCGTCGCTGGAGCGCGCGGTCGCCTCGCTGGTGCAGGACGGCGACACCCGTCCCGTGCAGACCCTCGCCTCCGGCGGCCTCGCGCTGCCGGGGGCACGCTCCGGTCAGCTCCGGGCGGCGGGGAAGGCGTCCGGCGGCGGGCTCACCGACAACGCGGCCGTGCCGCTGGACAATCTTCCGGCCGCGATGATGGCGATCGACTGCGCGGACGACCCGGACCGCCCGGACGCCGGGCGGCTCGTCCAGGACCTCGGCCGGCTGAGTGCCGAGTACACACAGGTCTCCCCGGTCTTCGGCCGCTACCGGCTCAACGAGCTGCTGATGTGCTACGGACGCCCGAAGGGCACCGACTTCGTCCGGGAGCGGGTGAAGGACGTCGACACGGCGAAGATGCTGCTGGTCGGCACCCGGGGCGACCCGGCGACCCCGTACCGCTGGACCGTGGAGACGGCGCGGCGGCTGGGCTCCTCGGCCGTGGTGCTCGACAACCGGGGCGAGGGGCACACCGGGTACGGGTCCTCGCGGTGCGTGCACCGGAAGGTGGACGACTTCCTGCTCTACGGCTCCCTGCCCGCCGACGGCAGTTCGTGTCCGCCGGACCGGGAGCCGGACACCGGCGGGTGAGCGAACGGGCCACGACGACCGGTTCGGGTGGTCCGGGCGCGGGGACGCAACCGGACGGCACCCTGGGTGGTCCCACTGAAGGAGGGGCGGGCGGGGCGGCGGCCTCGGGGCCGGTCGTCCGCCGCTCCCGTACGCGACCACGACCGTCTCTGGGGGAACCATGCGTATCCGTACCGCCGTCGCCCTGTCGGCCGCTCCGGCCGCCGTCGCCGCCCTGCTGCTGGCCGCCTCGCCCGGTCAGGCGGCCCCCGCGCCCGCCGCCTGCGCCGCCTCGCAACTGACCGTCCGGGCGCGGGCGGTGCCCGCCGAGCCGTCCGTGGTCCGCCTCCAGGTCACCAACCGGGGGCGGGTCTGCGCGGTGGACCGGATCCCCACGGTGACCTTCGGGGACCTGGACGGCGCGGCGACCCCGGTGCCGCCGGGCGAGAGCGGCCCGTTCCGGCTGGCCGCCGGGGGCACGGCCTACGCGGCGGTGCGTACCGTCGCCGACCCGGCGGACCCCGAGGCCCGCCGGGTCCCCGCCCTGACCGTGGCGGCGGACCCGGCGCTGCCGGGCCGGACGTTCACCGCCTCGGAGCTGGGCGCGGGCGACTCGGTCCGGGTGTGGGAGCCGGTGACGACCTGGTGGCAGGCGTCGGCCGCCGCGGCGGACCGGGCGATCGGGCTCAGCCGGTGACGATCTCGGGCCGGTAGAGGTCGAGCCAGACGGCCAGGTCGAGGGTCTTCTCCAGGCTGCGCCGCGCCGCCTGCGTGCTGACGGGGGTGTCGACGTGCGCGGCCTGGCGCACCCGCTCACGGTCGACCAGGTCGAAGACCGGGTGGCTCGGCCGGGCGAGCAGATCCTTGACGTGGCCCTGGAGTGCGAGCGCGTACGCCGGGTCCTGGGTGGAGGGGTAGGGGCTCTTGACCCTGTCGTACACGGACTTGGGCAGCACGTCCGCGGTCGCCTCCCGGAGCAGGCTCTTCTCCCGTCCGTCGAACGACTTCAGGGACCAGGGCGTGTTGTAGACGTACTCCACGAGCCGGTGGTCGCAGAACGGCACACGGACCTCCAGGCCGACCGCCATGCTCATCCGGTCCTTGCGGTCGAGCAGGACGCGGACGAAGCGGGTCAGGTGCAGATGGCAGATCTGCCGCATCCGGAACTCGAAGTCGCTCTCCCCGTCGAGGCGGCGGATGCCGGCGACGGCGGTGCGGTAGCCGTCCGCGATGTACGCCGGCAGGTCCAGGGCGCGGGCGAGGTCCGGGCGCAGCACGTCGCCGTCGTCGCCGAAGTCGCGGCTGAAGCGCACCAGCCACGGGAAGGTGTCGGCGCGGCGGGCCTCCTCGTCGAAGAACTGGAGGTAGCCGCCGAAGACCTCGTCGGCGGACTCGCCGGACAGGGCGACCGTGGAGTGGTCGCGGATGCTGCGGAACAGCAGGTACAGCGAGGCGTCCATGTCGCCGAAGCCCATGGGCAGGTCACGGGCGCTCAGGACGCGCGCCCGCACCTCGGGGTCGGCCAGCGACTGCGCGTCGAGCACGATGTCCTGGTGGTCGGTGTCGGCGGCGCGGGCCAGGTCGTGCACGAACGGGGTGTCGGGGGTGCCGCGCAGCTCGTCGGCGACGAAACGGTCCGTCTGACCGACGAAGTCGACGGCGAAGCTGCGCACCTTCTCGCCCTGCTCGGCCAGTTGCCGGGCGGCCAGCGCGGTCATCGCCGAGGAGTCGAGGCCGCCGGAGAGCAGGGTGCAGCGGGGCACGTCGGCGACGAGCTGGCGGCGCACGATGTCGTCGAGGAGCGAGCGCACGGTGGCGATGGTGGTGTCGCGGTCGTCGGTGTGCGGGCGGGTTTCGAGCCGCCAGTAGACGCGGGTGTGCAGGCCGTCGCGGTCGACGGTGACGACGGTGCCGGGCTGGACCTCGCGCATGCCGTCCCACACGGCGTGCCCGGGGGTCTTGACGAACGTGAACAGTTCGCGCAGGCCGTCCAGGGTGACCCGGCGGCGGGCCAGCGGGTTGGCGAGGATCGCCTTGGGCTCGGAGCCGAAGAGGACTCCGTCGGGGGTGGGATAGTAGTAGAACGGCTTGATGCCCATGCGGTCGCGGATCATGACGAGCTTGTCGTGGCGGCCGTCCCAGATCGCGAAGGCGTACATGCCGTTGAGCCGCTCGGCGACGGCGTCGCCCCATTCGAGATAGCCGCGCAGCACGACCTCGGTGTCGGAGTCGGTGGTGAAGCGGTGGCCGCGCGCGGCGAGGTCGGCGCGCAGTTCCGTGAAGTTGTAGGCCTCACCCGAGTAGACCATCGCCACGGTGCCGTCCGGGGTGGTGTCGCTCATCGGCTGGCGTCCGCCGGGCAGGTCGATGATCGCGAGCCGGCGGTGTCCGAGGGCGGCGGGGCCCTGCGCCCACGTGCCCCGGTCGTCGGGGCCGCGGCAGGCCATCGTCTCCGTCATCGCGTCCAGTGCCGCCGCCTCGGAACGCAGGTCGCGGTCGAAGGAGACCCAGCCGGTGATACCGCACATGTCCCTACCTCCAGGCGAAGCAGTTGTAACAAGCACCTATATGACGAGCGTGTTTCACGCACCCGGCACCGGTCAACGCGGCCGTCGCCCGGACGGCCGGGCCACCCCCGCGCTTTCGGCCGCGCTTTGCCTTCGCGAGGCCCGCCGGTACGCGTGCCGCCAGGAGTGGTCCACCGGGAACCGGCCACCGGCAAAGACTTCTCCAACGGCCACCTCCGGCCAGCCGCCCGTATGCGATCCGGCGGACGGCCGGGGCAAGCGGGAGCCCGGAGCGACGAGTTACCCCCGAGCGGGACCTGATTACTCCAAATGCCCGATACGTGAATCGGCCCTATGGTGCTGTCATGGAGCACGATCTGAGTCCCGCGACCCTCGCCGAGCTGCGGCGCCCGCGCAGCTACCCCGCCGTGTCCGTGCTCACGCCGACACACCGCAGGGAACCCGACAACGCCCAGGACCGGGTCCGGCTGCGCAATGCCGTGGCCGAGGCCAAGAAGCAGCTGGAGACCGATCCGGCGGTCACCCGGGAACGCCGCGCCGACGTCGAACGCCAGCTCGACGAGGCACTGGCCGAGGTGGACCTGACCTACGCGGAGGACGGACTGCTGATCTTCGCCGCCCCCGGCGAGCACCAGGTGTGGTCGCTGGGCCGCAGCGTGCCGGAGCGGGTGGTGCTCTCGGACACCTTCCTCACCCGCAACCTGGTCTCCGCGAACGCCGCCGAGAGCCCCTTCTGGGTCCTGTCGGTCTCCGCCGACCGGATGACCCTGTGGAGCGGCGGCGGGGGCCGGGTCGCCGAGGACCGCACCGGCGGGTTCCCGCTGACCCGGGACCTCACCGAGAACTTCGACGCCGAGCGCCAGGAGCGGACCGGCGACGCGCCGAGCACGTTCCGCGACGAGCGCACCCGCCAATTCCTGCGGGAGGCGGACACCGCGATGGGTGCGGTGCTGCGCGAGCGCCCGCGGCCGCTCTACGTCACCGGTGAGCCGGGCGCGCTGGCCGTCCTCGACGAGTGCGGCGGCGTCGCCCGGCACGCGGTGCACGTCCCGCACGGCGGGCTGGCGCACGCCACGCCCGAGGCCGTGCGGCGCGCGCTGCAACCGGTGCTCCGGGCACGGGCCCGCGAGGAGACCGACGCCGTCACCCGGGAGCTGGAGGCGGCCCGCGGGCGCAAGGAGTTCGCGGCCGGCGTCGACGAGCTGTGGCGCAGCGCCCGCGAGGGACGGGTGCGGCTGCTGGTCGTCGAGGAGAACTACCGGGTGACCGTGCGCGACGACGCCGGGGACCATCTGGTCCCGGCGGCGGGCGGCGATCTCGACGCCCGTGAGGACATCGTGGACGAGATCGTCGAGCAGTGCCTGGAGACCGGGGCCGAGGTCCGCTTCGTCCCGGACGGCACCCTCGGCGAGGAACAGCGCATCGCCGCCGTGCTGCGCTACTGAACCCTCCCCCGGCCGCCTCGGCCGAACCCGCCCGCCCCGGCCCCCGCTCCCCCAGCTCCCTCCTCGCCGGCGTCTACGCTACGGCGGAATCCGTCGACAAGGGCCGGCAAGGAGGGAGCGCACGTGGGCGAGCTGCTGGGGGTGGCCGTACTGGGTGCCGGACACATGGGCGCCGATCACATACGGCGTCTTGACCGGGTGGTGAGCGGAGCCAGGGTCGCCGCCGTGGCCGACCCGGACACCGCGCGGGCCGAAGCGGCAGTGGGCGGCATCGAGGGCGCCTCGGTGCACGGCGAGGCCGTGGCCGCCCTGGACGCGCCCGGGGTGGACGCCGTACTGATCGCCTCACCCGGTCCGGCGCACGAGGAGGCGCTGCTCGCGGCCTTCGCGCGGGGCCTGCCGGTGCTGTGCGAGAAGCCGATGGTGCCGGACCCGGCCGGGGCGCTGCGGGTGGTGGAGGCGGAGGCGCGGCTCGGGCGGCGGCTGGCGCAGATCGGCTTCATGCGGCGCTACGACACCGGCTATCTGCGGCTGAAGGCCCTGCTGGACGGCGGGGAGTTGGGGCGTCCCCTGATGCTGCACTGCACGCACCGCAATGTCTCCTCGCCGCCGCACTTCACCAGCGCCATGCTGATCAACAGCTCGGTGTCGCACGAGATCGACGCGGCCCGCTGGCTGCTCGGGCAGGAGCTGACCGCCGTGACCGTGCTGCGTCCGGCGTCCTCCGCCCGGTCACCCGAAGGGCTGGCGGACCCGCAGTTCGTGCTCTTCGAGACGGAGCGGGGCGCGCTGGTGGACGTCGAGGTCTTCGTCAACTGCGGCTTCGGCTACCAGGTGCGCTGCGAGGCGGTGGGCGAGACGGGCAGCGCGCGGATCGGCGACGACCACGGGATGCTCGTCACCGCGCGGGGCCGGGCGCGCGAGGAGGTGCCGCAGGACTATCTCGTGCGCTTCGCCGACGCCTACGACCGCGAGGTGCAGTCCTGGGTCGACGCCACCCGGGGCGGGCGGGTCACCGGTCCCGGCGCGTGGGACGGCTATGCCGCCTCCGTCGTCGCCGAGGCGGGCGTCCGCTCGCTGGAGAGCGGGGGCCGGGTGCCGGTCGCCCTCGCCCCGCGCCCGGGGCTGTACGGGCCGGACGGCCGCTGAGCGCGGGCACGCCGCGCGGGGGCGCGGCGCGGTGGCGCGGCGCGGGGTCCCATGCGGGACGGGGCGCCGCGCTGTCCTGCGCGCTTCACACCGCGCCGAACAGCGCGGTCAGGCCCCGGTCGACGGCCGCGCCGACGTCCTCCTGGCCGGCCGCGACGACCGCGTAGCTGCGCAGCAGGAAGCGGTGGAGCGCCGGGGTGTCGAACTGGAGGAGGGCCATGCCCGACCTGGAGTGCAGTTCGACCGCGGTCCGGGCGTCGCCGCAGGGCCAGAAGTGCACGTCGCCCGCCCCGACCGGCTGGCCCAGCCCTTCTTCGAGCAGGGTGCGGGAGAAGGTCCAGGTCACCTCCTCCCCGTCCAGTGACGCCTCGGGCGGGAAGTCCACGTGCACGGCCAGCGGATCCACGGAGGCGTAGCGGAGCGTGGCGGGGACGGGGAGTTCCTGCCCGTCCGCGGTGATCAGGCGGGCGCGGGCGGACTGTTCGAGGGTGATGTCCATGGTCGGTCTCCCCTGCGGGTCGGAGGTCGGCCGGTTCTGCCGTGTGTTCTTAGGAGCCCGTAGGTGCCGTTCGCATTACGCCTGACCGCCCCCCAATTCATGTGACCTGCGTCACTCCGGCCGTGCCGGACTGCCGCATGCCGCGAGCGGAGGGTGTCGCACTGTCGAACGCACACGCGAACGGCGCCTCCGGCAGCTCGACGGTCCGTCGGAATACGTAGACGGCATACGCTCCAGTCAGCGGATGCAGTACGCGGACGACGGAGGCCGAGCCGCTCCGAAGAGACTGTGGCATATGCCAGAAGCACCACCGTATCGGGTGTCGCCGAATCCCTTACGGGCCGCCGTCCGCTGTGCCACAGTCGTAGCGGGCCCTTCTTTCGCGGGCTCCTCTCCTGCCGCGCGATCCCCGTCCCCGTATCGGAGTGCGCCATGCCGTCCCCCCCTGCCCGCGGACCGCTCCCCCGGCCCACCGCCGGGGCGCGGCCGGGCCGGCGAGGGACGGGAGGACGCCCGGCGTGGACGGGACAGAGCCCGGCGGGACCGCACGCCGGACACACCCTCCGGCCCGGTGGCCCGCTCCTGCCGCGCTCCGGTGCCGGGGCGCGGCTGGGCGGCGGCCGTGAGCCGGCTGCCGCCGACGCCCGCACCGCGGTTCGCCGCCGCGCGCGACGCGCGCGAGCGCGCACGGGCGGCCCGGTCTCGGAGGAGTCCGGCGCGGCCGTGCGCGAGGACGGCACCGGTGTGCTCGCCGCCCGGATGACGTCCCGGTCGGTCCCGGTCGGCGTGACGGCATGACGGTGGGACGGTGGTGGGATCCGGTCCGGCACTTGCCCGTACGGCGGACGCGTCCGGGCCCGCCCGCTACACCGGTGTGCCGCCCGCGCCCTTGCCCCGGGGCCGGGGCATGGCGAGGCGGATCTCCTCGCGCAGCTCGTGGATCCTCGGATACCCGGCGTACTGGGCGGTGAGCCGGTACATCTCGCGCAGCCGGTCCCAGGTGCGCCGCGAGGAGTTGGACCCCATCGACATCAGGGCCAGCCGCGCGTAGCGGTCCGCCTGCTCCGGGTCGTCCGCGATGAAGCAGGCGGAGGCCATGGACAGATGGTCGAAGATCTTCGACCGCTCACGGCCGTCGATCCGCAGCGCGAGCGCCTTCTCCGCGTAGTGCTGGGCGTGCACGGCCGCGTCCGGGTCGAACTCCGCCAGTGTGCGGTAGGCGAGCGCCTGCATCCCGTACAGGTCCTCGGCCTTGAAGGTCTGCATCCAGGGCAGCGGTTCGCCGTCGCCCCTGTCGGCGACGAACAGGTCCTCGGCGCGGCCGAGGGTGCGGCGCATGGCCTGTCCCTTGCCCATCGCGGCCTGCGCCCAGGCCTCGATGGTGTGGAACATCGCCTTGGTGCGCGGCTGGAGCCGGTCGCCGGAACCGGACTGGGCGAGCTTCATCAGGTCCAGCGCCTCGTCGGGCCGGCCCAGGTGCACCTTCTGGCGGGCCGCGCGCGACAGCGCCTCACCCGCGCGGGGCCGGTCGCCGCCCTCGCGCGCGGCGTGGGTGGCGATGACGAAGTACTTCTGGGCGGTGGGTTCCAGGCCGACGTCGTGCGACATCCAGCCGGCCAGCACGGCGAGGTTGGCGGCGACGCCCCACAGGCGCCGCTGGAGATGGGCGGGGTGGCGGTAGGCGAGCATGCCGCCCACCTCGTTGAGCTGGCCCACCACCGCCTTGCGCTGGAGGCCGCCGCCGCGCGCGGCGTCCCAGGCGCGGAACACCTCCACGGAGCGTTCCAGTTCCTCGACCTCCTCCGCCCCGACCGGGGCGGCGTCGTAGCGGTCGAATCCGGCGGGGTCGGCGTTGAGGGGGTGGTCGAGTGGGGGGGCGTCGCCCGTCAGGGCCGGTTCGGTGTGCAGCCAGTCGTGCAGGGCACCGCTGAGTGCTGATCCCGCGGTGAGCGCGGCACCCGCGCCCACCAAGCCGCGTCGGTTGAGCATGAGGTCCATTCCCGTGAATTCGGTGAGGACCGCGGCGGTCTGCTCGGGCGCCCACGGCATGCCGTCGGGATGTTCCGCTTCCCCGTCGCCCTGCCGTCTCCCCGTGCGCCCGTGCCGTACCAGACCGAGATCCTCGATGGTCACGACACGGCCGAGACGCTCGGTGAACAGGGCCGCCAGCACCCGTGGCACGGGATCGCGCGGGATCTCTCCCATGTCGATCCAGCGCCGTACCCGGGAGGTGTCGGTCGCCAGCTGGGGGTGGCCCATGGCCGCCGCCTGCCGGTTGACCAGCCTCGCGAGCTCCCCCTTGGACCAGCCGGCCAGGCCGAACAGATCCGCGAGACGGGCGTTGGGTTGTCCTGTCACGTCAAGCCCCCAGGTACTCGGCTGAGTTGACAGTAGCCCCGGTGAGAGTTGCCGGGCGACTATTCGCCAGGGTTCGCCAGGGCACGCCACATGGTGTGCCACGGGGCGACCGGTGTCAGGTAGGAAAGCGCCGCCCCGACCCGGTCGCCAGGGACATTCCCCAGGGTGCACCCGGGCGTCCGGGCCGGGCAGCGCACTTCGAGCAGCAGGCACACGAAGGGATCTGTCTCGCCCATGTACGCAGCATCGTCCTCCGTGTCCGCCCCGCCCCGGCCGCTGCGTCCCCGTCCGGGCGTCGGCGGCCCCCTCCTCGACCCCGCGCGTCCGCCGGCCCCCGTGCTCGGCGTGGGCCGGCCGCGGCGCGCCGCGGGGCTCGGCACACCACCCCTGAGCGGGAGGCTCGACCTGTCCGGCCCGCAGGGCGCGCCCCTGCGCACCGCCCTCGCCTCGGTGCAGCGGATCTGTCCGGAGTTCGCACCGGTCCAGGTGCTGCGCCGCAGCGGCCGCTCCGTGCTCCTGGTCGGCACGACCGGGCGCGCCACGGCGGTCGCCAAGTGCTTACTGGACCCGTCCCGCGAGTGGGCCGAGCGGTACCGGCACGAAATAGCGGTCTACCGCTCGTTCGTCCGGCACCGGCCCCCGGTCCGTGTGCCCCGGCTGATCGCGGCGGACCCTGACAACTGCACCCTCGTCATCGAGCGCGCGCCGGGCCGGGTGGCCGCGCTCCAGCGGCACCCGTCGCAGACGCCGCCGCGGGCGGACATCCGCGCGGCCCTCGGCGCGCTGTGCCGGCTGAACACCTGGCGGCCGCCCGCGGGGACGTTCGACGCCCCGCTGGACTACGCCGCCGAGATCGCCCGCTTCCACGAGCTGGGCCTGCTCACCGACCGCGACATGGGCGACCTCCAGAAGCTGCTGCACGGCATCGCGCACGCGGCGGGCCGGCAGGGCATGGCCCAGTTCTGCCACGGCGACGCGCTGCTCGCCAACATCCTGCTCTCCCCGGCCGGCCCGGTCCTGGTGGACTGGGAGCACGCGGGCTGGTACCTGCCGGGCTACGACCTGGCGACGCTGTGGTCCGTGCTCGGCCAGGCGCCCGAGGCCCGGCGGCAGATCAGCCAGCTCGCCCAGGCGGCCGGACCGGGGGCGCGGGACGCCTTCCTGGTGAACCTGATGCTGGTGCTGACCCGGGAGATCCGCACCTACGAGACGGCGGTGCAGCGCTCGATGCACGACCCGGCCCCGGCGGCACCGGGCATGCCCCACCCGGCCGCCGCCCCGGCCGGCGAGGAGCAGCGGCTGCTGCTGCGGCGGCTGCACGACGACTGCCAGCTGGCGCGCCGGGCCGTGCGCGCCGCGGTCGGCACCCGCTGAGGGCACACGAGGGAGGTCCGCGGCACCCCGTCGGGACGGGCATGCCACGGACCTCTTCCGTGTGCGCGGCGGGCACAGGTGCACGCCGACCACAGGTGTACGCCACTGACGCGCCGCAGGCCCGCGCGGCGCCGCGGCGAAACTCGCCGGGCCCCTGCCTGACATGGGAAATCGCCTCCTCGCGCGCATGATTGACGGATCGTCGGACAGCCGGTACCACTGACCCACGCCGGCCCCGCACGCCCCGTCACGCACGCCCGAGCGCCCCAGGAGGCAGCATTGCGAGGATCCGTCAGCGACTCCGACCTCACCGGGGGCCGCAGAGCCACGCCGGGGCGGGCCGCCGCGCGTACGGCGGGCGGCGCCCTCGCCTGCGCCGCGCTGCTGCTGCCGCTGCTGGGCGCCCCGTCCGCGGGTGCCGCGGACGACACCGGCCGGCTCCAGCACGCGTTCTCCGCCGCGGCCGAGCGCTACCACGTACCGCTCAGCGTCCTGCTGGGCGTCTCCTACCTCCAGTCCCGCTGGGACGGGCACGCCGGGGCCCCGAGCGTGAGCGGCGGCTACGGCCCGATGCACCTCACGGACGCCCGGACGGCGCTGGCCCGCGCCGGGGAGCACCACGGCGACGGGGCCGAGGACCCGCGCGGTGACGATGCCCGCCCCGCCCTGCACCCGGCGGCACCCGCCGCCGTACCGGCGGACTCCGCGCTGCCGGACCGGCTGAAGACCCTGCCCCGGGCGGCCGCCCTGACCGGGACGCCCGCCGAGCGGCTGCGGGCGGACGCGGCCGCGAACATCGCGGGCGGCGCCGCCCTGCTGGCCGACGCGCAGCGGCGGCTGGGCGAGCCGCTGAGTGCGGACCCCGCCGCCTGGTACGGGGCGGTGGCCCGGTTCTCCGGCGCGCAGGACAGCGGCACGGCGGCGGCCTACGCCGACGACGTGTACGCCGTGATCCGCTCCGGTGAGCGGCGCACCACGGACGCCGGGCAGCGCGTCGTGCTCGCGGCCCGGCCGCGGCTGGCCCCCGACCGGGCCCTGCTGGCGCGGACCGGGCTCGCACCGGCCTCCTCGGCCGGTACGGAGTGCCCCGCCTCGGTGTCCTGCGAGTGGGTCCCGGCGCCGTACCAGGAGTTCGGCGCCGACGACTACGGCAACCACGACCTGGGCGACCGGCCGAGGTCCGAGCGGATCCGGTACATCGTCATCCATGACACCGAGGGCCGCTGGGACGGTGTCCTCAACCTGGTCCAGGATCCGACCTATGTGTCGTGGAACTACACGCTGCGCTCCACCGACGGGCACATCGCCCAGCACGTGGACAACAAGGACGTGTCCTGGCACGCGGGCAACTGGTACGTCAACGCCACGTCGATCGGGCTGGAGCACGAGGGCTTCCTCGCCGATCCGGACGCCTGGTACACGGAGGCGATGTACCGCTCCTCGGCGCGGCTGGTGCGCTATCTCGCCGGGAAGTACGGCATCCCGCTGGACCGGCAGCACATCCTGGGGCACGACACGGTGCCGGGTCCGACCGCCGGGGCCGTCCCGGACATGCACACCGACCCCGGCCCGTACTGGGACTGGCGGCACTACTTCGAGCTGCTGGGCCGCCCCTTCGTGCCGACCGCGGGCAGCGGCGGCGGACTGGTGACGATCCGCCCGGACTACGCGGCCAACGGGACGGAGTACACGGGCTGCGTCACCGCCGGGACGCCGTGCGCGGCGCACGGCTCCAACGAGGTGCGGCTGTACACCCGGCCGGACGCGTCCGCCCCGCTGGTCAAGGACATCGGGCTGCGTCCGGGCGGCGGTGACTCCACGACCGATGTGAACGACGTGGCCTCGCGGGCGGAGACCGGCCAGCAGTACGCGGTGGCCGGGCGGCAGGGCGACTGGACGGCGATCTGGTACCTCGGCCAGAAGGCATGGTTCCGCAACCCCGCGCGGCAGGCCACCGCGGTGAACGCGGCCGGGCTGGTGGTCACGCCGAAGCCGGGCGTGGCCGGTGTGCCCGTGTACGGCAGGGCGTACCCGGAGAAGGAGGCGTATCCGGCCGGGGTGCCGGTGCAGGCCGTGACACCACTGCCGTACACGCTGCCGGCCGGCCAGCGGTACGTGCTCGGGGACGCGGTGCCCGGTGAGTACCTGTACTCGGTCACGTTCACCACCGACTCGCACCGGGTGGTGGTCGGCAAGGACCTGTACTACGAGATCCAGTTCGGCCACCGGGTGGCGTTCGTCCGGGCGGCGGACGTACAGGTGCGGCCCTCGGGCCGGTGACCGCGTGCGGGGCCGGCCCCCTTCGGGAGGGGGCCGGCCCCGCACGGGTGTGCCGGTCGGCTGCTCAGCCCTGCTGGAACAGCTCGGCGGGCAGCGGCTTGAGCAGCGCGTACAGGTCGTCCGTGATCGGGCGGTCCCAGGCGGCGATGGTCACCAGGACGCCGTCGCTGCGGTCGAACTGGACGCAGGAGATCCGGCTCTCGGAGAGCTTGAGGCGGCGCACGATCAGCAGATTGTCGCCCTGGAGCACCGGCATGTCCTCGGTGCCGACGACGGTGATCTCCTCGTCGTTCTCCAGGGCCAGCAGCAGCTGGGCCACCTCGAAGGGCACCTCGCCGTCGGGGACCTCGCGGGCCGGGGAGCCCTCGGGGAGGTTCCCGATGATCATCGCGGTGCCGCGGCCGCCGAAGAGGTCGTAGCGCAGGAACACGCCCTGGCAGGTGCCGTCGGGCGCGGGCAGCAGCCCGGCGCCGAGATTGCCGGGCCAGTCGCCCGGGTCCATGGCCAGAACGTCGAAGTCGGGCCCGGCGGGCGTGGCGCTGCGGCGACGGAGGAACGACATGCCGCCATGGTACGTGTCCCGGCGTGCCGCGCGACGTGCGGGCGGCCTCCGTCCGGGGCGGACCTCACCCGGAACCGGCCGGTCCGCCGTCGCGGCGCCCGCTCGTGCCGGCCGGGGGGGCGGGGCGGGCGCGCAGCCGTGCGCGGTCGGGGCCCGCGAGGAAGGAGGCGGCGGCCTGGGCGAGCGCCGCGGTGAGGTCGCCGGTGCCGTGGGCCCGGCGCAGGGCGCCGGGCGCCGGGCGAGGAACGGGCCCTCGTGTTCGGTCCGGTGGTCCGGTGGTCCGGCGCAGGACGGGCACGGTGGGGGCGCGCGCGGCGGCGTCGAGCCGTTCGGCCGCTTCGGGCACGGGCAGCAGCCGGGTGGCGGCGGCGGGGCGGGGGCGAGCGCGGCGGGCCGGACGGCACGGGCGAAGAGCGCCCGCACGGCGACCCGCGGACGGCCGCCACAAGGGCGTCGGCGGCGTACGCACCGGCGCCCGGGAGGACGTCCGGACAGCCCGCACCCGGGCGGCGGGCCCGGCGGCGTCGGCCGGCTCGTCCAGGACACCGCCGACGCCGTCGTGGCGGAGGGTCAGCACGAGATCGAGCGCGCGACGGGTGCCCCTGCCGGGCGGTTCCTGTATGCGGACGGTGGCGGACGGGCCGGTGCCCGTTGATCGGGTACGGATGCGCCGGGCGGTCCGGCGAGCGACACCGGGCCACCGGGCCTCCGGGCCTCCGGGCGTGGTGTAGGGCGGCCCGCTGCGCCACCCGGCTGGCGGCACGGCGTCCCCCGCCGATCGGGCCGAGACCGGGCCCCGGCCCCGGCCCCACAGCCTGGTCCCCGATGAAACCGTACGGATACGCCCAGCGATCCGACCGCCGACACCCAACCGCCGGACGTGGTGCACAACGGCCCGCCGCGCCACCGGCCGGTAGCACGGCGTCCCCCGCCGATCGGGCCGGGACCGGGCGACGGCCCCGGCGCGCCCGCCGGTCCTCCGCCCGTGCGGCGGACCTCGGCGCCCGGCCCCGCCTCACCGCGCCGTCTCCCGGTACACGCCCGCCCCGGCCGCCCGGACGGGCGGGAGGTCATCGCACGGACTTCGCCGGGCGGCGCCGTCCGGCGCTCCGCGTGACGTGTCGCCGCACGCCCGGGGCCCCGGTCCACGGCGGCGGAAGGCGGAGCCCGGCCGCCCTCGTCCGGCCGCCGCACCGGCGGAGCCCGGCGGTGCGTGTCACTCCTCGGGCGGGGACGGCGGGATCACCGCGATGGGGCCGGGGGCGTGCAGCAGGACCGCCTGGGTGACGGAGCCCATCATGCGGGCGGGCGCCAGCAGGCGGCGGCGGTGGCGGCCGACCACGACGAGTTCGGCGTCGCGGGAGGCGCCGACCAGCCGGCCGGCGGCGTCGCCGGGGAGGACCTGTACTTCGGCGGGTACATCGGGGTGCCGGGTCCGGTGCGGGGCGAGGAAGCCGTCGGCGAGGGTGCCGACCTCGCTCTCCACCTCGTCCTGGGCGATCACCGGCATGGGCACTTCCCCCGCCGCCGCTCCCCAGGTGCGCACCGGCCACGGATAGGCGGTGACCACCTGGACGCGGGCCCCGCGCAGGGCGGCCTCGGCGAAGGCGAAGGCGAGCACGGCGTCGTCGGGGCTGTCGACGTTCAGACCGGCGACCACCCGCGGCCCGGGGGCGACGGCCGGGGCTTCGTCGTCGTCGACCTCGCGTCCGGGCCGGGGCACCACGACGACCGGGCACTCCGCGTCGCGCGCGGCGGCCAGGCCGTTGGAGCCCAGCAGAAGGCTTCTGAAGCCGCCGCGGCCCCGGGAGCCGAGCACCAGCAGCCGCGCGGTCGCGCCGAGTTCGGGCAGCAGGGCGCCGGGCAGCCCGTCGAGTCCGTCGTACCCGACGTCCGTCCCGGTGTCGCCCTGCGCCGCCACATGGGCGCGGGCCGCGTCGAGCACCTCGTCCCCGGCGTCCGCGGGCGGCCCGGTGACCAGGACGTCGGGCTGGGTCCAGGGGGCGTACTGGCGGACGTGGACGACGCGCAGCGGCGCCCGACGGCGCCGGGCCGCGTCCAGCGCCCAGTCGAGGGCGCGCAGGCTGTCGTCGGAGCCGTCGACAGCTGCGACGACCGGCGGAGTGCTCATGGGTACCTCATCTCCGGAGGGCGGCCTTCCCTGCCGCGCCAGCCTGGCAAAGGCGTCGGCGCGGACCGGGCTTTGAAGGTCGCGTGTCCGGAAAACCGGCGGGAACACCCCCGGTTCGGCCTCCGGCGCCCCCGCTCAGGTGAGGTCGAACTCCCCTTCCCGTGCTCCCGAGACGAACGCGCCCCACTCCGCGGGGGTGAAGATCAGCGAGGGGCTCTCCGGGCGACGGCTGTTGCGCATCGCGATGAATCCCTCGACGAAGGCGATCTGGACATCCCCCAGGCCACGGCTGCTGGACTGCCACTCGGCGCTGGTGAGGTCCAGCTCGGGCTTGTCCCATCCCGCGAGCGGGTGCTGCTGGACAGTGCTCTCGGCCACGTCCGTGCTCCTCCCGATTCCGTCGTCCGCGGCTCAGCCTAGCGATCGAGTGGCATCGCCGACAGGCCATCCGCGCGGGGCGTCCGGTCGGTCAGGAAGGACGGCAGGGGAGGCCGGTCAGGAAGGGTGTCACCACGGAGAGGAACTCCTCGGGCCGCTTCGCGTGCACCAGGTGCCCCGCGTCCACGGTGACGACGCGGGCGCCGGGGATCAGCGCCGTCAGGCCGGTGACCTGGTCCTGGGGGACGGAACTGGACGCCCCGCCCGCGACCAGCAGCGCGGGCGCGGTGATCCGGCCCATGCCCGCGGCCCAGGCGGGGTCGGGCGCGTTGCGCTGGCGGTCGGTGGCCAGGATCATCTCCCAGTCGTACGGCAGTTCGCCGCGTGGCCGCGCGGCCGGCGGCCGGGGCGGGTCCAGTGGGAGGGGCACGGGCACGTCCTCCAGGACGAGCCGCCGTACGCGTGCGGGCGCGTGCTGGGCGATCAGGCAGGCGACGGCGCCGCCCAGCGAGTGGCCGACGACGTCGGCCCGTTCGGCGCCGAGCACGTCGAGGAGGCCGAGCACGTCGTCGCGCAGCGCCTCGTGGGCGTAGGCACCGGGCCGGTCCCCGAGCCGGCTGCTGCCGCCGTGGCCGCGCAGGTCCGGGGCGTAGAGGCGGCACGGACGCGGTCCGCCCGCCAGGCGGCGCGCGATCGGGGCCCAGTCGCTGCCGTCGGCGCCCCGGCAGTGCAGCAGGACCACGGGCGGCGCGTCCGCCGGGCCCCAGGCGCGGTAGGCGAGGGTGATGCCGTTGACGTCGGCGGTGTGCGGTCCGGTGTCCATGCGGGGACGGTAGCCGGGGCGGGCGGCGGCGGCGCCGTCATTCTGCCGACGGCGAAGGGGCGGCCCGCTCGCCGGCGACGAAGGCCGCCACCCGCCGTACGAACCACCGCGGGCCGTCCAGCCACGGATAGTGCCCCGCGCCCGGCTGGAGGGCGAACTCGGCATGCGCGAACGCGGCGGCGGCGCGGCGGGCCAGGTCCGGGCGGGGTCCGCCGTCGAGTTCCCCGGCCAGGACGAGGACGGGCGCGGTCAGCGCGGTGAGCGCCGCGCGGGTGGCGGCCGGGTCGAACGCGGCGTCGGCGAAGTAGCGGTCGGCGGCCTCCTCGTTGGTCTGCGTCTGCTCGGCGTCGGCGTGCGCGCGGATCTCCTCGTCCCAGCGGCCGTGGAAGAAGGGGGTGAACACGTCGTCGTACGGTCCGTCGCCCGCGAGCCAGGCCGCCAGCGCGGGGTACGCCCGCTCGAACCACGGTTCGCCGCTCCGCAGCCGGGCGGCGGCGAGCCGGTCGGCGGGGGCCGGGCTCAGTCCGAGCGGGCGCAGGGCGGCGCTGATCAGGGCGAGGCGGCCGACGCGCCGGGGCCGCTGGGCCGCGTAGAGCGTGGCGAGGCTGCCGCCGGCCGAGTGCGCGAGCAGGTCCAGCCGCTCCAGGCCCAGATGGACGCGGAGTGCTTCGATGTCGTCGGTCTGCCGGTCGCAGCGGTACGTCGCCGGGTCGGCCGGGGCCGAGGAGGCGCCGGTGCCACGCAGGTCGAGCAGGACCAATCGGCGGTGTGCGGTGAGCCCGCCCAGGTCCCCGAGGTAGGCGGAGGCCCGCATCGGCCCGCCGGGCAGCACCACCAGCGGGTCGCCCTGACCGCGCAGCCGGTAGGCGAGGCGGGTTCCGTCGGGCGCGGTGAAGGTCGGCATGGGCCGATCCTGGCCGGTGGGGAGGGCGGGCCGCCAGGGATTTTCCCCGCAGGGCTCTTGCCTGCGGCGCCTCGGCCTGGATTACTGATCTCCAACATCTCGACCGAATGATCGGTCGTTCAGTTGACCCGATTGTCATGCTTTTCGCAGTAGGTGAGGGAGAGTCCCGATGGCGGATGCGGCATGTCTGCTGGACGCGGGGGAACGGCTCGGTGTCGAGGAACTGCGCGCGCTCCAGCTGGAGCGGCTGCGCGCCTCGCTGCGGCACGCGTACGAGAACGTCCCCTTCCACCGGGAGTCCTTCGCCGCGGCCGGGGTGCACCCCGACGACTGCCGTTCGCTCGCCGACCTGGCCCGCTTCCCCCTCACGGCCAAGGAGGACCTGCGCGCGCACTACCCGTACGGGATGTTCGCCGTGCCCCGGGAGCGGGTGCGCCGCCTGCACGCCTCCAGCGGCACCACCGGGCACCCCACCGTCGTGGGCTACACGGACGGCGATCTGTCGATGTGGGCGGACATGATCGCCCGTTCGCTGCGCGCGGCGGGCGCCCGGCCCGGCGACGTCGTCCATGTGGCGTACGGCTACGGGCTGTTCACCGGCGGCCTGGGCGCGCACTACGGCGCCGAACGGCTCGGCTGCACGGTCGTGCCCGCCTCGGGCGGCATGACGGCCCGTCAGGTGCAGCTGATCCAGGACCTGGAGCCCCGGATCATCATGGTCACCCCGTCGTACATGCTCACGCTGCTCGACGAGTTCGAGCGGCAGGGCGTCGATCCGCGCGGCACCTCGCTGCGCGTGGGGGTGTTCGGGGCGGAGCCGTGGAGCGAGGAGATGCGGCGCGAGATCGAGGAGCGGCTCGGGATCGACGCGGTCGACATCTACGGCCTCTCGGAGGTGATCGGGCCGGGGGTGGCGCAGGAGTGCGTGGAGACCAAGGACGGCCTGCACATCTGGGAGGACCACTTCTACCCGGAGATCGTCGACCCGCTCACCGGCGAGGTGCTGCCCGAGGGCGAGGAGGGCGAGCTGGTGTTCACCTCGCTCACCAAGGAGGCGATGCCGGTGATCCGCTACCGCACCCGGGATCTGACCCGGCTGCTGCCGGGCACCGCGCGGCCCTTCCGGCGGATGGAACGGATCACCGGCCGCAGCGACGACCTGGTGATCCTGCGCGGGGTGAACGTGTTCCCGACGCAGATCGAGGAGATCGTGCTGCGCACCCCGGGCGTCGCACCGCACTTCCAGCTCCGGCTCACCCGCGAGGACCGGCTCGACGCCCTCACGGTCCGTGCCGAGGCGCGGCCGGGCGCCGGGCCCGAGACGCGGGAGGCCGCGGCCCGCTCGATCGCGGCGGCCGTCAAGGGCGGAGTCGGGGTGTCGGTCGGGGTGGAGATCGTGGAACCGGAGTCCCTGGAGCGGTCGGTGGGCAAGATCAGGCGGATCGTGGACCTGCGCCCGTGACCCGGAAGCGGGTGTGCACATGTCCCGCGCGCGGGTACGCCGGCGGCGCGGCGGGGAGCGTTCCGGTCAGCTCGTAGCCGCACTTGGCCGCGACCCGGCAGGACGCCGTGTTGTCCTCCTGGTGCCGCAGGACGAGCCGGGCCGGTCCCCGGGCGCCGAACGCCGTGAAGGCCCAGCCGGTGAGCGCGTCGAGCGCCCGGGGCGCCACGCCCCGGCCGCGCGCGTGGGCGGCGGTCCAGTAGCCGACCTCGGCGGACGGTGAGCCGGGGGCGACGTCCTTGAGGACCACGTGCCCCGCCAGGCGCTCCGCCGCCCCGGAGCGTTCCACGACGGCGAAGGCGAACCGGTCGCCGCTCTGTCGCCGCCGCCGCTGCTCGTCGATCCAGCGCAGCGCGCCCGCCTCGTCGGGGATGGAGTGGCTGAGGAAGCGGCGCAGGAGCGGGTCGCGGTACAGCACGGCGAGTTCGGCGGCGTCCGCCGCGCGCCAGGGGCGCAGCAGGAGCGCGGGCGCCGTGGCGGTGGCCGGGGCCGTGACGGTGACCGGAACCGGGCGGTCGGTGCGGCCGGGGGCCGGGGGCTGCGTCGGCATGCGCCCCATCGTGCCCTACGGGCGCGGCGCGTCGCCGCGGAGCCGGTCGCGCAATTGCCGTTTGAGGATCTTCCCGCTGGCGTTGCGCGGCAGGGCGTCGACGAGGACCACCCGCTTCGGCGCCTTGAACGGGGAGAGGCGTGCGCGGGCGTGGGCGATCAGTTCGGCCTCGGTGACCTCGCCGCGCGGGACGACGACGGCGGTGACGGCCTCGATCCACTGCGCGTCGGGGAGGCCGACGACGGCGGCCTCGGCGACGGCGGGTGGGTGTGCAGCACGTCCTCGACCTGGCGGGAGGCCACCAGCACTCCCCCGGAGTTGATGACGTCCTTCACCCGGTCGACGACCGTGTGGTAGCCGTCGGCGTCGCGCACCGCCAGGTCGCCGGAGCGGAACCAGCCGTCCCGGAACGCCCCGGCGCTCTCCTCGGGCCGGTCCCAGTAGCCCTCGCACAACTGCGGGAGCGGTAGAGGATCTCGCCGGGTGTGCCGTCCGGCACGTCCTGTCCGTGCTCATCGGCGAGGCGGGCCTCCACGAAGAGCACCGGCCGGCCGCAGGAGTCCAGCCGCCCCTCGTGCTCGCCGGGGCCCAGCACCATGGCCAGCGGGCCGATCTCGCTCTGGCCGAAGCAGTTGTAGAAGGCGAGGTGCGGCAGACGCGCGCGCAGCCGTTCCAGGACGGGCACCGGCATGACGGAGGCGCCGTAATAAGCCTTGCGCAGACCGGCGAGGTCCCGGTGGGCGAAGTCGGGCCGGCCCGCCAGGGCGATCCAGACCGTGGGCGGGGCGAACAGGCTGTCGACGCGCCCGGCCTCCACCAGGTCGAGGACGCGGTCGCCATCGGGCGCGTCCAGGACGGTGTTGGTCGCGCCCACGGCGAGGTAGGGCAGCAGGAACACGTGCATCTGCGCCGAGTGGTAGAGCGGCAGCGCGTGCGCGGGCCGGTCGTCCGCCGACAGGTCGAGGGCGGTGATCGCGCTCAGATAGGCGTGCACGAGGGCCCGGTGGGTCATCATCGCGCCCTTGGGCAGCGCGGTGGTGCCCGAGGTGTAGAGCAGTTGGACCAGGTCCTCGGCGTGCGGGGCGGAACCGTCGTAGGGCGGTGCGGACGGGAGCGCGGCGAGCAGCGAGCCGTCGGTGTCGCGCAGCGCCCAGGACGGCGTGCCGCCGGGCAGCCGGTGGGCGAGGTCCGGGTCGGTCAGGACCAGCGCGCTGCCCGACTGCCCGACGATGTACGCCAGATCGTCGCCGGTGAGGTTCTGGTTGACGGGCACATGGACCAGGCCCGCGCGGGCGCAGGCGAGGAAGGCGATCAGATACGCGTCGGAGTTGTGCCCGTAGGCGCCGACCCGGTCGCCGGGGACGAGGCCGCGGGCGCGCAGCAGGGAGGCCGCGCGGGAGACGGCGTCGTCGAGCGCGGCGTACGTCCAGGAGCGGTCGCCGTACTCGACGGCGGTCCGCGCGGGCGTGCGCCGGGCGCTGCGCCGCAGGACCCCGTCAACCGTGCTGCGGTGTCCAGGCGTCATGACACATGATCCTGGGTCCGCCGCCGGAGGAGGTCAAGCATCGCGCGCTCCCCGCTCCGCCGGGGGGCACACGGCGTGACCACCGCCTCGGGCACCCGCCGGTCGGCGCGCTCACCCGCTTCATCCATCCCTGACGCCGGGAGGCACGATGCGCACCACCCGCTTCAGAAGACTCCTCGTCGCGG
Source organism: Streptomyces sp. SAT1 (assembly GCF_001654495.1). Taxonomy (GTDB): domain Bacteria; phylum Actinomycetota; class Actinomycetes; order Streptomycetales; family Streptomycetaceae; genus Streptomyces; species Streptomyces andamanensis. The sequence goes on from NZ_CP015849.1 coordinate 662,547, forward strand.
CCGTCGCCCTGCTCACCGGGTCCGCCGCGTTACCGGCCGCGGCGGCCCCGCAGCACGGCCGCCAGGAACACCCCTCGCACGGCGGGCTGTCCGCCGTGATCCGGTACACCGAGTACGGCATCCCGCACATCGTCGCCGAGGACTACGCGGACCTCGGGTTCGGCACCGGCTGGGCACAGGCCGCGGACCAGGTGTGCACGCTGGCCGACGGGTTCGTGACCGTGCGGGGCGAACGCTCCCGCTGGTTCGGTGCGAAGGCGGCGCCCGACTTCTCGCTCTCCTCGGCCTCCACCAACCTCTCCAGCGACCTGTTCTTCCGCGGGGTGCGGCAGTCGGGCACCGTGGAGCGGCTGCTCGCCGAGCCCGCGCCGCGCGGGCCGAGCCGCGCGGCCAAGGACCTGAACCGCGGCTTCGCCGCCGGGTACAACGCCTGGCTGCGGCAGCACCGCGTCACCGACCCGGCCTGCCGGGGCGCCGCCTGGGTGCGTCCGGTGACCGAACTCGACGTGGCGGCACGGCTGTTCGCCTTCGCGGTGCTCGGCGGGGAGGGCCGGGCCGTGGACGGCGTCACGGCCGCGGCGCCGCCCGCGCCCGGGACCGGGTCCGTGCCGCCCGCACCGGATCCCGGCCGCGCCGCCGGGGCCGCCCGCGCGCTGTTCTCCGCCGAGGACGCCGACATGGGCTCCAACGCGGTGGCCTTCAGCGGCGCCACCACCGCCGGCGGGCGCGGGCTGCTGCTGGGCAACCCGCACTACCCGTGGCAGGGCGGGCGCCGCTTCTGGCAGGTGCAGCAGACCGTCCCGGGCGAACTGGACGTGATGGGTGCCTCGTTGCTGGGCTCGCCGGACGTGCAGATCGGCCACACCGCGCGCTTCGCCTGGAGCCACACCGTCTCCACCGGCGTCCCCATGAACCTCCATCAGCTCACCCTCGACCCGGCCGACCCGACCGTGTACCTGGTCGACGGCGCGCGGGAGCGGATGACCCGGCGGACGGTCGCCGTCGCGGTGCGCGGCGGCCCGCCGGTGACCCGCACCCAGTGGTGGACGCGCTACGGTCCCGTCGTCACCTCGCTCGGCCCGGCGCTGCCGCTGCCGTGGACGGCCACGACGGCGTACGCGCTCAACGACCCCAACGCGGGCAACCTGCGGATGTCCGACACCTCGCTGGGGCTCGCCCGCGCCCGGGACACCGCGGGCGCCCTGGCCGCGCTGGACCGCACCCAGGGCCTGCCGTGGGTGAACACCATCGCCGCCGACTCGGCCGGCCACTCGCTGTACACGCAGGCCCAGGTGCTGCCCGGGATCACCGACGAGCTGGCGCGGCGCTGCTCCACCCCGCTGGGCCGGGCCACGTATCCGGCCTCGGGTCTCGCGGTGCTGGACGGTGCGCGCGGCGACTGCGCGCCGGGCACCGGCTCCGGTGCCGTGCAGCCGGGGATCTTCGGGCCCGCGCACATGCCGGTGCTGAAGGACGCGCCGTACGCGGAGAACTCCAACGGCAGCGCCTGGCTGAGCAACGCCGACCGGCCGCTGACCGGGTACGAGCGGATCTTCGGGACGGCCGCCGCCGAGGCCGGGCTGCGCACGCGCGGCGCGATCGAGGACGTGTCCGCGATGGCGCGCCGGGGCCGGCTGACCGTGGCGGACCTCCAGCGGCAGCAGTTCGCCGACCGGGTGCCCGCCGGTGACCTGGCGGCGGCCGACGCGGCGAAGGCGTGTGCCGCGCTGCCGGGCGGCACGGCCACGGGCAGCGACGGCCGGGCGGTCGACGTGCGGGACGCCTGCCGGGTGCTCGCGCGCTGGGACCGCACCGTGCGCACCGGCAGCCGGGGCGCGCTGCTCTTCGACCGGCTGTGGCGGCATCTGCCCGGGGACGGCCTGTGGAAGGTGCCGTTCTCGGCGGCCGATCCGGTGCGTACGCCGAACACGCTGGACACCGCGGCGCCCGCGTTCGCCACGGCGCTCGCCGACACGGTCGCCGAGCTGCGGGCGGCGGGCATCGCGCTCGACGCGCCGCTCGGGGAGCACCAGTTCGTCGTGCGCGACGGCGAGCGCATACCGGTGCCGGGCGGCACCGAGGCGCTGGGCGTGTGGAACAAGGTCGAGTCGGCGTGGGACCCGGCGCACGGCGGCTACGCCGAGGTGTCGACCGGTTCCAGCTACATCCAGGCGGTGGGCTGGGACGGCAGCGGCTGCCCGGTCGCCCGCACCCTGCTGACGTACTCCCAGTCCTCGAACCCGCTCTCGGCGCACCACAGCGACCAGACGCGGCTGTTCTCGGCACAGAAGTGGGTGACGTCCCGGTTCTGCGAGAAGGACGTCCTGGCCTCGCCCGCGCTGCGCGTGGTGCGGGTGTACGAGCACCGGTAGGTGCGTGCGGGGCGGGGGCCGGACGGCCGCCGCCCCGCCCCATGTGCCGTCACCTGAGCGTGTGTTCGCGCACGCCCCGTTGACAACGGCCGCTCCTGACATAAAAGTTTCACCCCGCACAGCAAGTCTCGAAAGATACTTTCAGGCGGCGCGCGGGAGGACTCCACGATGAGTGACGGCACGGCAGCAGCGGAGGGGCACGGACTCACCCGGCGCCGACTGGGCCAGGTGTCCCTGCTCCTGGGCGGCGCGCTCGGCATCGCCGCCCTCCCGGCGGCCCCGGCCGCCGCGACCGCCCGGCCCGGACCCGCCGCCGCGCGGGCGACGCTGCGGCACGGCTCCGCGCGGCAGGCGGGCCTGCTCCCCGGCCCGCTGCGGCAACTCGTCGCCGACGCCGAGGCGTTCCTCGGGCCGTCCCCCGCGCACCCCTGGTACGCGGGCGCGGTGCTGCTCGCGGGGCGGGGCTCCACCGTGGCCCTGCACGAGCCGATCGGGATGGCGGTGCGCTACGCGTCGTACGACGAGAAGACCGACACCGCCGTGGAGTTCCCGCCCGAGCAGCAGCACCCGACGACCAGGGACACCGTCTTCGACCTGGCGTCCCTGTCCAAGCTGTTCACCTCGATCCTGGCCGTCCAGCAGATCGAGCGGGGCGCGCTGGAACTGGAGGGCACGGTCGCCTCCTACCTCCCGGACTTCGCGCGCGCGGGCAAGCAGTCCATGACGATCCGTCAACTGCTCACCCACACCTCCGGTTTCCGGCCGGACCTGCCGCTCTACGACGCGCCGACGTACGAGCGGAAGCTGGAGATGATCTGGGACGAGGCGCCGCTGAACCCGCCCGGCACCGTGTACCTGTACTCCGATCTGAACATGATCTCCCTGCAACTGGTGCTGGAGAAGATCACGGGCCGCCCGCTGGACGTCCAGCTGGCCGAGGAGATCGCCGGGCCGCTCGGTCTGCGCCGCACCCGCTACAACCCGCCCGCCTCCTGGAAGCCGTCGATCGCCGCCACCGAGGACGCCCGCAAGCCCTGGTCGGCCCTTGACCGGGGCCTGGTGTGGGGCGAGGTGCACGACGAGAACGCGTACAGCCTGGGCGGGGTCGCCGGGCACGCGGGTGTGTTCTCCTGCGCCTGGGACCTGGCGGTGCTCGCCCGGACCCTGCTCGACGGCGGCGCCTACGGGCACGCCCGCATCCTGCGCCCGGAGTCGGTGAAGCTGATGTTCACCGACTTCAACACGGCCTTCCCCGGCGACGCGCACGGCCTCGGCTTCGAGCTCTACCAGCACTGGTACATGGGTGCGATGGCCACACCGACCACGGCGGGCCACACCGGCTTCACCGGTACGTCGCTGGTGCTGGACCCGACGACCGACTCGTTCCTGGTGGTGCTCGGCAACTCGGTGCACCCGGTGCGCACCTGGCGCTCCGGTTCGGCTCCCCGGGTCGCGACCGGCAACGACCTGGCGCGGGCCGTCGCGGTCCGCCCGGAGCGGGGCCGTACGGCCTGGTTCTCCGGCATGGCGAGCGCGGGCACCGCGACGCTGGCGCTGCCCGCGCTCGACACCTCGGCGGGCGGGGCGCGGCTGCGCTGCTCCCTGTGGTGGGACACCGAGCCGCAGTCGGACGTGCTCGTGCTGGAGGCGTCCGCCGACGGGGGCGCGGCCTGGCAGCCGGTGCCGTTCACGGCCGTCCGCCGCGGCGGACCCCCCGAGCGGCATCCGGACGGCACCGCCACCGGCTACTCCGGGCGCCGCTGGCACGAGGTGACCGCCGCGCTCCCGGCGGCCCGGCAACTGACGCTGCGCTGGCGCTACACCACGGACCGCCTCTATGTGGGGCGCGGCGCGTACGTGGAAGCCCAGCGGGTCCAGACGCGCCGGCGGGTGCTGTTCGACGAGTCCCGTCCGGCGGACGCGGCCCGGCTGGAGGCGCGGGGCTGGACGGCGTCCGCCGACTGAGCGCGCGAGGGCCGCCGCACGGACGACGGGCCCGCCTCCCGGTGGGGACGGCGGGCCCGCGGGTCCGGCAGGACCGTCGCGCGCACGGACGGTCAGTGGTCGAAGACGGCCTTCTGCACCTCGTTCGGTCCGTCGAAGTGGTCCTGCCGGAGACCGTCCAGCCGGCTGACGATCTTGTCGTCCGCCTTGTTCTTCCGGGCGCGGTCCACCAGGTGCTGCTTGTCGGTGGGGTAGTCGGCGCCGCTGAGGGCCTTCTGGAGGTCGATGGGGCTGAGGTCGGCCATGAGGGTGCCTCCTGTGGGGGGTGCGGCCGCCGGGGAGGGCGGCCCGGTCGTACCGCGGACTCCGTCGTACGCCGTGCCGCGGGATCCTTCCTCCTGTCGGGGTGCCCCCGCCGGACGCGGGCATTCAGCCGTCCTGCCCGGCCGGTCCCCCCTCCAGCACCGCCATGGCCGCGTTGTGCCCCGGTACGCCGCTGACCCCGCCGCCGCGCACCGCGCCCGCCCCGCACAGCAGCACGTTGGCGTGCGCGGTCTCCACGCCCCAGCGGCCGGTGCCCTCCTGGGCGTAGGGCCAGCTCAGCGCCCGGTGGAAGATGTTGCCGCCGGGCAGGCCGAGGTCGCGCTCCAGGTCCAGCGGGGTCCTGGCCTCGACGCACGGCCGTCCCTCGGCGTCCCGCGCCAGGCAGTCGGCGAGCGGTTCGGCCAGGTGCGCGTCGAGCTGGGCGAGGGTCGCGGCCAGCAGCTTCTCCCGTACGGCGTCGTTGTCGCGGGCGAACAGCCGGGCCGGGGTGTGCAGGCCGAACAGGGTGAGGGTCTGGTGGCCGCTCGCGCGCAGGTCCGGGCCGAGGATCGTGGGGTCGGTCAGCGAGTGGCAGTAGATCTCGGAGGGCGGCGCGGCGGGCAGCTCGCCCGCGGCGGCCTGGGCGTGGGCGGCGGCCAGCTCGCGGTAGCCCTCGGCGATGTGGAAGGTGCCCGCGAACGCCTCGCGCGGATCGACGGAGGTGTCCCGCAGCCGGGGCAGCCGCTCCAGCAGCATGTTCACCTTGAACTGGGCGCCCTCGGCGGGCTCGGGCGCCTGCCCGCCGGTGAGGGCGGCCAGCGCCTGCGGGGAGGCGTTCACCAGGACGTGCCGGGCGTCCACCGTGCCCTCGCCGTCCCCGGTCCGGTAGGTGACCTCGGCGCGGCGCCCGTCGGTGGCGATACGGACCGCCTCGTGGCCGGTGAACAGGTGGGCGCCCGCCGCGCGCGCCGCGTCCGCGAGGGCGTCGGTGAGCGCGCCCATGCCGCCGACCGGCACGTCCCAGGCGCCGGTGCCGCCGCCGATCACGTGGTAGAGGAAGCAGCGGTTCTGCGGCAGGGCCGGGTCGTGGGCGTCGGCGAAGGTGCCGATGAGCGCGTCGGTGAGGACCACCCCGCGGACCAGGTCGTCGGCGAAGAACCGCTCCACGGCCACCCCGACGGGCTCCTCGAACAGCATCCGCCAGGCGTCCTCGTCGCCGATCCGGCGGCGCAGCTCCTCGCGGCCGGGCAGCGGCTCGGTCAGGGTGGGGAAGACCTGCCGGGCGACCTCGCCGGTCAGGGCGTAGAAGCGCTGCCAGGCCCGCCACTCGCGGTCCGAGCCGGTGAGCCGGGCGAACGCCTCCCGGGTGCGTTCCTCGCCGCCGCCCACGAGCAGCCCGGTCGCCCGGCCGTCCCGCCGGGCCGGGGTGTACGAGGAGACGGTGCGCGGGCGCAGCCGCACGTCAAGGCCGAGGTCGCGCAGGATCTTCCCGGGCAGCAGGCTGACCAGGTAGGAGTAGCGGGACAGCCGGGCGTCCACCCCGGCGAACGGGCGGGTGGAGACGGCCGCGCCGCCGGTGTGGTCCAGCCGTTCCAGCACCAGCACCGACCGGCCGGCGCGGGCCAGGTAGGCGGCGGCGACCAGGCCGTTGTGCCCGCCGCCGACGATCACCACGTCGTAGCCGCCGGATGCCTCGTGTGCGCTCATGGCTCTTGGTAGCACGAGGAGTTCCGCGGCGGCCAGGGCGCGGGCGGCCGCGGACGCCGGGGCGGCGTGCCGGTCAGGGGGTGCGGGAGCGGCGGGGCGCGGGGCGGGCGCCGGGGCCGAGCCGCGCCACCGCGCTGAGGATGTGCCGGGGCGGGAGCTGCCAGCGCACCTGCGCGGGGACGCAGCGCAGCAGCGCGCCCGCCGTCCGCAGCCGCCGGGTCACGACGGCGGGCGCCGGGGCGGGTCTGCCGTACAGGTCGTGCGCGTACGGGGGCAGGGAGGCGTAGGCCAGGTGCGCCACCTGCCGCCAGAGCACCTCGCGGGCCGGGACGAGCAGCGGGTGGACGGGCGGGCGGCGCAGGAAGTCGTCCACGGCGCGGGCGTCGGCACCGGCGGCGAGCTCCGGGCGGACCCGGGCGAAGTAGGCGGCCAGTCCGGCGCGGGAGGCGGGCACGGTGTCCGGGTCGAGGCCGACCAGCCGGGCGCTCGTGCGGTGCTCGGCGACATAGCGGTCGGCGCGGGCGCGGGTGAGCGGGAAACCGGAGCGCCACAGCACGTGCAGATAGGAGTCGATCTCCGCGCAGTGCACCCACAGCAGCAGCTCGGGGTCGTCGATCCCGAACCGCGCGCCGGTGTCCGGGTCGGTGGCCGACAGCAGCCGGTGGATCCTACGGACCCGGGCGCCCGCCCGCTCGGCGGCGTCGGTCGTGCCGTAGGTGGTGGTGCCGACGAAGTGCGCGGTGCGCAGCAGCCGGCCCCAGGCGTCGCGGCGGAAGTCGGAGTTCTCCATCACGCCCCGCACCGCGCGCGGGTGCAGGGCCTGGAGGTACAGGGCCCGGATGCCCGCGATCCACATCATGGGGTCGCTGTGCGCCTGCCACGTCACCGAACCCGGGCCGAAGAGGCCGGGGTCGCCCGTGCGTATGGTCTCCACGCAGGCAGGCTAACGCGGCGCCCGCGGCGGGTCGACGGGCGGGCCGGACAGCCGGGCGGGCCCGCGCGCGACGCCTGCGGCTCAGCGCAGGCCGGCCGTGAACTCGCCGCAGGTCTTGGCGCAGGTGCGGCAGGCGTCCGCGGCCTGCTCGGCGCCGGGGTGCCGGTCGAAGACGTGGGCGGTCTCCAGGCAGACGGTCACGCACCACTCCAGCTGTGCGCGGACGGCGGCCTCGTCCTCGCTGTTCTGCTCGGACAGCACTCTGCACGTGGCGTCGCAGACCTCCGCGCACATGATGCCCCTGCGCCGCAGGAGCTCCAGTTCCTCGCCCTGGCCGATGTCCACCAGACTGGCGCGCAGCGCGCAGGCCCGCGCGCACTCCGTACACGCCTGCGCACACGCGAAGCGGTCCTCCAGGAACCGGACGAGTTCCTGTTGCGAAGGCGTCGATGATGTCGTATGCGTCGTGGTCACGCCCTGCGAGTAGCCGGTGCCACGGCCGCCAAACCCGGGGCGCGCGGGGGCCGCGGCCGTCCTCCGTCACCCGGGCGGCGGCACGGGAGGGCCGGGACCGGTGCGCGAGGCGGAGCGGTGCCGGGTCCGTGAGGCCCGGGTTCGCGGGGGAGGCCGGGTTCGCGGGGGAGGCCGGGTTCGCGGCGGGGGCCGGGTTCGCGGCGGGGGCCGGGGGTACCCGCGGCCCATGGACAACGCACCGCTGGACATCGCCGCGGCCCACGGGGCCGCGATCGGCATCTGGCCGTTCGTCGCCGGGCTCGTCCTGGTGGCCCTGCTGATCGGCGCCTTCTGGATGGGCGCGCGCATCCGCCGCCGGGAGCCCGCGCCACCGCGCCCCGACGAGCAGCCTCGGCTGCCCGACTCGGGCCCGGTCGGCTCGGTGCTGGAGAACCGCGAGCCGGACGAAGTGCCGCACGACGGCGACCGGCTGACGCCGCACCGGCTGCCGGGCCACGGCAACGCGGGCACCCGGACCGGTGCCCCGGCGCCGCGTCCGCGCTGGGACGCGGGCGGCAGCGGATCGTTCGGCAGCGGCGGCCCCGGACGGCACTGAGCAGCGGTACCGGGCACCCGTACTGGGCGCCGGACCGTCCGAGCCAGGACCGCCCGTCCCAGCCGCCGCCCGCCGCCCGCCGCCCGCAGTTCACCGTCCACCGTTCGCCGTTCACCGACCCGCGCGACGGCCCGGCTGGACGCCGGTCCCGCCGTGGCGCCCCCCGCCACCGGCACCGCCGACGGGGGAGGACCTGAGGAACCGAGGGAGAAGTGAGAGCCATGGCCCAAGACCCCGGCCGCAGCGAACTGCCGCCGCCCGACCACGACCGCCTGCCGGTGGCCGAGGTGCGCACCGCGCGCCTGGGGCACAGGCGGTCCGAGGCCGCACCCGGGGAGCCGGCGTGACGGGCGGCGGGCACGGGTACGCCGGCGGGGACGAGGCGCCCCTCGGCGGCTACGCCGCGCTCGCGGCGGCCTTCGGCGCCGGGGCGGCGCTGTTCGGCGCGGCGGCCCGCCGACGGGGTGTGCGGCTGCCCGACGGGGTGCCGCCCTGGGACGTGCTCCTGCTGGGCGCGGCGACGTTCAAGTCCTCGCGCCTGCTGACCAAGGACAAGGTCACCAGCTTCGTACGGGCGCCCTTCACCCGCCGCACGGAGGAGCTGCCGGCCGGTGAGGTCATGGACGAGCCGCGCGGCAGCGGGCTCCGGCGCGCGGTCGGTGACCTGGTGTCCTGCCCGTTCTGCGTCTCGGTCTGGACGGCCGGGGCGCTGACGGGCGGCTATGTCGTCGCGCCCCGGGCCACCCGGCTGGTGTGCGCGGGCCTCGGCGCCGTCACGGTGGCCGACTGGCTCCAGTACGCCTGGACCCTCACGGAGCAGGAGGCGGAGGGCTGAGCCGGGCCGGGCGGACCGGCGGCCGGGCCGCCCGGCGCTCACCTCAGGGGTTCGCTCAGTTCCACCGCGCGCAGGGCCGCCGCGAGGGCCCGGTCACCGCCGACGTCGAGGGCGGTGTCGGTCAGCTTGATGACGTGCTCGTCGCCGTGCGCCAGGGCGAGGGCGACGACCTCCTCCGGGGCGAACGTGCCCGAGGGGCGGTAGGCCACCGGTGTCTTCGGCGCGTACATCGCGGTCACCGCCGCTGACGCAGTCCAGGCGGCCCGCAGGCTCGGCACCCACAGGGCGCGGGGCAGCGCGGGCAGGGCGCGCAGCACGGCGTTGGGCGCGGTGGCCGCGTGCACGAGCATCGTCTCCTCGCCGTGGCCGTGGGTGACGTACCGGTGGGTGGCCGCGCGCACCAGTTCGGTCAGCCGCCGGTGCGCCTCGTCGGGGTCGGTGACCCCGGCCGCCCACACGGGCAGCGCCGTCACCCGTTCGAGTCGGGCCGGGAAGCCGCCCTCCGGGTCGGTGAGGGGCACCACGGCGTCCAGGGCGGCGGCCGCACCGGGCGCGCCGGGCAGTGGGGCGAGGCCGGTGACGGGGCGGTGCCGGGCGGCCCAGTAGCCGAGGCCGTGGGCGAGTTCGGCCAGCCGCGGCCCGGTGGCCTCCCCGCCCAGCAGGGTGCGGACGGCGTGGCCCACCCGGATCACCGGGTGGGTCGAGCCGCCGTACAGACCGGGCAGCAGCCGGGGCCACCATTCGGTGAGCACCTCGCGCCAGGGCCGCTCGGCCGTCTCGTGCGTGAAGTGGCCGATCCAGTCGGCGACGCGGCGCGGATCGCCCAGCGCCGTGCGCCAGTCGGCGCGGGTGACGGGTTCGACGGCGGCCGGGAACTCCTCCAGCTTGTCCGCGTACCGGTCCAGCCAGCGGTGCACCGCGCCCGCCTGCCCGTGCGCGGCCAGCGCCTCGACCGCCATCGGGGCGTGGTTGGTGAGCCGTCCGAGCCGTTCCGGACCCGCCCGGTGCAGCCGCTGCAACGCCTCGTCGAGCATCCCTGTCGCATCCATGGCGAGGACCCTAGGCGGGCGGCACCGGGCGGCGTAACGGGCGGAAGTCCTACGCCCCGCGCCCCCGGCCGCGGTCCTTTCGGCCCTCGCGGGGAGATCCGCGGTCCCGGGCCCGGTCGTAGGACGGGGCGCCGGAGGGCGTACGTCCAGATGGAGCACATCGGAGCGGTACGTGCCCGGGACGGTACCTACGGTGAGGAGCGAGCCGGTCACGCGGTCACCCCGTACGGCTCCCCGCGCCCGTGACCCGCGCGGAACCGCTCGCGCCAGGTCCGGCCGGGCTGTCTTCCGGCCTCTCCCCCTGAAGGGCTCTGCCGTGCACATACCCATACCCTGGCGCCGCCGAGGCGCCGTGCTGTTCACCCTCGGGGCGGTCCTGTGCGGACCCGCCGCACCGGCCACCGCCCTGTCCTCCGCGGCGGCCTCCCCTCCCCCGGCGGTCCCCGCCGCGTCCCTCGCGGCCCGCGCCGGGGACGGCGGGGCTGCGTCCGTCTCGCCGCTCGCCTGCCGGCTCGGCGAGAAACTGACGGCGCTGCGCGGCGCGGACCTGGAGACCGCGTTCCTCGCGGGGATCATCGCGCACGACGAAGCGGCCGTCGCCATGGCCCGCCTGGAACTGGACCGCGGCACGGACAGCGCCCTGCGCGCCCGTGCCCAGACCCTGCTCACCGCGCACCAGCGCCAGGTGGAGCAGTTCACCGGCTGGCTGCAGCAGTGGTACGCGATGACACCGGCCCAGGCCCTGGCCAGGCTCTCCCCCGATGTCCGCACCACGCTGGCCGCGCTGGAGCAGGAGGTGCAGCGCCTGCTGTCCGGGCTGCGCGGCACCGGCGAGGGCACCGGCTTCGACCGGGCGTACGCCGACATGATGATCCCGCTCCACACCTCCGGTCTGATCCAGTTCCTGGAGCCGCAGGCCCGCGCCGTGCACGCCGAGCTGCGGTCGGCGGCCGCCACCGGCGTCACCGGCCAGGAGTCGGAGATCGCGGGCTTCTCGGCCTGGCTGTCCGGGCACGGCGCGCACGCCGCCACCGTCCCCGGAACCGCCGCGTCCGCCCCGGTGACGCTGCCCAAGGGCGCGGCGGACACCGGGGAGGGCGCCGCCTCCGTGTCCCCCGGGCCCGTCGTCGCCGCCGGGTGCGCCCTGGCCGCCGCGGGCGCGGGCGTCGGCACGCTCCTGCTGCGCCGCCGACGCCGCGCCGCCCGCGGCTGACGGCGCCACAGGTCCGCCGCCGCGCGCGGCACGGGACGGCGCGGGGCGGCATCCGCCGTCGCGGGACGGCACAGGTCACCGGGGGACGACCAGGTCTTCGCGGGACGGCACGGGCCGTCGCCGGGTCGGACGGTTCGGGCCGTCCGACCCGGCGGCGGCCCTTCTTCGGCGGACCGCGCCCGCGTGCGTACGCGGGCGCGGGCCGGTCGCGGCCGGGACTCCGCCGTTGCGTGACTCCGCCCGACGCGAGCCCCGCCTGACCTGTTCGGACCGCACGAGCGGACAGGCGCCGCCCCGGCGGTTACGGTGAACCGAGAAGGCGCGCCCGCCGCGCCGAACGGTGGTGGATCCCGCCGTGGTCCCCGGTGCGCCGGTGACCGAACCGCCGAGAGGCCAATGGTTCCTGTCCCGTTCGTCCCGCGTGCGCCCGCACACCGGAGGAGGACAGCACCATGGCCGACGCTGCCGCACAGACCGCGCCACCAGGGCCGCTCCGCGCACGCCGGGTCCGGCCCGGCGGGGCGGCCCGCCGCCCGTGTGCGGCACGGCCACCCGGTGGTGGCCGCCCCCGCCGGTCGTGCCCGCACCGCTCCCGGTCGCGGACCCCGCTCGTCCGGTGGCGGCCCGGCCGCTGTCCGCAGTTGCCCGCCCGCTCCCGGCGGCGGCCCGCCAGATGGTGCTGCCTGCCGCCGGGCGCGGAGACCGCCGCGGGGCCGGAGGTCCCGCCGACGCGGAGGACCCGTGCCATGCCCACACCCCGCGACATCGTCAGGGAACCGGCCCGCGCCCTGGCCGCTCTGCCCGGCCTGGCCGAGGGCGCGACGCTCGCCCTCGGCGGTCCGCCCCTGCCCGATTCGCTGCTCGCCCGTCTCCCCGCGTCCGGTCCGCACGGTCTGCACCTCCTGTGCGCCCGCACCGCGCTGGACTCGCCCCAGGTCCGACGGCTCATGGCCGACGGGAGGTTCAGCGGCTGCACGGTCGCCGTCCCGTCCCCCGCCGAGGGCGGCTTCGGGCCCGCGGCGCCGGTGCCGGTCGAATGGCTCACGGTGCAGGAGATGACGGAGGGCCTGCGGGCGGGGGCCGCGGGTGTGGACGACTTCTACTCGCCCGGCGAGGTGCACACCGCCATCCGGACGCCGAGCCCGGACCAGGCCCGGGACAAGCCCGCGCATCTGCGCCTGGGTCCACTGCCCTTCGCGCACAAGGCGTCGCTGCGCTGCGACGTCGCCCTGCTGTACGCGGACGAGGCCGACCTCGCGGGCAACCTGACGGTGACCGGGCCCTTCGCCGAGCTGTCGGCGGCCATGGCGCACGCCGCTGCCTCCGCCGCCGTCGCCGAGTGCGCGGTGGTGCGCACCGCCGGCCGCCTGAGCCGGGCCGCGACGACCGTCCCCGGGCGGTACGTCACGGCGGTGGTGCCCGCGAGCCGTCACCACCGCTTCCCCCGGGGCACCGGCGACCGGACACCGCCTCCGGGAGAGGAGCCGTGACCGCCGTGCCCGGCGGCGCCGCGCGGACGGCGGCCCTGGACGCGCTGTGCCTGGGCCTGCTGACCGCCGCCGTCCGCGACGAGCGGCTGGCCGGATGGGAGGACCGCTGGTCGCCCGCGCCGGTGCGCGGCGGGCGCGCGGTCCGCACGTGGCGGGCCGTCGGCGCGGCGGGCTCCGCCCCGGTGGCCTGGACCGTCGTCGCCGTCCGCTGCGCGCTGCCGCCGCACCGGCACGGACCTGGGGGGCGACTGGTCCCGGCGGCGGTGCTCGCCGCCGCCGGGACCGGCCGGCGGCTGCTGAGCCGGGCCGTGGACCGGCCGCGGCCCCCCGCCGAGGAGCGGCGCACCCGCGTGCACGGCGCGAGTTTCCCGTCCCGCCACACCATGACCGCCCTCGTCGCCTGGGCCCTGGCACTGGAGGACCGCCGCGCGGCGGCGGGGATCTGCTGCGCCGTCGCGGCGGCCCGGCTGGCGCTGCGCGCGCACCGGCCCGCCGACGTCCTGGGCGGCTGGCTGTTCGGCCGGACGTGCCTGGCCCTCACGGACCTCGCCCGCCGCGCTCCGCAGGCGGACCGGGCCCGGCTCCGTACGCGCCGTCCGGGGCCGGGCGCCTGGGGTCCGCCGTGGCGGTGACCCTCTCCCCGTACCTGGTGCAGGCGCTCCAGCCGCTGACGGTGCTGGCCGCCGCTCCCGGGCTGTCCGGGTGGATCGCGAAGGTCGAGGCGCGGCTCCAGGGACGGCGCGGACCGCGCGTGTCGCAGCCGTACCACGATCTGGTGAAGCTGTTCGGCAAGGAGTCGCTGGCGCCCTACGGGGCGAGCCGGTTCTTCCTGGCCGCCCCGGTCGTGGCGATGTGCTGCTATCTGACGGTGCCGCTGCTCATCCCGGTCCTGACCACGTTCGGGCTGCCGCTGGGCTACGCGGGCGACATCATCGGCGGCAGCTTCCTGCTGGCACTGGCGAGCTTCTCGGTGGCTGTCGCGGCGGCCGAGAGCGGCAGCCCGTACGCGCAGCTGGGAGCGAGCCGGTCCAAGACGTTCGGGGCGATCACCGAGCCGGTGATGCTGTTCGTGGTGTTCACCGTCGCCATGATCACGGCGACCGATCTGCCGTACGCGCAGGCCGCCGCCGTGCGCTCCTCGGGGGACCAGGTGATCCGCCCGGCGCATCTGCTGGCCTCCGCCGCGCTGTTCCTGGTGATCCTCTACGAGACGGCCCGCATCCCGGTCGAGACGCACACCGGGACCAACGAGTTCGGGATGATCGAGGAGGCGCGCGCCTTCGAGCACTCGGGGCCCCACCTGGCGCTGCTGAAGTGGGGCTCGGCGATGAAGCAGCTGATCCTCTACACCATCCTCCTCGATGTCTTCCTGGCGCCCTGGGGACTGTCCTCCACCACCGGCGTGCTCTCGGTGGTCCTGGCGATCGGCGCCCTGGTCGGCAAGACGGCGCTGCTCGGCTGCGTGGTGGCCGTCATCGACAACAGCTTCGCCAAACTGCGCCTCTTCAGGATCAGTGAGTTCGTCGCGGCCGCGTTCCTGCTCGCCGTCCTCGCGGTGTTCACCCTCTATCTGAGAGGCGGCTGATGACTCCACCGCTCGCCGCCGGCACCGCGCCCACCACCTTCGAGGGCGCCACCAACACCATCGCGGTGCTGCTCCTGCTGACCGAGTTCGCGATGCTGCGGGCCTCCCTGTCCCGCTCCCAGGTGCGTCTGTACGCGGTGCAGTCCTTCCTGGTGTCGGTGCTCGCGGTGATCGTGGCCGCCGCACGCGACCTGCCCGAGCTGTACGCCCTGGCCGTGGTGTCGCTGCTGCTGAAGGTGGTCGCGGTGCCGTGGCTGATCGGCCGGCTGCTGCGCGACGCCCGGGTGGAGATCGCCGGGTCCGGTGCGATCGGGGTGGCCGCCGCCACCCTGCTGTCGCTGGCACTCGCCGGGTTCGGGTTCTTCGCGGTCGGCTCGCTGGATCTGCGCAGCCGGTTCCTGCCGCCCGCCGCGCTCGGCCTGTCGGTGTCCGTCGTGCTGGTCGCGTTCGTCCTGATGATCGTGCGGCGCGACGTCGTCTCGCAGGCGGTCGGGTTCTACTCGCTGGAGAACGGCGTCTCGCTCGCCTCGCTGGTGGTGGCCGCCGGTATGCCGCTCATCATCGAGGTGGCGTTCCTGTTCGACCTGCTGGTGGCCGTCGTGGTGTTCGGCGTGCTGATGCGCGTGCACCACCACCGCACCGCGTCCCTGTCCACCGAGTCCCTGACCTCGCTCCAGGGCTGAGGGGAGGCGAGGAGAGACCGTGACCGCCGTACTGACCCTGCTGGCCCTGCTGCCGCTGCTCCCGGCGGCGGCCGCCCTGACCGCGCCGGTGCGCCTGACGCAGTGCCTGACCGTGGCCTCGGGCGCTTCCTGCTTCGTGCTCGCCTGTGCCCTCGTTCCCCAGGGCGGCCGGCACGCCCTGCACACCGGCATCCTGCGGGCCGACGCCCTGTCGACCGTGTTCGTGCTGGCGACCGCGTTCGTCTACGCCTGCTGCGCCGCGCACAGCGTCGGCTATCTGCGGCACGACGAGCACAGCCGCGACTTCCCCCGCTACGCGCGCCGCTTCTACGTCGGCCTCAACCTGTTCGCCTGGTCGATGCTGTGCGCGCCGCTGGTCGACGGGCTCGCCCTGCTGTGGGTGGCCGTCGAGGTGACCACCGTCGTCTCGGCCCTGCTGGTGGCCGTGGAGAACACCGAGGGCGCCACCGAGGCGGCGTGGAAGTACGTGCTGCTCGCCTCGGCGGGGCTGGGCATCGCGCTGCTCGCCACGATCTTCATGTACTACGCGGGCTCCCGGGTGCTCGGGCAGACGTACGACCTGGGGTTCGCCCCGCTGCTGGAGGCGGCGACGCGCCTGCCGCACACCGCGGTGCGGCTCTCCTTCGTCCTGGCCGTGCTGGGATTCGGGACCAAGGCGGGGCTGGTGCCGGTGCACACCTGGCTGCCCGACGCGCACGCCGAGGCGCCGAGCACCGTCTCCGCGATGCTCTCCGGCTCCCTGCTCGCCGTCAGCTTCTACGCCGTCCTGCGCTACTACCAGGTGGCCGCGGGCACGCTCGGCCCGCACTTCCCGCGCACCGTGCTGCTGGTCCTCGGGGTCGCCTCGCTGCTGCTGGCCGCCCTGTACGTCCTGGACCAGCACGACATCAAGCGCCTGCTCGCGTACTCCAGCGTCGAGCACATGGGGATCCTCACCGTCGGTGTCGGTTTCGGCGCGCCGATCGCGCTGGCCGGTGTGCTGCTGCACGTCCTGGCGCACGCGGCGGCGAAGGGCAACGCCTTCATGGGCGCCGGTGCGCTGGTGCGCGCGTACCGCACCAAGGAGATCCGCCGGCTGCGCGGCGCCGCCCGGGTGCTGCCCTGGTCGGGTCCGATGTTCCTGGCCGCGGTCCTGGCGCTGTCCGCGCTGCCGCCGTCCGGGATCTTCCGCAGCGAGTTCCAGATCGTGGCGGGCGGCCTCGAGTCGGGGCACCACGGGGTGGCGGCGGTGCTCGTGGTGCTGGTGACGCTGGCCTTTTTCGGGCTGGCGGTCGCCGCCACCCAGGTCGTGCTCACCCCGGCCCCCGCGGACGGCGCGCCGGGAGCCGGGGAGCCGGGCGCGCGCAGTGTGTGGATGGTGGTGCCGGTGGCGGCGGGCCTGGTGGCCCTGGTGGTCCTGGGCGTGCACCCGCCCGACGCGCTGGCCGCGCTGCTGGCCCGGGGCGCGGCGGAACTGGGAGGCGTGTCATGAGCGCACCGGCACCGGACAGCGGCGTACGGCGGCTGAGCGCCGCCGCCTGGGGCCGGGTGCTGCGGGGCACGGCGGCGGGCGAGGGGCGGCCCGGAGCACGGTTCGCGGGCCTGTTCGGCAGCGGCGGGGCGGACGGCTCGGTACGGCTGCTCGCCGTGCTGTTCCCGAGCGGCGGGGCCGAGCCGCTGGTGCTGGAGACGGTCCTGCCGCCGGGACGCCTGACGTATCCGTCGCTGAGCCCGTGGCTCCCGGCCGCGTTCTGGTACGAGCGGGCCCTGCACGACCTGTTCGGCGTCGTCCCCGAGGGTCATCCGCGGCTCGACCCGCTGCTGCTGCCGCTCCAGGAGCCCGGCCGGACCCCGCTGCCCGGGACCGCGCGCGCCCCGGGCCCGCTCGTGCCCGACGAGTCGGCGCTCCCGCGCGCGGTCATCGGTCCGGGCGTGTTCACCATCCCGCACGGCCCGGTGCGCTCCGGAGTCGTGGAGTCCGTCGAGTACCTGGTGGAGACCCCGGGCGAGGACATCCCGCGGGTCCAGATCCGTGTGTTCCACAAGCACCGCGGCGTCTCCAAACGCTTCGAGGGCCGCACCGTCGAGGACGGCATGGCGGCCGCCGAGCGCGTCGAGGGCACCGCCTCGGTCGCGCACGCCCTCGCGTTCTGCCACGCCGTCGAGCGGTGCGCCGGTCTCACCGTGCCCTGGGCGGCCCGCCTGGTCCGGGTGCTGTACGCCGAACTGGAGCGGGTCGCCAACCATCTCGACGTCATGGTCAAACTCACCGACGCCGCCGGACTCGCCGTCGCCACCGCCCGGTTCGCCCTGCACAAGGAGCGCGTCCTGCGGCTGACCGGCCGGCTGTGCGGCAGCCGCTTCGGGCGGGGCGCGGTCGTGCCCGGCGGTGTCAGCGGTCTGCCGTGCCTGTCCCCCGCCGCTCTCGACGGCGCGCTCGCCGCGCTGCGCGACGCCGTGCGGGCCGACTGGCGCGCCGCCCTGCACACCCCCTCCTTCCTCGACCGGCTGCGCGGCACCGGCCCGCTGCCGCCGGCCGTCGCCCGCGCGCACGGCGCGCTCGGACCGCTCGGCCGGGCCTCGGGAGCGGGCCCCGACGTCCGCTACGAACGCCCGTACGACGCCTATCCGTCCCTGGGGCTCGGCGCGCCGCCCGAGTTCGCCGAGGGCGACGTCATGGCCCGCACCCTGGTCCGCGGGGCGGAGCTCACCCGCTCCTTCGAGCTGCTGCACCAGACCAGCGGCGAACTGCGCGCCCTCGACGGCGACGCGGCCCTGTGCGTCCCGGTCCCGGACGCGCCGAGCGGGTTCGCGGTGGGCTCGGCCGAGGCACCGCAGGGCGAGACGCTGTACCTGCTGCGGCTGCGGGAGGGCCGGATCAGCCGCTGTGTGCCGCGGTCGGCCTCCTTCCACAACCTCGTGCTGTTCCACGAGGTGTTCGCCGGGGACATCCTGACCGACTTCCCGTTCATCGAGGCGAGCTTCGGTCTCTCGATCGCGGGGGTGGCGCTGTGACGCCCTGGTTCGTGCGCGGGCTGCGGGAGGGGATTGTCACCACGCGCTACCCCCGCGGGACCGACCCGTACGAGCGGGACTTCCCGGCCGCCGTGACCGTGCGGCCCGCCGCGCCCCGCGTCACCCGCGCCGAGCTCGACGGGATCTGCCCCACCGGCGCGCTGGACGCCGCGTCCGACGGCACGCCCCGGCTGGACCGAGGGCGCTGCGTGCTGTGCCGGCGCTGTGTCCGGGTCCGCCCCGACGTGTTCGCACGGGCGTCCGGCGCCGCGACGGCCGCCGTCGCGCGGGCGGCGCTCGTGGTGCCCCGGGTGCCGGAGGACGAGGCGGCCGTCGCCGCTCTGCGGGCCCGGCTCGCGGCGCGGACCGCGCGCTTCCGCCGCTCCCTGCACATCCGGCACGTGGACGCCGGTTCCGACGGCAGCGAGGAGTGGGAGATCGCCGCCCTGACGAACCCGGTCTACGACATCCACCGGCTGGGCCTGTTCCTGACGGCCAGTCCGCGCCACGCCGATGTGCTCATGGTGACCGGGGCGGGCGCGCGGGGCATGGCCGCGCCGCTGCGGCGCACCTACGAGGCGACCGCGCAACCCGTCGTGGTGATCGCCGCCGGCACCGACGCGTGCAGCGGCGGCATGTGGGCCGGGTCCTACGCGACGCACTCGGGCATCGGCGGCCTGCTGGACGTCGACATCTGGGTGCCGGGGTCGCCGCCGAGCCCGTTCTCGCTGCTCCAGGCGCTGCTGCTGGCCACCGGCCGGCTCGGCCGCGCGGACCGGGAGCCGCCGGACGTCGAGACGGCGGAGGGAGGCCGGGGTGAGTGAGCTGATCGCGGCCGGTCTGCTGCTGTTCGCCGCCGCCGCTCTCGTCGACGTCCTGCCGGGGCGGCGAGCGCCGTACGCCGTGCCGTATCTGCTGTGCGCGGCGGGCAGCGGCTGCCTGGCGGCGGTGGGCGCGCTCGCCCTGGGCCGGACGGGGCGCGCCCCGCGCCTGGACCTCGGCGACACTCTGGGGTTCGGCACGGCCGCCCTGCGCGTCGACCGTCTTTCGGGGCTGTTCTGGCTGCTGACGTTCGCCGTCGCCGTCGCCGCCTGTCTCACCGCGGCGGGCTGGGCGTCCGCGCGGCGGCCCGGCCGGGGCCCGGCCGCCTACCACGCCCTGGTGCTCGCCTCCGTGGCCGTGGTGGAGAGCGCGGACAACGTCTTCCTGTTCGTCATGGCCTGGGAGGGCATCACCCTCGGCTTCTATCTGCTGACCGCGGCCGGGCACCGCCGCATCGGTCCGGCCGTGGCGACGTTCGGCTTCGGCAAGGTGTCCGGTGCCGCGCTCCTGCTCGGTCTGCTGACGGGCACCGCCCGCACCGGGGACTTCTCCCTCGCCGGGCTCGCGGAGCTGCCCGCGGGCACCGCGCGTTCGGCCACCTGGGCGCTGCTCGTCCTGGCCTTCGCCGTCAAGACCGGGCTGGTCCCCGTGCAGGTGTGGCTGCCCCGCGGCTACGCCGCCGCGCCCGCGGGACTGCGCCCGGTGCTGGCCGGCGTCGCCGTCAACGCGGGCTTCTACGGTCTGTGGCGCACCTTCGCGCTGCTGGGTCCGCCGCCCGCCTGGCTCGCCGTCACCCTGCTTCTGCTGGCCGCGCTGACCGCGTTCCTCGGCATCGCGCACGCGGCCGTGCAGGCCCGACTTGAGCGGGTCGTCGCCTGGTCCAGCATCGAGAACGCGGGCCTGATCTGCACCGGGTACGCCGTCGCGCTCGTCGGCGCGCTCACGGGCAGCGAACGGCTCACCGCCGCCGGGCTGCTCGCCGCCACGCTCCAGACGATCGCGCACGCGGTCGCCAAGACACTGCTCTTCGCCGGAGCCGCGGCCGTCGAGTCGGACGCCGGTACCGGCGACCTCGAACAGCTGCGCGGCACCGCGCGCCGGCTGCCGTGGGCGGCCGGCGGGCTCGCCGCCGGTGCCGTCACCCTCGCCGGGCTGCCGCCCACCGCGGGCTTCGTCTCGGAGTGGTTCCTGCTGGAGAGCCTCATGCAGCAGTTCCGGTACTCCGCCTTCCCCTACGGACTCGCCCTCGCGGTCGCGGGCGCCCTGATCGCGCTGACCGCGGGTTTCGCCTCGGTCACCTTCGTCCGGATCGTCGGCATGGTCGTCCTCGGCCCCCGGGACGACCGTCCGGCCCGCCGTGCCCCGTGCCGGGCGGACCTGGGGATCGCGGGGCGCGCGGGCGTCCTGCTGCTGGCCCTGGGCGGCCTGGCCGCCGCCGCCCTGACACCGCTTCAGCTACGGGTGATCAGCGCGGGTCTCGAACCGCTGGTGCCGCGGGACGCCACCCTGGGCGCGCTGGTCTCGCCCTGGGTCGTGCAGCCCGTCTTCGCCGGGTTCTCCAGCCTCTCCCCGAGCTGGCTGTGGGTGGTGATGCCGGTGCTGTGCGCGGGCGTCCTGGTGCTGCTGGTGGCGGCCTCGCGCGGCGGGGCCCTGCGGGTGCGGCGGGTGCCGGCGTGGCGTTCGGCGAGCGGCGGTGTGCACGGCGACGACCGGTACACCCCCTTCGGGTACGCCAACCCGACCCGGCGTGTCCTGGGCGCCGTGCTGCGCACCCGAACCCGCGCCACACCCACCGGGATCGCACCCGCCGTCGCCGCGCGACCGGGCACCGGGGACCCTCCGGCACCGGAACCGGAAGGGGAACCGGGACCGGAGGGCGCCGGGCCGGTGCGCACGGCGGCGACCGGAGGCACCCTCGACTACGCGTCCGACGTGGTGGAGGTCGTCGAGGTGTATCTGTACCAGCCGTTCTACCGTCCGCTGCGCGCGCTGGTGGCCGCGGCCAAGCGCCTCCAGTGCGGCCGCCTGGACGCCTATCTGACCTACATGCTGATCGTCCTGGTCGGCGCCCTGGCCCTCGTGGCGGCCCTGTCATGACCGGCCCTGCGGCGGTCGTTCCCGCGGCCCGTCCCGGTGAAGGAGGAAGCCGATGACCGCGTCACCGTTCCACAGGATCCTCGTCGGCTGGGACGCCTCGCCCGCCGCCCGCGCGGCGCTGGCGGCCGCGGTGGCGCTGGCCGGCAACCGGGGCGGCGTCCTGGTGCGCGCCGTGCTCGTACCGTCCGAGCACACCGAGACCGGCGGTGAGCGCACCCGCGACCTCGGCGCCCAGCGCGCCTGGGTGCAGGAGCGCTTCGACCGGGCGTGGCAGGCGCTGCCGCCCTTCGCCGGGCAGCTCCGACTGGACTGGGGCACCGGCACGGACATCGCCGCCGACCTCGTCGCGAGTGCCGCCGAGCACGGCTGCGACCTGATCGTCCTGGGCCGCCACGGCGCGGACAGCCATCTGCGGGCCCGGCCGCTGGGCGACGTGGTGCGGCGGGTGATCGAGCGGGCCGCCCTGCCCGTGCTCGTGGTCCCCGCCGCGGCGCCCCCCGAGGACACCGGGTGAGAACGCCCCCACACCCGGCACTTCCGAGCAGTACATCAACCGAACGGAGCAACCGCACATGAGCAGGCACACCCGCCCCGGCCTGAAGGTCACCGTCTTCGTGGGCGAGAACGACACCGTGCACCACAAGCCCCTGGCCACCGAGATCGTGCACCGCGCGCACAAGGCCGGCATCGCCGGGGCCAGCGTCTTCCGCGGGGTCGAGGGCTACGGGGCCCACTCCCGCATCCACACCCAGCGCATCCTGTCCCTGAGCGAGGACCTGCCCATGGCGGTCGTCTTCGCCGACTCCCCGGAGAAGGTACGGGCGTTCCTGCCGGAGCTCGACGGGATCGTCTCCGAGGGCGCGGCCATCCTGGAGGAATGCGAACTGGTCCGCTTCACCCCGGACGACCGGTCCGACGCGTAGGCACACCGACAGGACACGTAGGCACTCCGACAAGGACACCGCTCATGCCGATCCGCCGACTGGTCCTCGATGTCGACATGGCCATCAGCGAGCCGAGCCTCACCCATCTGGCGCAGAAGATCGAGAACGTGCCGGGCGTCCAGGCCGTCAACATCTCCGTGACCGAGATCGACGTCGAGACCATCGGGACCGACGTCACCATCGAGGGCGACGACCTGGACCTGACGGCCGTCCAGCGGGCCATCGAGCACGCCGGTGCCGTCGTGCACAGCACCGACGAGGTGGTCGCGGGCGCCTACACGCTCGACCGGACCCCCCGCAAGAGATGACCGTCTCTCTCACGAAGGCCGCCGGGGCCGTCCGGCTCCCCCTCGTTCTCGGGATCACCGACGGCCTGCTCAACGCCCTCACCCTCGCCTCCGCCTCCCTCACCGGGTCCGGCACCCCGGTCAGCTGGAGCCTGGCGGTGCGGGTCGGCTGCGCCGCGCTGGTCACCGCCGCCTTCACCGTCATGGTGGCCGACTACGCCGAACGCCGGGCCCATCTCGCGCACATCACCCGGCAGCTCAGCCTCGGCCGCGGCCGGAGGATGGCCGCCACGCACCTGGGGCGGCTCGCCCTGCTGCGGTCCTGGCGCGCCGCGCTCGTCGCCTGTGTGTCCAGCTTCGCCGGGGCCGCGCTGCCGCTCGCGCTGGGCGCGGTCCTGCCCGGCCCGCCGTGGATCGTCGTGGCACTCGCCGTCCTCGCCCTGTCCTGCCTCGGCGCCATGCTCGCCCGTCTCCTGACCGCCCGCCCCGTCCTGTGGGCGCTGGCCATGGCGGCGGGCGGCGTCGCGACCACCTGGGTCGGCATCCGGCTGCGCATCGCGTGACCGGCCGGGCCGCGCGCGGGGTCCGCCGGACCGCCCGGAGGACTTGCGGACGGACCGGGGACGTACGCCACAATAGGAGGGCATCGCCATGGCGATGGGGCTCGCCACAACCGCAGGACCTCCTGCTGATGGCCTCTACCGGTAACACCCGCACATCATCTGCGAGGAGATCGGCATGAGGATGCCCGACGATGTCCTGCTGCGCTGCTCCGCCGTCGTCTTCCGGGGCGAGTCGGTGCTGCTCGTCCACCGCAGCGCCCGGGGCGCGGACGACTGGGTGCTGCCCGGCGGCACCCCCCGCGCGGGCGAGAGCATGGTGGCCTGCGCCCGCCGCGAGACCCGCGAGGAGACCGGCCTCGCGGTGGAACCGGCCCGGGTCGCGTTCGTCCTGGAGGCCGTCGACCCGGACACCGGGCGGCGGACCGTGGACCTGGTGTTCACCGCGGACGGCGCGCCCGGCCAGACGCCCTCGTCCCGCGAGGAGGGCATGACGGCCGAGTTCGTGGCGTTCTCCCGGCTGCGCGCTCTGGACATGAAGCCGCCGCTGGCGGGCCATCTGCCGGGCCTCTTCCACCGGGGCGGGCGCCGGTACGCGCCCTACCTGGGCAATCTGTGGCGCCCGCGGAACGGCACGCGGATCACCCGCGCCCTGTCGGCGCTGCCCCTGCTCCCCCCGTTCCGTTCCCGGTGACGTCCGGACGGGGCTGAGCGCGCCATGGCCGCGGAGCGGCGGGGCCGTCCGGCGCCGACGGGGCGCGCGGACCCGTCCCGCATACGGCCGCTGCCCGGCGGGGCCGGACTGCGGGTGGTGGCCAACCCGGCCGCCACCGGCGCGGAGCGCGCCCTCGCCGAGCTGCGGAGCCTGCTGCCCCGGGCCCGCCCGGTCACCGTCCGCTCCCCCGGCGGCCTGCCCGCCGCCCTGGAGGCGGCCGCCCGGTCGGCGGCCGAGGCGGGCGGGGCGCTGGGGGTGGTCGGCGGCGACGGCTCGGTCAACGCGGCGGCCCGCGCCGCGCTGCGCCACGGCCTCCCGCTCGCCGTCTTCCCCGGCGGCGCGCTCGACCACTTCGCCGGCGCGGCCGGTCTGCGCTCCGTCTCCGTGGCGGCCACCGCCGTGGAGGAGGGCCGGGGAGCGGCCGTCGACGTGGCCCTGATCGGCACGCCGGGCGCCCACCGGCCGCCCCGGGTGTTCCTGAACACCTTCGCCCTGGGCGCCTACGCCGATCTGGTCCGCTTCCGGGAACTGGTCCGCCCCCGCTGCGGACGGCGGGCCGCCACCGCGCTGGCGCTGCCCTTCGCGAGCGGCACCGCCCGGCCCTTCGCGCTGCGCCTGGACGGCACGCCACGCCGCCTCTGGCTGCTCTTCGCGGGAAACGGCGTGTACCGGCAGCACTCCCTGCACGCCCTGCCGACGCGCGAGCGGCTGTCGGACGGCCTGCTCGACGTGCGGCTGCTCGACGCGGACGCCGGGCAGCGGCACGGCCGGCTGGTCGCCCTGCTGGCCGAGGCGGTCGACGCACCGCACGCGCTCGCCCTTCCCGAACAGCACGTCGTGCCCCGGCTGCGGCTGGCCGGTCTGCGCGGCCTGACCTACGCCTACGACGGCGAGGCGGCCGCCGCCCCCGACACACTGACCCTGACGGCGGCGCCCGCCGCCCTGCTCCTGTACCGTCCGGTGCCCTCGAAGTGACCGTACGGCCGGGCGACGCGGGCCCGGAGCCGCGCTATGTCCCGGTCGCCTCGTGCACGCCGACACCGATCAGCACGGCGGCGGCGACGGCGGGCGACCAGGCGCCGACGACCCTGGCGGCCACCCCGGTCCCCAGTCTGTTGCCGAGCCAGATCATCGCGTAGCCCCAGAACGTGACGGCCGCGGCGACGCCCCACAGCGGGACCGCCGCCGAGACCGTGGCCCCGAAGCCGTTGGCGACATTGGTGAACGACAGGCCGACACCGAGCAGCAGGCCCTGGCGCGGGCCGGGGGGTGCGGACACCGGCGGTGCGGTGCGGTGGACGCGGCGGGGCCGTACGTACATCTGGTACAGGTAGAGGAGCGCCACCGACACGAGCACCCCGCACGCGACCAGGCCGGCGGCGGCCGGGGGCACCCGGCGGGAGACGAGGTCTCCGCCGTACGCGCCCAACAGGACGCTGGCCAGGCCGACCGTGTTGACGAGCGCGTTGATCCGGTGCGGGAACCTGATCCCGGCGACGCCGTAGGCGAGGCCCACCCCCCAGTTGTCGAAGTTGGCGGCCAGGCCGATCAGATCGGCCGTGACCGCGGTGCGCAGCCAGTCCATGGGCGTCCCGTTCCGCGCTCGTCGAGGAGTGCCGCGCCCACCGGAGCCGCCGGCCGCTCGCCGAAGACGCGCGCGTACAGATCCGCGCCGTGGGCGGTGGGCTCGGGCGGGCCCTCGACCAGCCGATGGGTGCGGCGGCCGTCGGGGGTGCGCTCGGCGCGCAGGAACACGGTGCCGGCGCCGTGCGGGCGGTGTGTGTACAGGCCGTGGGACAGCTCGTACAGATGGGTGACGCACACCGCCTTCACCCCCGCCTCGGTCAGGGCGCGCAGGATCTGCCGGTTGATCTCCGCGCCCTCCCGCTCGTCGGTGGCGGCGAACGACTCGTTGAACAGGACGAGGCCGCGCGCGGTGAGGCGGTCGGCGATGCCGCTCATCCGCGCCAGCTCCTCGTCCAGTTTGCCGCTGACCATGTCCGGGTCCTCCTCCCGCCGGAAGTGGGTGAACACCTGGTCGCGCGGGTCGGCGGCAAAGGAGTCGGCGGCGGCGAACATGCCGCTCTGCGCCATGAGATGGGCCAGTCCCACGGCACGCAGGAAGGTGGACTTGCCGCCCTCGTTGGCCCCCGTGACCACCAGCAGCCGGGCCCCGTCCGCGTCCACGTCGCTGCCGACGACGGGCCCGGCGCCGCGCAGCGCGAGACACACGTCGTACAGGCCGCGGCAGGTGAGGACCGGTGTGCCCGGTGCCGCGGGATCGGGGCGGCACACCGGCGCGCCCCGGGCGGCGAGCACCGCGCGCAGGTTGAGGCAGCCCGTGCAGAAGCCCAGTTCGCGGCGGAGCGCGGTGAAGAAGGCCAGGATGTGGTCGCAGGAGCGGGCCAGCGCGTCGGCGGCGAGGTCGAGGCCGCGCCCGCGCAGCTCGCCGAGCGCCCTGGCCCCGGCTTCGTCGCGTTCGGGCAGGTGGTACGTGTACGCCGGGGGCCCGGAGGAGGTGAACAGGTCGCGCCAGCCGCGCTTGTGCGGCGGTTCGCGCAGCACGTACCCCGCGCCCCGGCAGCCACTGGTCGGCCGGGCGCTGACCAGGACACCGCCGCGGAAGCGCAGCCGCTCGGCGTGGCCGCGCAGCCGGGTGAGGCAGTCGTCGTCGAGTTCGGTGGCCAGCATGGCGAAGAACCGGCGGAACCCGGCGGAGCGGAACTCCCCGGCACGGGTGTCGGCCAGGTGCCGCAGCCGCTGGAGGAGTTCGAGGAACAGAGCGAGGACGTCCAGCGAGCGGGCGAGGGACGCCTCGGGGGAGCGTACGAAGCTGCCGAAGACGCGCTTCTCGCGGGCCAGGGCCTCGGTGGCCAGGGCGTAGAGCTCGCGGACCGTCTCCGGTTGCCGCAGGCAGTCGGCCAGGACGTCCTGCCGGTAGCGGATCTCCTCCGGGTCGGTGAGCGGGGACATCATGACCCGGCGGGCGCATTCGTACAGGAAGGCGTCGCCGTCGGCCATCGCCGCGTACAGCGTCCCGAGGTCCAGGTCCCGCGTCAGGTCGTCTTCCTGCGGGCCGGGCGCGGTGTCCCAGGCCGGGTCGCGGTCGCGGTGCAGGAGCCGCGCCCTCACGGCCGGATCCTGGCGCGCAGGCGGTCGTGGGTGAGCCCGTGGCGTTCGGCGACGGCAACGGCGTGGGAGAGGCCGTCGGCGGGGCCGCGTCCGATGCGGAAGGTGCGCACGGCCGGGTCGGCGGGGTCGACGGCGGCGACCATGCTGACGGTGGCCTCGCCCAGCCTGGACAGTTCGTCGACGAAGGTGACGCAGACGCCGATCAGGCCGCGGTCGATGAACTGTTCGAGGGTGCGAGCGCCGAGCAGCACGGCGTCGTCGAGGGTGGTGGAGGTGAACACCTCGTTGAGGACGACGACGCCGCCCGGTGCCGCCCGCTCCAGGACGGCGTGCACGCGGAGGAGGTCGTCGTACAGCTTTCCGCCGGGGTCGTCGAGGCGCTCGCCGTGCTCGAAGTGGGTGAACAGCCCGTCGCACAGCAGGAGCCGGGCCCGCCGCGCGGGGACCGGGCAGCCGAGCGCGGCCAGGTGGTGCAGCTGTCCGAACGCACGGGCAAACGTCGTCTTGCCGCCCTGGTTCGGCCCCGACACGACGAGGAACCGCTCCGGCCCGCTCAGCCGGAAATCGTTGAGCACCGACTCGGCCCCCTCCCGGACGAGCTTGTCCGCGAGCACGAGGTCGAACATCCCCTCCGCGGCGAGCTCCCGGTCGCCCTTCGCGCCCTCCAGCACCTCGGGCAGGCAGAACGGCAGCCCGGCCCGCTCCAGCGGCGCGGTGAACGCCCGGTAGGCCAGATAGAACTGGATCTCGCGCTCGAAGGCCGTGATCCCCGGGTCGAGGAAGTCCGCGTGCCGCTCGCGGAACCGCTCCAGCTCCGCGAAGACGTCCGGGTACAGCAGGGCGACCCGGTCCAGGACGGCTTCCTCGACATGGTTCATCACCTCGTCCGAGCGGAAGCGGGACCGGTGGTCCTTCGCCTCCCCCTGCCGGAACCGCTCGAAGTCGGCGAGGACCTCGACGCCGTAGTCCCCCTGCCCCTCGTAGGCGCTCACCCTGACCCGTCCGGGGGTGATGAGCAGGCAGTAGTGGACGTCGTCCAGCTGTTCCTGGAGGCGGCGCGCGTCCCGGGCGAGCGCGGTGAAGGCGGCGGAGGCGACGTAGGAACCGGCGTACGCGGCGATCGCTCGCAGGGCCGGGGAGCGCGGTGCGGCGCGGGCCAGGTCCCTGGCGAGCCCCGCGCACGCCGCGGTGTAGGCGTGCACCGCCTCCAGCGACCAGTCCGCCGCCTGGTAGCGGTGGCGCATCGCGCCGGCGCGCCGGAGCCGGTCCCGCACCTCGCGCATCCGCTCGCCGAAGCCGTCGAGCCGGTCGGCGAGAGCGGGCAGCTCCGCCAGGTCCCGGAAGACGGCCTGCCGGTGGCCGACCGTACGGAGGTCCCCCGGCCGCGCCCGGAAGAACGGCGCGAGACCGTAGGCGGGACGGCACAGTTCGAGCGCGTCGACGAGCTGGTCCAGGTTAAGGTCGCGGAAGCAGTCCGGCTCGGGCGGCGACATGCCGGCCCGGTCGGCGCCGTCGGGGAACAGCACGCTCGGTACGCGCGGGGCGCCCGGGTCGGCCCGGTCGGGAGCGGCGCGGTCGGCGGCCATGGTCCTGCCTTCCTCCGGTGCGCGGGCGCACGCGGGACGGACGACAGGAACCATCGGCCTGGTCGGCGGTTCGGCCTCCGGCGCACCGGGGGCCACGGCGGGATCCACCACCGCTCGGCGCGCGGACCGCGCCGGGGACAACGTCTGCTTCCCACTGTTTCCCGCTGTGCGCGCGGCAAACCCCGACGTCGGCCGTGTCCGCCGCCGGGTTCGTTCCTCACGGACCGTTCAGACCTGCCTACGGAACGCTATACATTCGGACGGGTGCCGAGAGGAGCGCGATGAAACGGGATCCACGGCAGCCTGGGGCGCCGCACACGGAGCACGAGCCGGACGCGGGGGCGGCCCGGCTGCGGCTGCTGGCCGAGGCGAGCCGGGCGCTGGCCTCGGGCCTGGACGCGGAGGAGGCGCTGCGCCGACTGGCCCGGCTGGTCGTGCCGCATCTGGCGGACGCCTGTGTGGTCGACGTGGCCGAGGGCGAGCGGCTGCGGCGGCTCGCGATCACGGACCGGGAGCCCGAGCGGTCGCTGCGGGTGCTGCCCGGCGGGCTGCTGCCCGGTCCGGACGACTCGTCCGCCGCGCTGGCGAAGGTGCTGCGCGGCGCGGGGCCGGTCGTCGTCTCCGGCGTCGGGCTGCCCGACCCCGCAGACCCGCTCCAGTCCGCCCAGTGGGCCCTGTACCGCATGCTGGACGCCGGGACCGCGCTGATCGTGCCCATGCTGGTGCGCCGCCAGGTCCTCGGCGCGCTCACGTTCGTGCGGCGTGCGCCGGGTGCCGTGTTCGACGAGCAGGAGCAGGCGCTGGCGGCGGATCTGGGGCACCGGGCGGGGCTGGCGCTGGACAACGCCCGGCTGTACGCGCTCCAGCAGTACACCGCCGAGCAGCTCCAGCTCTCCCTGCTGCCCGACCTGACCGGTCTGGCCCACCTCCAGCTCGCCGCCCGCTACGTGGCCGCCCGCGAACGCGCCGAGGTGGGCGGCGACTGGTACGACGCCTTCCCGCTCCCCGACGGCTCGGCGGTGCTCGCCATCGGCGACGTCGTCGGCCACGACCTGGCCGCCGCCGTCCGCATGGGCCAGCTGCGCAACATGCTCCGCGCCCTCGCCTACGACAGCGGCGACGACCCGGCCGGGGTGATGAGCCGCCTGGACCGCGTCATGCAGGGCCTGACCGGCATCGAACTCGTCACCGCCGTCATCGCCCGCCTCGAAACACCCACCACCGACGCCACAGCGCCGTGGCGACTCCACTGGACCAACGCCGGTCATCCGCCGCCGCTGCTGGCCCGGCCCGACGGGCGTACCGTCCTGCTGGAGGAGGCGAGCGCCCCGGTCCTCGGCGTGGACCCGGCCCTCGCCCGGACCACCGCGACCTGCGAACTGCCCTCCGGGTCCACCGTGCTCCTCTACACGGACGGCCTGATCGAACGGCCCGGCGAGGACATCGGACGCGGGCTGACCCGGCTGCGCCAGCACGCCACCGCACTGGCCCGCGAGCCCCTGCCGGTCTTCCTCGACGAACTGCTCACCCGGATGAGCGACCGGCAGCAGGACGACGTGGCGGCGCTGGCGTTGCGGGTGCCCTGAGCGCCGGTCCCGGCCCGCCCACCGGCAACGCACCGTGCCGGGGCACCCGTTTGCCCCATTCACTGCCCCATTCACCTGTGCGGTCGCCACACGTGACCTTCGCTCGCGCAAGGCCGATACTGCCGGTAGGAGTGCTTCGGCCCACCACGCCCGCCAGATCACCGGGAGATGCTCATGAGGATGTTGATCAACGTAGCCGAAACCGTCGTCGCGGACGCGTTGCGCGGCATGGCGGCCGCCCATCCCGAGCTGACGGTCGATGTGGACAACCGGGTGATCGTACGGCGGGACGCCCCCGTGGCCGGGAAGGTCGCGCTGGTGTCCGGCGGCGGATCGGGGCACGAGCCGTTGCACGGCGGGTTCGTGGGCCCCGGCATGCTGTCGGCGGCCTGTCCCGGAGAGGTGTTCACCTCGCCGGTGCCCGACCAGATGGTGCGGGCGGCGGCGGCCGTCGACAGCGGCGCCGGTGTGCTGTTCGTCGTGAAGAACTACACCGGCGACGTGCTCAACTTCGACATGGCCGCCGAACTCGCCGAGGACGAGGGCATCCGGATCGCGAAGGTGCTGGTCGACGACGATGTGGCGGTGACCGACAGCCTCTTCACCGCGGGCCGGCGCGGCACCGGCGCCACCCTGTTCGTGGAGAAGATCGCGGGCGCGGCGGCCGACGAGGGCCAGCCGCTGGAGCGGGTCGAGGCCGTCGCCCGGCAGGTGGACGACAACTCCCGCAGCTTCGGTGTCGCGCTGAGCGCCGTCACCACCCCGGCCAAGGGCAGCCCCACCTTCGACCTGCCCGACGGGGAACTGGAGCTGGGCATCGGCATCCACGGCGAGCCGGGGCGGGAGCGGCGGCCGATGATGACCTCGCGCGAGATCGCGGACTTCGCGGTGAACGCGATCCTGGAGGACATGAACCCGCGCAACCCCGTGCTGCTGCTGGTCAACGGGATGGGCGCGACCCCGCTGCTGGAGCTGTACGGGTTCAACGCCGAGGTGCACCGGGCGCTCGCCGAGCGCGGGGTGGCCGTCGCCCGCACACTGGTCGGCAACTACGTCACCTCCCTCGACATGGCGGGCGCCTCGGTCACCCTGTGCCAGATCGACGAGGAACTGCTGCGGTTGTGGGACGCTCCCGTGAACACGCCGGGCCTGCGCTGGGGCCTGTGACCCGCGCCGGCACGTCGACCGTATCCGCCACGCGTATCCACCACGCAAGGGAGTTCCAGTGCTCGACGCCGATTTCTTCCGCCGCTGGATGACGGCGACCGCCGCGTCCGTCGACCGTGAGGCCCAGCGGCTCACCGACCTCGACTCGGCCATCGGGGACGCCGACCACGGCAGCAACCTCCAGCGCGGGTTCACGGCCGTCCGCCAGGAGCTGGAGCAGGAGGGGCCCGGCACTCCGGGCGAGGTGCTGGCCCTCGCCGGGAAGCAGCTGATCTCGAAGGTCGGCGGCGCGTCGGGGCCGCTGTACGGGACCCTGCTGCGCCGTACCGGCAAGGCGCTGGGCGACGCCCCCGAGGTGACGGAGGCCCAGCTCGCCGAGGCGCTGCGGTCCGGGGTCGACGGGGTGATGAAGCTGGGCGGTGCGGCACCGGGCGACAAGACGATGATCGACGCGCTGGTACCGGCCCTGGACGCGCTCGCCGACGGGTTCCCGGCGGCGAGCGCCGCCGCCGAGCGGGGCGCCAGGGACACCACCCCGCTCCAGGCCCGCAAGGGCCGGGCCAGCTATCTCGGGGAACGCAGCATCGGGCACCAGGACCCCGGTGCCACCTCGTCGGCGTTGCTGATCGCCGCCCTCGCCGAGGCGGCCGAAGGGGCGGAGGGCTGACGTGAGCGACGACAAGCCGGTGGGGATCGTACTGGTGTCGCACAGCGCCGAGGTCGCCGCCTCGGTGGCGGAGCTGGCGCGGGGGCTCGCGGGCGGGGCGGACAACGTCCCGGTGGCTCCCGCGGGCGGCCGGGAGGGCGGTGGCCTCGGCACCAGCGCGGAACTGGTCGCCGCGGCGGCGGCGTCCGTGGACCGGGGGGCCGGGGTCGCCGTCCTGACCGACCTCGGCAGCGCCGTCCTCACCGTGAAGGCGCTGCTGGCCGAGGGCGACGAGTTGCCGGAGGACACCCGGCTGGTGGACGCCCCCTTCGTGGAGGGCGCGGTGGCCGCCGTCGTCACCGCCGCCACCGGAGCCGACCTGGACGCGGTGGAGGCGGCGGCGGCGGACGCGTACGCCTACCGGAAGGTGTGAGGCCGGGCGCGGGACGGGACCGCGGGGGCGGGACGGGACCGCGGCGGGCGGGGCGCGCCCCGTCCGGATCCGTCGTGCCCGTGCGGGCGGTCCGGTCCCGCCGGGGATCATCTGACCCGCGCGCTCGCGCCGACCAGCCGCCGTACCAGGCGCTCGCCCTGCCGCACGGCCTCCGCGTGGTCCTCGATGCGGTCGACCCGGGAGTTCTCGAAGACGATGTACGTCACTCCCGAGCGCGCCCCGCCGGTGCGCGGGTCCGCGGGGATGCCGAGCCGGCGCGCGGCGGCGTAGGACGCCTCGCCGATGACGTCCCGGGGGCCGGTGTCGCCGACGACCGCGTACCGCACCCGGCCCCGGTAGACGACCGCGGCGACCGATCCGCCGCGCAGTCCGTGGTCGCGGTGGTCCCAGATGCGGCTGGGGGCGGGCAGGACGATGTAGGGCAGGTGTTCGGCGTCGAGGCGCCGGCCGTCGGACTGGGCGTAGGCGGCGGCCGGGGAGAACTGCGGGTCGGTGCGCCGGTTGCAGCGGCGGGTGGGCCGTCCGTCGCAGTCGATGTCCAGGTCCGCCTTCCAGTACACCGCGCCGGGCAGGCCGCAGACCGGGATCGTGGCACGGACGCCCGCGTCGGAGCGGTAGCGGCCGTGGGAGATCTGCGCGCAGTGGCGCGTACGGGCCAGCAGGCCGGCGGCGGTGCCGCTCTCGCCGTGGGCCGCGGGTTCCGGATGCGGCCGGTGGGACACGGGAACGACGGGCAGTGTCGTCGGAGCCAGCAGGGCGGCGCTCGCCGCGACGAGGGTCAGCGACTGGACACGCACGATGAGGAACCCTCTCCTCGGGGACATTGACAGACATTCATCTCATCAGTGATGAATTCGATCGTGCGGCACACGTTAGGGGACCGGACGGCCCACGGCCCGTAACACCTGCCGGGCGGCCGGAGGCCGGGCCGCGGGGCCACG
The DNA here is from genome assembly GCF_001654495.1 of Streptomyces sp. SAT1. Taxonomy (GTDB): domain Bacteria; phylum Actinomycetota; class Actinomycetes; order Streptomycetales; family Streptomycetaceae; genus Streptomyces; species Streptomyces andamanensis. The sequence goes on from NZ_CP015849.1 coordinate 695,683, forward strand.
GATCCCCCGGCCGCCCGCGCCGGCGCGGGAACAGCGACGACAGCGGTCCGCGCCACGGCACGAACTCCCCTGGATCGACCGGGCAGTTCGGCTGGGATGTCCCTCAGCATACGCAATCGCGTACGGAGCAGGACCGGCCCGGCCCTCTTGATGCGGCCCCGTCAACACGGCATATTGGTCCGGACCATTGTTCGCAGCGGTGTCCGGGCCCTCCGCGCCGCAGTTGACGGGGAGGCAGACCTCGTGCGACGCGTTCGGCAGCCCGATTCCCGCCGGTCCCGCCTCCCCGGGCGTGTCGCCGCGGTGTGCGGGGCGCTCGCGCTCCTCGCGGCGTGCGGGCGGGGCGCCGCGGACGACGGGGAGGGCGGCGGCCCCGGGGCACCGGCCGGTGTCACCGCGGCGGCCGGCAGCGCCACCAGCGTGCACGTGATGTGGAACGCGGTGACCTCCAGCACCGGCGTCAAGGCGTACCAGGTGTTCCGCGGCACCGAGAAGGTGAAGGACGTGCCCGCCTCGGAGCACATGGTGGACGTCATCCGGCTCAGCCCGTCGACCACGTATGTGTTCACCGTGCGGGCGCTGGACACCGCGGGACGGCTGGGGCCGCGCAGCCGGGAGGTGCGGGCGACGACGCCCGCGGCCGTCGCGGCGGACCGCTCCGCTCCGTCCCGGCCGCTCGGCCCGCGCGGCCGGGTGGTCGGCAGCCGGGCCGTCCAGCTCTCCTGGTCGGCCGCCCGGGACGACCGGCGGGTGGTCTCCTACGACGTCTACCAGGGCGGCACGAAGATCCACAGCGTGGGCGGCGGCCAGACGGCGACCGTGGTCACCGGGCTGCGGCCGGGCACCCGGTACTCCTTCACCGTGCGGGCCCGGGACGCCGCCGACAACCTCTCCCCCGCCAGCGCGTCCGTCGTCCTCACCACCCCGGGATCCGACGACGGACGGGGCACCGCGCCGACCTCGTTCCACGCCGCGACCCACCGCGCGGACGGCGCGTACTACCTCGACCTCGACTGGGTCGCGCCGCGCACCGACGGCGTGGTGACGGAGTACCAGATCCAGCTCGACGGACAGCCCGCCACCTCCCTGGTGTGGGGCGGTGCTCCGCCGCGCGGAAAGGCCACCTACAGCTTCTACCTGGGCCGGGACGCGGGAGCGCACCACCGGGTGCGGCTGCGGGCGAAGCTCCCGGACGGCACCTGGGGCGGCTTCTCCGCCGAACGGACGGTGACCACCGGGGCGGACGGCGGCTAGTAGGTGGTGCCCGGATCGCGCCGGGCGTCACCCGAGCGGGTGCGCCGCGCGTGCGGGCGGCGCCGGGCGGGCGTTGGCTGCCCCTGAGGAGACGGCACGGGCGATCCCCCGTCTCCGGCGGCCCATGGGACGGCCCGCCGACCGTGCCGCCGGAGGACTCCATGCGCCACACCCAGCCACTCGCGCACATCGCCCCGGCAGCGGCGGCCGCCGCCGTGACGCTCGCCCTCGCCGCCCAGCCGGCCGCCGCGGGACCGGGCATCTCGGTGAGCACCAACGGCTCCACCGTGTCGGTCACCACCAGCGCGTGCACCCTGGTCGAGGGCGGCTGGGGCACGGCGTCGCTGCTCGCCCCCGGACAGACGAGCTTCGCCCAGGGCCGCCGCTCCGCCCTGGCCGGGACGACCGCGCACCAGACGGCGGCCTGGCAGAGCGTACGGCCGGGCACGTACACCGTGATCGTGGTGTGCGCGAACAACATCACGGCCGGCACCCAGTCCGTCGTGGTCTCCGCCGCGTCCCGGCCGACGATCTCGGCCACCTCCGCGCCGGCCGCCTCCGCCGCGCCCTCGCGCGGGGTGATGGGCGGGCTCGGCGGGGCCGTCCGGGACTACGGCACCCTCACGGTCGCGGTGGGCGGGACCCTGGTCGGGGCCGCGCTGATCGCCACCGGCTGGGTGCTGCGCCGCCGCCGCTCCGGCCCGTACCGCCTCTGACCGGCCGCGGTCGGCGGCAACCGCCCTCAGCCGCCGTCGGGCAGTTCGGCGAACTCCGCCAGGGCGTGCCCGAGCCACTGGGTCCAGAAGGTCTCCAGGTCGATCCCGGCGCGCAGCACCAGGTGCCGCAGCCGGTCCTCGGAGCTGTCCCTGCCGGGCGGGAAGTCACGCTCCTCGATCTCCCGGTACTCCGCCAACTGCCGCTCGTGCGCCTCCAGATGGCGTCTGAGATCGTCCTCGATGCCCGCCGTGCCGACCACCGCGGCGGCGCGCAGCCGCAGCAGCAGCGCGTCCCGCTGCGGCCTGGGCTCCTGGGCCGCAGCCGTCCAGCGGGCCAGTTCCGCGCGGCCGGCCGGCAGCACCTCGTAGCTCTTCTTCTGCCCGCGGGCCGGCTGGGCGGACGGCAGGGCGCGGATCAGGCCGTCCGCCTCCAGCTTTCCCAGTTCGCGGTAGATCTGCTGGTGCGTCGCCGACCAGAAGTAGCCGATCGACCGGTCGAAGCGGCGCGTCAGCTCCAGCCCCGACGACGGCTTCTCCAGCAGAGCGGTGAGGATGGCGTGCGGCAGTGACATGCGGTCATCCTAGGGACGCCGCACGGGCGCCCTACAGGGCCGCGGCCAGTTCGGTGCCCTGCTTGACGGCGCGCTTGGCGTCCAGTTCGGCGGCCACGTCGGCGCCGCCGATCAGATGCGCGGCGCGTCCGGCGGCGAGCAGTTCCTCGTACAGGTCGCGGCGCGGCTCCTGGCCGGTGCACAGCACGATCGTGTCGACCTCCAGGACACGGCTCGCGCCGTCGACGGTGAGGTGCAGCCCGGCGTCGTCGATCCGGTCGTAGCGCACGCCCGGCACCATGGTGACGCCCCGGTGGCGCAGTTCGGTGCGGTGGATCCAGCCGGTGGTGCGGCCCAGGCCCGCGCCGACCTTGGTCGTCTTGCGCTGGAGCAGGTGGACGGTGCGCGGCGCCTTCGGGCGGGCGGGCGCGGCGAGGCCGCCGGGTGCGCGGTAGTGCGTGTCGACGCCCCAGGCGCGGAAGTACGCCGCCGGGTCCTCGTGCGTCCGCTCGCCGCCGTCCGTCAGGAACTCGGCGACGTCGAAGCCGATGCCGCCCGCGCCGAGGACCGCCACCCGCTCGCCGACCGGGGCGAGGCCCCGGAGCACGTCGAGGTAGCCGACGACGCCGGGGTGGTCGACGCCGGGGATGTCGGGGATGCGCGGGGTGACCCCGGTGGCCACGGCGATCTCGTCGTACCCGGCGAGGTCGGCCGCGCCCACCCGGGTGTCCAGCCGTACGTCGACGCCGAGCGCGGCGAGCCGGTGGCGGAAGTAGCGCAGGGTCTCGTCGAACTCCTGTTTGCCGGGGACCCTGCGGGCGACGTCGAGCTGGCCGCCGATCCCGCTCGCCGCGTCGAACAGGGTGACCTGGTGGCCGCGTTCGGCCGCCGCCACCGCGCAGGCCAGGCCCGCGGGTCCGGCGCCGACGACGGCGACGCGCTTGCGCAGCCGGGTCGGGGCGAGCACGAGTTCCGTCTCGTGGCAGGCGCGCGGGTTGACCAGGCAGGAGGTGATCTGCCCGCTGAAGGTGTGGTCGAGGCAGGCCTGGTTGCAGCCGATGCAGGTGTTGATGGCCTCGGGTGTCCCGGCGGCGGCCTTGGCGACGAAGTCCGGGTCGGCGAGCATCGGGCGGGCCATGGACACCATGTCGGCCGTGCCGTCGGCGAGCAGCCGTTCGGCGAGTTCGGGGGTGTTGATGCGGTTGGTGGTGACGAGCGGGACGGAGACCGCGCCCATGAGCTTCTTCGTCACCCAGGTGTAGGCGCCGCGCGGCACGGAGGTGGCGATGGTGGGGATGCGGGCCTCGTGCCAGCCGATGCCGGTGTTGATGAGGGTGGCGCCGGCCGCCTCGACGGCCTTCGCCAGGGCGACCACCTCGTCCAGGGACGAGCCGTCGGGCACCAGGTCCAGCATGGACAGCCGGTAGACGACGATGAAGTCCTCGCCGACCGCCTCGCGCACCCGGCGGACGATCTCGACCGGGAAGCGCATGCGGTTCTCGTAGGTGCCGCCCCAGCGGTCGGTGCGGTGGTTGGTGCGGGCGGCGACGAACTCGTTGACGAGATAGCCCTCGGAGCCCATGATCTCCACGCCGTCGTACCCGGCCCGGCGGGCCAGGAGCGCGGTACGGACGTAGTCGCCGACGGTCCGCTCGACGTCGGCGTCGCTCAGCTCGCGGGGCACGTACGGGCTGACGGGTGCCTGGAGGGGACTCGGGGCCACCAGGTCGCGGTGGTAGGCGTAGCGGCCGAAGTGCAGGATCTGGAGGGCGATCCGGCCGCCCTCGCGGTGCACGGCGGCGGTCACCTCGGTGTGCCGGTCGGCCTCCGCCTCGGTGGTGAGCGTGGCGCCGCCCTCGTAGGGGCGCCCCTCGTCGTTGGGCGCGATGCCGCCGGTGACGATGAGCCCGACCCCGCCGCGCGCGCGGGCGGCGTAGAACTCCGCCATCCGCGCGAAGCCGCCCTCGGCCTCCTCCAGGCCGATGTGCATGGACCCCATGAGGACGCGGTTGGGCAGGGTGGTGAAGCCCAGGTCCAGCGGGCTCAGCAGGTGCGGGTAACGGCTCATCGGGCCCTCCGTGCGTGGTGGCGTACCCGCTAGTTGTAGAGGACCCCGAGCGCTTTATGCAACTAGTTGCAAAAGGAACGGGCGTACCGCGCCCGGCGGCGGCACCCTCACCCGGACGGGTGCGGGGCCGCCGCTTTCTCTCTTCTGCCAGCCTTTTTCTGTTCCATCTGCCTTCGCTGTCTCGTCTTCCTTCTGTGTTCTCCGGCTTCCTTCCGTGTTCTCCGGCCTTCCTTCCGTGTTCTCCGGCCGGGCGCCCTCAGCGGCTCTCCAGCCGGACGTGCAGCTCCCGCTCCTGGTCACCGGAGGCCGTGGCCAGGTCCTGGACCGTGAACAGGGAGTCCAGCGTCGTACGGAAGTGGTCGATCGCCCGGTAGCCGCCCTGCGCGTCCGCCGTGACGGACGCCTCAAGGCGCGTGGGAGCGCACTCCGCCTTGGGGGACTCGGCCACCTCGAAGGTGCCGAGCCACACCGTCGGACGTACCTCGTGGAACTCACGGGGCACGTCGTCCGTGCACCGGTCGGACGTGTAACAGGCGCACAGGGCGTCGAACACGGTCCGGGCGTCCTCCTTGCTGCACCCGCTCAGCTCCAGCGAGACGGATTCGGGGTGCTCTCGCTCGGTGTCCATCGTGATCGCTCCTCTCGTGGCCGTGCCGCTTCACGGCACCGGAGTTCCCCGCGAACGGCGCTCCACCCGCACTCCGTGCGGGAAAGCACCGCCCGGGAGCGGTTCTTCCGGCGGATTCGGCGGGACGACCTGCCGGGTGTTGAGAGATGGTGGAGGGTAGCGACGGACCCTCTCGGACGGGAGCGGGAGCGCGGTACAACGGGGTGTGCCGGCACCGGGACGGCGAGCCGCGTGAACGGGCGAAGGCGGTGCGTGGGATGACGGGAGCCGGGGTCCCCCTGGCCGAGGGCGACGAGCCGGTCTCCGGCCCGGTGCAGCCGAGCGGGCTGCTGGACGTGCTGCGCGTGGCCTCGGTCGTGCTGGACGCCGAGGGGCGCATCGTGCTGTGGAGCCCGCAGGCCGAGGAGCTGTTCGGTTACGCCGCGCAGGAGGCGCTCGGCCAGTTCGCCGCCCGGATCATGGTCCACGAGGAGCACCTGGAGGTGGTCGTCAAGCTCTTCGCCGACGTGCTGCGCACCGGCCGGAGCTGGGCGGGCGCCTTTCCCGTCCGGCACAAGGACGGCAGCACCCGTCTGGTGGAGTTCCGCAACATGCGTCTGCTGGACGACCGGGGGGACGTCTACGCGCTGGGACTCGCGGCCGACCAGTCGACCGTACGGCGCCTGGAGCGGGACGTGGCGCTGTCGGCGCGGATCGTCTCGCAGTCCCCGATCGGCCTGGCGGTCCTGGACACCCGGCTGCGCTACGTGTCGGTCAATCCGGCCCTGGAGCGGATCGACGGCGTCAGCGCCGAGGAGCACATCGGGCGGCGGGTCCCCGAGGTGCTGGCGGAGGTGGACGCCGAGGCGGTGGAGTCGGCGGCGCGGCAGGTGCTGGAGACGGGGCGGTCCCTCGTCGACGTCTTCGGGGTCGGCCGGACACCGGCGGACCCGGACACCGACCACGCCTGGTCGGTGTCGATGTACCGGCTGGAGGACGCGGTGGGCACCGTGCTGGGCGTGGCGGTGTCCGTGGTGGACGTCACCGAGCAGCACCGGGCCGGCATCGAGGCGGAGGTGGCCCGGCGGCGCCTCGCCCTGATCGCCGACGCCTCGGCCCGGATCGGCACCACCCTGGACCTGGACCGCACGGCACGGGAGCTGGCCGACGTCGCCGTACCGGAACTGGCGGACGTCGCGGCCGTCGACCTGCTGGAAGCGGTCGTCGCGGGCCGGCACAGCAAGCTGGGGCCCGCCGAGGCCGCGGTGATCCGCGCCCTCGCGGTGCGGGCCGACCACGCCGCGGACGCCCTGGAGGCCGCCGATCCGCCCGGCCAGATCGCGCGCTACGGCCCCGACCGCCTGGTCACCCGGTGCGTGCGCACCGGAGAGCCGGTGCTGGTGGCCGAGGTCAAGGACGAGGACCTCGCGTACATCGCCCGCTCCCCCGAGGCCGCCGTGCTGCTGAGCCGGGCCGGTGTGCACTCCTACCTGGCCGTGCCGCTGATCGCGCGCGGTGAGGTGCTGGGCGCCCTGGACCTCAAACGCACCCGCGATCCGCACCCCTTCAGCGCGGACGACGTACTGCTGGCCCGGGAGCTGGCCGCGCGGGCGGCCGTGCAGATCGACAACGCGCGCTGGTACCAGAACGCCCGCGACACCGCGCTGACCCTCCAGCGCAGCCTGCTGCCCCACCACCCGTCCGTCACCGGCGGCCTGGAGGTCGCCTCCCGCTACCAGCCGGCCGGGGCCACCACCGAGGTCGGCGGCGACTGGTTCGACGTGATCCCCCTGGAGGACGACAAGACGGCCCTGGTCGTCGGTGACGTCATGGGCAGCGGCATCGGCGCGGCGGCGACGATGGGGCGGCTGCGCACCGCCACCAAGGCCCTGGCCTCCCTCGACCTCGACCCGGCGCGCCTGCTGGAGCACCTGGACCGCATCACCGACGGTCTGGACCACTCCATCGCCACCTGTCTGTACGCCGTCCACGACCCCCGGCTGCGCCAGTGCCGGATCGCCAACGCCGGGCACCTGCCGCCCGCCCGCATCCGGCCGGGCCGCGCGCCGGAACTGCTGGAGCTGCCCACCGGGGTACCGCTCGGCGTCGGGGGCGTCACCTTCTCCACCACCACCGTCGGCCTCGAACCCGGCGATCTCCTGGTCCTCTACACCGACGGCCTGGTCGAGACCCGCCGCCACCCCCTGGACGAGCGCCTGGACCTGCTCCTGTCCCTCCTGGACGACACCCCGCGCCCCCTGGAGGAACTGTGCGACCTCCTCCTGCGCGAACTCCGCCAGCCGGACAACCACGACGACGTGGCCCTGCTCGTCGCCCGCGCCCAGACGCCGGGGCAGGCTTGACCTGGACCACGGCTCCGGGTCCGGCTTCCGCGCACTGCCGGGCGCCGGGTTCAGCGCTGCCGCGTGCCCACCACCACATGGGCGTACAGCTCCTCCGACGTGGCCAGGCGCGGGGTGAGACCGGCGGCGGTGAACGCGGTCAGGGCGGCCGGGGCCTGGCGTTCGCTCGTCTCGACCAGGAGGCAGCCGCCCGGGGCGAGCCAGTCCGGGGCCCCGGCGGCGACGCGGCGCAGGACGTCGAGGCCGTCGGCGCCGCCGTCGAGAGCGGCCGGGGGTTCGTGGTCGCGGGCCTCGGACGGGAGCAGGGGCACCTCGCCGGTGGGGACGTAGGGCACATTGGCGGCGAGGACGTCCACGCGTCCGCGCAGGTCCGCGGGGAGCGCCGCGTACAGGTCGCCGTGGTGCACCCGGCCGCCCGCCGGGGCGATGTTGCGGCGGGCGCAGCGCACCGCCGCGGGGTCGATGTCGGCGGCGTGCAGTTCGACGGGGCCGAGCAGACCGGCCAGCGCGGTGCCCACCGCGCCCGAGCCGCAGCACAGATCCACCACGACGGACGCGTCCGGCACCTGGGCCACGGCCTCGTCGACCAGGAACTCGGTACGGCGGCGGGGTACGAAGACCCCCGGTTCCACGGCGACGCGCAGACCGTGGAAGAGCGCCCAGCCCAGGACGTGTTCGAGCGGCAGTCCGGCGGCGCGCCGTTCGACGAGCGCGGTGACCTCGCGCGGGGTGCGGGCGGTGGCGAGGATCAACTCCGCCTCGTCCTCGGCGAACACACAGCCGGCCGCGCGCAACGCGGCGGCCACCGCGGCGCGTCGATGCGGCGGCGCGGGCAACGGGTCGGACGGGAGGGGAAGTTCAGGCATGGAGAGCCGAGACCTTTCGGGAGCCGAAGGGTGCTCCCGCGGTCACCTACCGACGGTGATCCGCGCCCCGGTGGGAGGAGAGCACCCGACCTGACAGAGCGGTAATGGGTCTCACCTCCTCGGTCTCCCACGGCCGGGAACGTCCACGGCCGCAGTCACCCTACCCCACGCCTCAGACGGCGACCGTCTCCTCGGCCTCCTCCTCGGCCTCCTCCTCGACGGCGTCCGCGGCGGCCTCCCGGCCGGCGGGCGCGGCGGGCAGGGCGGCTGCTGCGGCGCCGTGGGGGCCGCCGGCCGCGTGGGCGCCCCGGGAGCCGGGCGCGGTCAGCCGCTCGTACGCCGCGGCGAGCGCGGTGACCGCCAGGCCGAGCAGCACCCAGCCCGCCAGCGTCCACAGGTGGCGGCCGAGGCCGTCGCCGCCGAAGTAGAGCAGGCTGCGGGCGCCCTCCACGAAACCGGCGCCGTTCCAGAAGGCGTGCAGGGTGCCGAAGAAGCCGTTCTGCAGCTCGGGCCGGAACAGGCCGCCGGAGCTGGTGAAGTTGAGCATCACGAACAGCACCATCATGGTGAGCGTGGTCCAGCGCTTGAGGAACGTGTGCAGGCCGACGCCGATGAAGAGGATGCCCGCCGAGTAGAGCCAGGCCATGCCCCAGACTCCGGCGAGGCCGTGCGGCGCGAGGTGGAAGACGGGGCCCGCCAGCAGGGCGCCGAGACCGGCGACCACCGCGGACACCGCGACCGTGAGCAGGGCGCGGACCCGCATCGGGAGCGCGGCGCCCGCGGCACCGAGGGCGGCGACGGAGGCGTACGAGCCGATGCTCAGCGCGACCAGCAGGAAGAACAGGCCCTGGCCCGTGGGGTCGTGCGGGGAGGGCCGCACCACGTCGGTCACCTTCAGCGGCAGTCCCTGCCGCGCCGCGACGGGGGTGAAGACCTTCTCGACGGCGGTGGCGCTCATGTCGGACCCGGCGCTCGCCACGATCAGCTCCGGGGCCCCGGCGCCGCCGGTGCCGGTGCCGGTGCCGGAGCCGGTGTGAGCACCGGTGCCGGTGCCGGTGCCGGGCACATAGGCGCCGTCGACGTCGCGTGACGTGAGCAGGGCGACGGCCTCCTCTCGGCTGCCGACCGTGCGGACGTCGAGCCGGTCGCCCGCCGCGTCCTTGACCGTCTGGGCGAACACCTTGGCCTGCGGGCCGGTGCCGACGACCGCGACGGGCAGATGGTGGGGCTCCGGGGTCACGAAGGCGCCCATGTAGGCGAGCCCCATGCCCAGGCACATCAGCAGCGGGGTGACCAGGTGGATGAGCACATGGCGCAGCGCGGGCGACCTCATCGCTCCCGTCCTCCAATGGTTGGCAATTACAACTCTCATTTCAGTTGTACTATACAACCAGAGTCGGACGGGGAGGAATTCCGTGACAGCAGCGCAGGAGCCGGAGGGCGCGGGGGCCGCCCGCCGCGACACGGCCGGGGAAGCGGTCCGGGAAACGGCCGGGGAAGCGGCCGGGGAAAGCGCGGTGGAGACCATCCAGCGCGAGATGACCGTGTTCGCCCGGCGGGCCAGGGCGTCGGCGGGCCGTATGCACCCGGAGCTGTCCCTGGTGTCGTACACGCTGCTCGGGCATCTGGAGGAGCGCGGCGGCTGCCGTGCCACCGATCTGGCCGCGCACTACGCCCTGGACAAGTCCACGGTCAGCCGCCAGGTCGCCGCGCTGGAACGCACCGGGCTGATCGAACGGCTCCTGGACCCCGAGGACCACCGGGTCCAGGTGCTTCAGCTCACGGACGCCGGACGGCAGCTCCTCCTCCAGGTGACCGACAGCCGCCGGGCGGCGTTCCGGGAGCGGCTGGCCGACTGGCCCGAGGAGGACCTGCGACGGTTCGCGGACTACCTCACCCGCTACAACGGCTGGACCCCGCCCGCCGTCGGCTGAACCGGCGGCGGACGGGGGCGGGAACGGCTTGCGACTGGCGGGCGGGGCCGGGAACGGCTGCGGCCCGGACGGCAGGACGTGACCGCGACCGGACCCAGCCCGGCGGCCGGGCCTAGCCCACCGGCACGGCCGCCCTGCCCTCGCCCAGCCGCTCCGGGGTGCGGGCCGCGAGGAAGGCGGTGCGCCGCCGCAGCCGGAAGCCCAGGGACTCGTACAACCGGATGGCGCCGGTGTTCTGCGCGCCCGTGTGCAGGAAGGGGATGTCGCCGCGTTCGCGGATGCCGTGGGCGACGGCCAGGACCAGCCGGCTCGCCAGGCCCTGGCCCCGGTGGGCGGGGTCCGTGCACACCGCGCTGATCTCCGTGTACCCGGGCGGGCGCAGCCGCTCCCCCGCCATCGCGACGAGCGCCCCGTCCCGGCGTATTCCCAGGTACGTGCCGAGTTCGATGGTCCGCGGCAGGAACGGGCCCGGCTCGGTGCGGGCGATCAGGGCGAGCATCTCCGGTACGTCGGCGGGGCCGAGGCGGACCGCCTCCGGGTCGGGGGCGGCGGCCAGGCCGTCGTCCACCAGCTGCACGCCCTCGACCTGGAAGGTGATCTCCCAGTCGGCCGGGACCTCGCCCCGGAACCCGGGCAGCGGGACCTCGGAACCCGGCCCGGCCAGCGCGGCGAGGTCGGCCCAGTCGGCGTCGTCGGGCTCGTCGGGCAGCGCCAGCCAGGGCGAGACGTCCACGGGATAGCGCAGCACCCGGCCGCGCCGCTCGGCCAGATGCGCGTGCGGTCCGGTCAGGGCGGCCAGGGCCGGGTTGTCCAGGACGTGTCCGCCGGTCCCGGCGGGTGCCGCGCCGCCGTGCGCGCTCACGCGGCGACCTCGATCACGACCTTGCCGCGGGCGTGCCCGTCCTCCACGGCGCGCAGCGCCTCCTCGGCCCGCTCCAGCGGGAAGGTCAGGGTGACGTGCGGGTCCAGGGTGCCGCGGACCACCAGGCCCGCCAGCTCGTCCAGGACGGCGGCGGTCCGGGCGCGCCGCACCCACTCCCCGCCCAGCGCCTCGACCTCCTGCGGCGGCGCTCCGGCGGTGATCAGCCTGCGGCGGTCGGCCAGGAGGCCCGCCGCGTCCTTCAGCACCTCGCCGCCGATCAGGTCGTAGACGGCGTCGGCACCGTCCGGCACGGCCGTCCGGGCGCGCCCGGCCCAGCCGGGCCCGGAGGCCACGTGCACCGCGCCGAGCGACTCGACGAAGTCCTTCTTGCCCTCGCTCGCCACGCCCACGGCGCGCAGCCCGAAGGCGCGGGCGATCTGGAGGGCCGCCGAGCCGACTCCGCCGCCGGCGCCCGTGACCAGCACGGTCGCCCCGGCCGGCAGGGCGAGCTGGCGCAGGCCGTCGTAGGCCGTGGCCGCCGCGACGGGCAGCGTGGCCGCGTCGGTGAAGGAGAGTCCGGCGGGCTTGTGCGCGGTCACCGCGGCGGACAGCAGGGTGTACTGCGCGTAGCCGCCCGCCGCCGCGTTGCCGAAGACCTCGTCGCCGGGGACGAAGCCGGTGACGCCCTCGCCGACCTCCTCGACCACGCCGGACGCCTCGCTGCCGAAGACGATCGGGAAGACCGGCTCGCCGGTGTCGCCGGGACGGCGGAATCCGTCGCGCAGCTTCCAGTCGACCGGGTTCACCCCGGCCGCGCGCACCGCGACCAGGATCTGACCGGGACCGGGCCGGGGCCGGTCGATGTCCACCAGCGCCTCGGTCTCCGGGCCGCCGTACCGGGTGAAGACGTACGCCTTCGCCATCGCTCCCACTCTCCTTCGCCGTCTGCGCATCACCGGCCGCGGAGGCGACCGCGGCCGGCACGCCACCTGCAAGGAGGATCACCGGACGGCTATTCCCGGCGGTGCGGGTCCGGGCGCGGAGTTCACGCGGCCGTCACGATGGGCGGCGTGTTCCCGGTGGCCGGCGGGCCCTGCGGGCACCGGTGGAGGCCGGACCCTCCCGATCCGGTCGACGCGCCCGCCACGGATCCGAACCGAGCACCCCCGTACGCGAGTTCAGCCCACCCCCGGCGCACCGATGGCGTGATCCTGCCCGTAGGTGCTTCCGGCACGCCCCGTACGCTGTGATCATCGTTTGTACGTCTCTTCCCCCCGGCGGCGCCGATGTCATGGTTCGACCCCCCGCTCGACGAACTCCGCGCGCTCGGCCTCGGCGTCCGCTTCGGACCGGTCGGCACGGGGCTGGACACGGTGGGGGCGTACGACGCCGCCTTCGTGACGGACACGTGCGGCCCGCACTGGAAGGCCGCCCCGCCGAACCGGCCGCGGACAGGCGCATGAGCGGGCCCGACATGCCCGAGCGGGCCCTCCCCAGGACCCGTCGGGGCAGCGATAAAAGGTCGGCGTGGGCGGATTTCGGTCGAACTGCGCGAACCATCTTCCGACTGGTTTAGACCAATGGTAGATGTGGTGGCGCAATGAGCCCACACGGCTACCGTACGTCATCAACAGGAGGCGCGGCATGGCCCGCACCACCCCCCACCACCGGCCCACGAGCGAAGGAGCGAGCGAGGGACGGCCCCTCTACTGGAGAATCGCCACCCAACTGCTCGGCGAACTGCGCGCCGGCACCATTTCGCCCGGTGAACGGCTGCCGAGCGAACGCCACTTGGCCGCGCACTTCCGGGTCAGCCGGGAGACCGTGCGCCAGGCGCTGGAGGTGCTGCGGCGCGACGGGCTCGTCAGCACCGACCGGCGCGGCACCCATGCCACCCTGACCGGACTACCCGTCGAGTCGTCCACGTACCTGGACTTCCCGGTGGGGGCCCGCTCCGCCGCCCCCGACGCCTGCGACCGGGCCACCGTGGCCTGGGAGGCTCCGCCGCCGGAGCACGCGGCGGAACTGGGGATCGCGCCGCTGCGCCCGACCCTCGTGCACCGCTACCGCTCGGCGACGGCCGACGGCTCCGGACTGCGTACGGCGGTGACATCGTTTTCCGCCGTGGCGCTCGCCGAGGTGGACGAACTGGCCCGCTACCGCGACCGTGCCGACGGCTCGTGCGCCGCCCAACTCCGCCGTACCTACGACTGGATGCGCCGGGCGGGTCTGACGCTGCACCACCGGGACACGATCACCCGGCTCGCGGACGGCCCCTCGGTGCGCGTGACCCGCCGCGTCCACGACCAGTACGCCCGCATCCTGGAGATCACCGACCTCGTGGTGGACGCCCGACAGGACGCGCTCGTCTACGAGTTCACGCTGCCGGCGGCGGGCTGAGCCACCCCGGCTGCACGCCCCGCGCCGTCAGCCGTGACGCGTCCGCCCAGAGGAAACCTTCCGCCTCGGGGCAGCCGCCCGTCCCGGGGCGGTCATCCGTCTCAGGGCAGCCGACGGGCCGCGATCAACCGCGCCCGTGGGCTGCCGTCGGCGCGCCGGCCGAATCCGGGCAGCGCGTGCAGTTCCGGACGGAACCCGGCCCGCTCCAACTCGCCCAGCACGTCGCCGAAGCGGAACGCGCGGTAGTACATCACGAACGGCGGCCGCCACACGGCGTTGCGCACCCGCATCACCGCGTCGAACCCGAGCAGCGTCCAGAACGCCCGCGAACGCGGCGGGGGCGGCGCGAACACCGGCAGCGCGAAGACCCCGCCGGGCCGCAGCACGGCGCCCACCCGCCCGAAGAGCAGGGACAGTTCGGCCGGGACGAAGTGACCGAGCGCGCCGAGGCTGACGACGAGGTCGAAGGCCGCGGTGAACGGCAGGGCACGCGCGTCACCGCGCACCCAGGAGACCCGGGGACCGGCGTCCCCCGCGCCGGAGCCCCCCGCGCCGGTGGCTCCTGCTTCGGCGGCACCTGCTTCGGTGGCCCGCCCGGCGCGCCGCCGGGCGACGGCGAGCATGCCCGCGCTGAAGTCGACCCCGGTCACAGAGGTGCGGCACACCCGCCGCAGGACATCGAGTCCGGCACCGGTGCCGCAGCACAGGTCGAGTCCGTCGGTGTACGGCCCGGTCCGCTCCAGCACGGACCCCACGGCGTCCAGCACCGCGTCCGGGGTGCGGAAGGGAGTGTGGTCGAACTTGGGCGCGAGCAGGACGTACCCGCGCTCGACGGAGGACAGCGCCTGTACGACGAGTTCACGGACCGTGGGACCTTCCGGGCTGAACATCCACGTCAGCGTAGGGCCTGTCGTCAAATTGCCGTCGTCCGCCCGGAGGGCGGGCCTCGCGGCGTCAGGTGCGTGCTCTCGGTGTGCCGGATCCTGACCCGCGTACTGGACGTACTCGGGTCTGGGCCCGGTGCGGCGAGAGTGCGTGCATGGCGTCGCGAGGCAGGCGGGAATTTGACGACAGGCCCTAGTGCCCCGGGCGCGGTCCCGGACCGCCGCCGGGCGGGGCCGGTACCCGTCACCCGCCCCTCGGCACTCGTACGGCGCGGGGGTGGCCAGACGGAAGCGGGCGTGTTACCTTGCCAGAAGCACCTGAGTCTCGCCCCCGTTCCGTGGGCGCCGGTGCGATTTCTCCACCTTTCTCATCTCAGCTGATGCTCCGAGGCGTACGCCGTTCGGTCGTCGCATCCGGCTCCTCAGCTTCCCGCCGCCATCTCGTGGGCCACCGGGCAGCGCGCAGCGCGCGCCGGCCGGTCCCCGGACCGGGGTGGTGGTTCCGCCCGCGGTGTCCGGGCCGTGCCCGGCACCTTTCCGCGTGGCTCTTCTCCTTCCCGCACCACCCGTCCCTTCCCGCACCTTCCGTGCCCTCCGTCCCCGTCCGTGAAAGGACCACCGCCCATGACCGTCACCCTCGACCATCCCCCGGTGGGCGAGCGGCCCGCAGCGGCCGCCCGGCTCGTCACCGGTGTCCTGGACATCGAGTCCGGCGGAAAGGGCCGTCTGCGCGGCCCCGACCTCCTGCCCCTGCCCGCCGATCCCCAGCTCCCCGCCGCCCTGATCCGCCGCCACGGCCTGCGCAAGGGCGATCTGGTCGACGCCGTACAGGGGGCGCAGCACACCGTCACCGGCATCGCCCGGGTGAACGGCCGCGCCCCCGGCGAGCTGCGCGACCGCCGCGGATTCCACGACCTGACGCCCCTGCACCCGCGCGAGCGGCTCCGCTTCGAACACCCGGCCGCCGGTCTCACCGGCCGGGTGGCGGACCTGATCACGCCTGTGGGCAAGGGGCAGCGCGGACTGATCGTGGCCCCGCCCAGGACCGGCAAGACCGTGCTGCTCCAGCAGGTCGCCGCCGCCGTCGCCGGCAACCACCCCGAGTGCCGGCTGATGGTCCTCCTGCTGGACGAACGGCCCGAGGAGGTCACCGACATGGTGCGCTCGGTGCACGGCGAGGTCTACGCCTCCACGTTCGACCGGACGCCCAAGCAGCACATCGCGCTCGCCGAACTCGTCGTGGAACGGGCCAAGCGCCTGGTGGAGGCCGGTGAGGACGTCGTCCTCCTGCTCGACTCCCTGACCCGGCTGTGCCGGGCCCACAACAACGCCGCCGCCTCGGGCGGCCGCACCCTCAGCGGCGGCGTGGACGCGAGCGCGCTGCACGGGCCCAAGCGGCTGTTCGGGGCCGCGCGGCTGGCGGAGGAGGGCGGTTCGCTCACCATCCTGGCCACCGCACTGGTGGAGACGGGCTCTCGCGCCGACGAGTTCTTCTTCGAGGAGCTGAAGAGCACCGGCAACATGGAGCTGCGGCTGAACCGCGAACTCGCCACCCGCCGCATCCATCCGGCCGTCGACATCCAGGCATCCGGCACCCGCCGCGAGGAACTCCTCCTGAACCCGGGCGAGCTGACGGCCACCCGGGGGCTGCGCAGGGTCCTGCTGGGCCGCGAGGGGCAGTCGGGTCTGGAGACCCTGCTGGAGCGGCTGCGCCGGACACCGGACAACGCCGCGTTCCTGCGCCAGGTCCAGCCGACGCTGCCGAACGACTGACCGGCCCCTTCCACCGTACGGCCCCCTTCCGCCGTACGGCCCCCGACCCGAACGGCCGTGGCAGCTAGGGCATCCGAGTGCTCGTCGCCTCGTTCGGCCCCCGGCAAGGTCACGCCTGTGCCGAACCGTCCCTACGTTTGCGATATGACGATCGGATTCTCTCTTCGGGCTGCCGTATCGACCTGCGCTGTCTGTGCGGCGGGCATGCTCATAGTGACCTCGCCGGTCGCGGCGGAGGGCCGGGCCGGCACGGATCCCGGGGCGCAGGGGCGGCCGAGCGCGACGGTGCCGCAGCCCGCTCTGCTCCGGCGCGAGGGCACGCAGGTCCGCCTCCGCTCCGGCGCGCCGGAGACGCCCGACGTCTCCGCGCTGTCCTGGGTGGTGGCCGACGCGGGCACCGGCGAAGTCCTCGCCGCGCACAACGCCCACGAGCAACTCCCGCCCGCCAGCACGCTGAAGACGCTGTTCGCGCTGACCGTGCTGCCCTCCTTCCCCAGCGGCATCCAGCACACCGTCAGCGCCAGGGAGCTGGCCGGGATCGGCGAGGGCAGCAGCCTGGTCGGGGTGGTCGAGGGACACACCTACCGGGTGTCCGACCTGTGGCACGGTGTCTTCCTCAACTCCGGCAACGACGCCGTGCACGTGCTCGCCGCGCTCAACGGCGGCTGGACCCAGACCGCCCGGCAGATGCAGGCCAAGGCCCGCACGCTGGGCGCCATGGACACCTACGTCGTCTCCCCCGACGGCTACGACGCCGACGGCCAGGTCTCCTCCGCGTACGACCTGGCGGTGTTCGGACGCGCCGGGCTGCGCAACCCGGACTTCGCCCGCTACTGCTCGACGGTGGAGACCGCCTTCCCCGGCAACGGCGGCAGCACCTTCGAGATCGCGAACACCAACCGGCTGCTCACCGGCGCCGACGGCGTGGAACCGTACCCCGGCCTCATCGGCATCAAGAACGGCTACACCAGCAACGCGGGCAACACCCTGGTCGCCGCGGCCCACCACGGCCGGCGCACCCTGATCGTGACGGTGATGAACCCTCAGGAGGGCGAGGGCTTCGAGGTGTACGAGGAGGCGCGCGCCCTGCTCGACTGGGGCTTCGACGCCGCCGGACACGTCGATCCGGTCGGTTCGCTCGACGGGCTGCGCCCGGTGGCGCACGAGGCGCGGAGCGTACTCCCCCACCCGGCCGCCGCTCCGCCGCCGGCGGCCCCCGCCGCCGCCGAGGAGGACTGGGCACGCGACGGCGCCATCGCGGGAGTCGCGGGCCTGGGCGCGGGAGCGGTGCTGCTGGGCCTGCGCCGCAGGGCCCGGCGGCTCGTACGCGGCTGACGAGGACCGGTGGAACCGGCCGGACGACCGGTCCGGCGGCCGCCCGGCGCGCACCCCGGCGGGCGCGGCCGGGTGAGCGGACGGCGCGGACGGACCGCCCGCGCCCGCCGCGCCCCGGCTCCCTCGTGCGCCCCCTGCGTACCGTGCCCGCGCACCGTCCCCGCAGACCTCCGGCCGGTCAGGCCGGTCAGGCCGGTCCCGGTCAGGCCGGTCCCGGTCAGGCGCAGGCCGTGAGCGGGTCGGGAGCCGGGTCCGGGTCCAGCGCCCGTACGGGGCGCACCCGGCCCACCGGCACGCCGCCGCCGAGCAGCGTCTCGCCCGCGAACTCGGTGAGCAGGGCCGGGTCGACACCGGCCCGGACGAGGGCGGTGGCGGCGACCGGTATCCGGGCCCGGTTCGCGCCGTCGGCGATCTTCACGGCGACGGCCCGGCCGTCGGGCAGCGCGGCGACCTGGACGCCCTCGAAGCCGTCCTTGGCGAGCAGGCCGGGCACGGCCCGCATCAGCGCGGCCACGTCCCGGCCCGAGCCCGACGCCATCTCGGCGTGCTCGCGCATCGCGTCGGCCACACGTGCCTCGGGCGTGTCCGCGACCGCGGTGGTGATCCGGGCGGCGGCACGGGCCAGGCCCTCCAGCGAGACCGCGAACAGCGGGGCGCCGCAGCCGTCGACGGTGACCCGCGCGACGCGCTGCCCGGTCAGGTCCTCCACGATCTCGGCGATGGCCTGCTGGAGGGGGTGGGCCGGGTCCAGGTAGTCGTCGAGCGACCAGCCGTTGAGGCGGCAGGTGTAGAGCATGGCCGCGTGCTTGCCCGAGCAGTTCTGGGCGAGCCGGGAGGGCAGCCGGCCCTCGCGCACCCAGGCGTCCCGGACGACCGGGTCGAAGGGCAGGTCGGGGACGTTGCGCAGATCGTCCTCGGTGAGTCCGGCCAGTTCCAGGATCCGCCGGGTCCCGGCGAGGTGGCGCTCCTCGCCGGAGTGGCTGGCGGCGGCCAGCGAGAGCAGTTCGCCCTCCAGCGGGAGCCCGGCGCGCACCATGGCGACGGCCTGGACGGGCTTGATCGCCGAACGCGGGTAGAAGGCCGCCCCGGGGTCGCCGAGCTCGAAGGAGACCCGGCCGCCGGCGTCGAGAACGACGACGGAGCCGTGGTGGACGCCCTCGATCACTCCGCCGCGCACGAGGTGGGCGACGGGGACGTGGCGGGGTTCGCGGACGAGGGGGGCCTCGGCGGGGAAGCTGCTGTACATCACTGCCTGGATCACTGGTGGGTGGAGGGCACGGCCTGCGTGGGGTTCACGCGTCGGCCCCGGTGGGCGTGGGTGCGGAGCGCACGATGTCGGTGAGGGTCGTCTCGACGCGGTCGAGGTGGTGGGACATGGCCCGCACCGCGGCCTCCTCGCTGCCCTCGGCCAGGGCCTCGACCAGGGCGCGGTGCTCGCGGTCGGAGTGCTCGCGGCGCCCGCCCAGTTCGTTGAGGAAGGCCGACTGGCGGGCCAGGGCGTCCCGGATCTCCTCGATGACGCGCCGGAAAACCGGATTGCGGGCCGCCTGCGCGACGGACAGGTGGAACAGGGTGTCCAGCGCGACCCACGCGGTCGTGTCGGTCTCCCGCTCCATGCGCTCCAGCAGGCCGGTCAGGCGCTCGACGTCCTCGGGGGTGCGCCGCCGGGCGGCGTAGCCGGCGACCGGGATCTCGATGTGCCGGCGCACCTCCATGAGGTCGCTGGCCGCGTAGTCGCCGAAGGTGGGGTCCTCCACCGAGCGGGCGACGACGAAGGTGCCCCTGCCGGTCCGTGACACGGTCAGACCCATCGTCTGCAGGGCGCGCAGGGCCTCGCGCAGCACGGGCCGGGAGACGCCGAGCGTGCGGCACAGCTCCGCCTCGGAGGGGAGCTTGTCGCCGACGGCGTAGGCGCCGCGCTCGATGGCGCCGCGCAGGTGGGTGAGCACCGCCTCCATGGCGCTGACGCGCCGGGGCACCGACCCACCTGTCTGGCTGTCTGACAGGTTCACCCTGCGATGGTCCGGCGCGCGGCACGGAGCTGTCAAGCCGCCGCCCGCCCGCCGCGCCCCGCGACCGTCCGCACCGGCCGGGCCGCCCGTCGGGCGGCCCGGCCGGTGCGGACGGCTCAGGCGTTCAGAACGCCCGCGCCCAGCAGGCCGAAGAGCAGCACACCGATGACGATCCGGTAGAGGACGAAGGCGTTGAAGGAGTGCTTGGCGACGAACTTGAGCAGCCAGGCGATGGAGGCGTAGGCGACGACGAAGGAGACGACCGTGCCGACGGCCAGCGGCGCCGCGCCCACCCCGGCGCCCAGGGCGTCCTTCAGCTCGTAGATCCCGGCGCCGGTCAGCGCGGGGATGCCCAGGAAGAAGGAGAGCCGGGTGGCGGCGACCCGGTCCAGGTCGAGGATGAGCGCGGTGGACATGGTGGCGCCGGAACGGGAGAAGCCGGGGAAGAGCAGGGCGAGGATCTGGGAGGCGCCGACCAGCATCGCGTCCTTGAAGGAGGTGTCGTCCTCGCCGCGCTTGTGCCGTCCCATCTGGTCGGCGCACCACATCACCCCGCTGCCGGCGATCAGCGAGCCCGCGACCACCCACAGCGAGCCGAGCGGCCCGTCGATCAGCGGCTTGGCGGCCAGGCCGACCACGACGATCGGGATGGTCGCGTAGATCACCCACCAGGCGAACTTGTAGTCGTGGTGGTAGCGCTCCTCGCGGTCGGTCAGGCCGCGGAACCAGGCGGAGACGATCCGCACGATGTCCTTGAAGAAGTACACGAGCACGGCGGCGATGGCGCCGACCTGGATGACGGCGGAGAACCCGACGACGGAGCTGTCGTCCACGGGGATGTCCATGAGCCCCTCGGCGATCTTGAGGTGGCCGGTGGAGGACACGGGGAGGAACTCGGTCACCCCCTCGACGACTCCGAGGACGACGGCCTGACCGACGGAGATGGCGCTCATGGGATCCAGTTCTGGGAATGTGTTGGTCGACAGTGCTGTAGACGCTCGTGCGTCGCAGACACTCTTACTACGCCAAGGTGAAATCCCGGTGACGTACGGCCCCGGAGCTTCCCAAATCGAGCCGTTCGCGCGCGGCGGCGGCGCGGAGGGGGCCCGCACCGGCCGGAAGAGGCCGGGCATCACCCTAGCGTCCCGGCCCGCGCGCACCCGTCCGGGACGCCGCGGTCACCAGCCCGTCTCGAACAGCCGGGCCACCTCGGCGATACGGATCTCGTCGCGCCGGTAGTACGTGCGGCGCCCGGCCCGTCGGGTGCGCAGCAGGCCGAGGTCGGCGAGGAGGGCGAGGTGCGCCTCGGCGGTGCGCCGGGGGACGCCGAGGGCGGCGGCGACCGAGCGCGCGGTCGCCCCGTGCTCCGCCGGGGCCTTCAGCCACTCCAGGACCAGCAGCCGGGTCGCCCGGCCGGCGGGAGTCCGCAGCATCTCCGCCTCCTGTCGGTCGGCCGGTCCCGTCGCCGGCGTCTCCCACTGTGGCGCGGGCCCGGTCGCCGCGTCCGGGAGTCGGGGGTCCTTGGCCGGTACCGGCTGGTGCGCGGGGGGTGCGAGGACGGCGCGGGAAGGGGGCCGGTCGCGCGGACGCGGTGTGCGGGAGCGCGGTCGCGCGGGCGCGGCGCATACGGCTCACGAGGGGCGCACGCGAGGTGCACATGGCGTGGTGGGGGCGGGCGCGCGCGCCCGGAGCAATCGGTCAGGATCCGAGAAGTCGTGCGCGCTCCCCCGCCCTACGGTGGAACCACCGCCGCACCCGCCGGGTCCGGCCGACACGAGGAGCACACCATGACCGAAGGACTCAGGACGATCATCTACCCCGTCAAGGACCTCGAGCGGGCCAAGCCGCTGTTCCGCGCGCTGCTGGGGGTCGAGCCGTACGCCGACGAGCCCTACTACGTCGGTTTCAAGGCGGCCGGCCAGGACATCGGTCTCGATCCGAGCGGCCACGCCAAGGGCATGACGGGTCCGGTGCCGTACTGGCACGTGGACGACCTCCGGGAGCGGCTCGCGGCCCTGCTGGCGGCGGGCGGCGAGCTGCTCCAGGACGTGCAGGAGGTGGGCGGCGGCCGGAGCATCGCCTCGGTCAAGGACCCCGACGGCAACCTCGTCGGGCTCGTCCAGGACGCGTGAGCGCCGGCCGCCGGGCCCCCGGGGTCAGGCCCGGGTGCCCAGCAGGGTGCGCACCCCTTCCGAGGTGAGCGTCAGACCGTGCGGCGAGCTGGCGTCTATCGTGAGCGACAGATCGTCGGCGGGCCACTGGGACGCGAGGGCGCCCAGGGGCACCAGCCGGTAGCGGGAGATGAAGGGCAGCAGCTCGGACATCTCCAGTTCCGAGGTGAACACCGGGACCACGGGCACCCCGCCCGGCTGTTCCAGGACGGGCAGCGCCACCGTCGAGGGATCGGTGGCGTCCTCGTCGCTCACGTCGTCCGGCACGGGAACCAGCACATCGCTGTCGGCCAGTGTGTCCAGTGCCCCGGTGTCCTCGGCGTTCTCGGCGAGCACGTCCAGCGCCTGCTGGGCGGGCGTGGCGGTGTTGTCGTTCGCGGGTGTCTCCATGGCGGGTTCCCTGGTCGCGGCGGTGATCGGTCGGGGATCCGGCGGGGCGCGGCGGCCCCGGCACGGTTCTGCTCGCGTACCCGACCAGCCCCCGCGCAACCGTCCCGCCCCGCCCTTCTCACCTCCGGCCCGCACGGGAACGCCTCACCCTTCTCCGCCTCGGGTCGCACGGGAGGCCCCCGACGGCCTCGCCTCCGGTCCGCACGGCCCCCCGCGACGGCCTCGCCTCCGGCCCGCACGGCGACTCCCCCCACGGCGTGCACGAGGGCTCTCCGCGAGCTGTGGCGCGGAGAGCCCAGGGGGGGCTCACTTCCGAACCCCGGAGCCTCCGGGTAACCACGCGCGGCGTGCCGATGCGCCGCATCCGGCGGGGACCGGCCGCGGCGGGCGGGCCGGGCGGGTCAGCGGGTGTCGCCGCGGGGGCGGACCCAGTCGAGGGACCGCTCGACGGCCCGCTGCCAGCTCTCGTACTCCCAGGCACGCCGCTCGGGGTCCATGGCCGGCAGCCACTGGCCGGCCCGGTGCCAGTTGTCGCGCAGGACCTCCAGGTCGGACCAGTAGCCGACGGCGAGTCCCGCGGCGTAGGCCGCGCCGAGCGAGACCGTCTCGGCCACCAGGGGCCGCACCACCGGCACGTCGAGCACATCGGCGAGCATCTGCATGAGCAGATGGTCGGAGGTCATGCCGCCGTCCACCTTGAGCCGGCGCAGCGCGAGCCCGGAGTCGGCGTTCATGGCGTCGACGACCTCCCGGGTCTGCCAGGCGGTCGCCTCCAGCACGGCGCGGGCCAGATGGCCCTTGGTGATGTACGACGTGAGGCCGACGACGACTCCCCGGGCGTCGCTGCGCCAGTGGGGCGCGAACAGGCCGGAGAACGCGGGGACGATGTAGCAGCCCCCGTTGTCCTCGACGGTGCGGGCCAGCGTCTCGATCTCGGGCGCGCTGCCGATCAGGCCGAGCCGGTCGCGGAACCACTGCACCAGGGAGCCGGTGACGGCCATGGGCCCTTCGAGGGCGTAGACGGTGGGCTCGCCCGCGATCTTGTAGGCGACGGTGGTGAGCAGGCCGTGGCGGGAGCGGACCAGGTCGGTGCCGGTGTTCATGAGCAGGAAGCTGCCGGTGCCGTAGGTGCACTTGGCCTCGCCGGGCGAGAAGCAGGTCTGGCCGAACAGGGCGGCCTGCTGGTCGCCGAGCGCGGCGGTGATGCGGACGCCGGGGAGCAGCGCGCGGGCCTCGCCGTAGCTCTCGGCGGAGGAGCGGATCTCGGGCAGCAGGGCGCGCGGGACGCCGAAGAAGTCGAGCAGTTCCGGGTCCCAGGTCAGGGTGCGGATGTTGACGAGCATGGTGCGCCCGGCGTTGGTGGGGTCGGTGATGTGCAGACCGCCGTCGGTGCCGCCGGTGAGGTTCCAGATCAGCCAGCTCTCCATCGTGCCGAACAGCACCTCGCCGCTGCGGGCGCGCTCCTCCAGGCCCTCCGTGTGGTCGAAGAGCCAGCGGATGCGGGGCGCGGAGAAGTAGGTGGAGGGGGGCAGGCCGCAGCGGTCGAGGAAGAACTCGTCGCCGGGCCGGTCGCGGAGCGCGTCGACCAGCGGTGCCGTGCGGGTGTCCTGCCAGACGACGGCCCGGCCCAGCGGCTCGCCGGTCCCGCGGTCCCACAGCACCGTCGTCTCCCGCTGGTTGGCGATGCCGACGGCGGCGATCATGCCCGCGTCGGCCCCGGCGCTCTCCAGCGCCTCGGGGACGACGCGCTGGACGTTGCGCCAGATCTCCACGGCGTCGTGCTCGACCCAGCCGGGCCGCGGGAAGTACTGCTGGTGTTCCCGCTGGGCGACCGAGCACAGCCGTCCGCGGCGGTCGAACAGGATGCACCGCGTGGACGTGGTGCCCTGGTCGATGGACATCACATACCGGTCAACCATGGTCGGGCCTGCCTTCCGATGCGTCGCGCGGGTGCGGGTCCTGCCGGGCCGTCTGCGGCGGCCTCGCACGGAGACCTGCCCGGATCTACCAGCGGGCCGCCCCCAGGTCCCGGGAGATCGCCCGCGCGGCCTCCCGGAGCAGGGCGACCAGCGCGGGCCGCGGCGTACCCCTGGGGTCGCAGATCCGTTCGACCGGGCCGGAGAGGCAGACGGCGCCCACCACGAGGCCGCCGTGCCCGCGGATGGGAGCGGCGACCCCGGCGTCCCCCATGGCCATCTCCTGCACCTCGGCCCCCCAGCCGACCTCGCGGATCGCGGCGAGCGCCCGGTCCAGCTCCGCGCGGTCCACGAGGGTGTGCCGGGTGTAGGCGGCCAGTCCGTCCGCGGGCAGCGGGCCGAGGGTGGCCGCGCCGAAGGCCAGCAGGACCTTGCCCAGCGAGGAGGCGTGCAGCGGCAGCAGCGCGCCCACGTCCAGGGTCTGGAGGGTGTCGTCGGGCCGGAACACATGGTGGATGATCAGGACCTGGCCCTCCAGCGGGGTGCCCAGCCGGACCGCCTCACCGCTGCGGGCGGCCAGGGCGTCGGCCCAGTTGATGGCGCGCGAGCGGAGTTCGTTGACGTCGAGGTAACTGGTACCCAGATGCAGCAGTGCCGCTCCGAGCTGGTATTTTCCGGTGGTCTCGTCCTGCTCGACGAAGTCCACGTGCTGAAGGGTGCGCAGGATGCCGTGAGCGGTTCCCTTGGCCAGCCCGAGGGAGGACGCCACTTCGCCGAGCCCCAGCCTGCGGGGCCCTCCGGCGAGGAGGCGCAGGATCGCCGCGGCTCGTTCGATCGACTGGACGGGTCCGGCCATGGGGCGATATTAGTCCTGTTTGCCCCGCTCAGGACTGTCGTTCGGCAATGCCGACCGCTGTTCATTGACCTGCGGGGCATTCGTTCCTTAGCGTGACATGTCGCGTCGGGTGGGGTCGAAGCCCGGGGCAGGTCCGAGGAGGAGGGCACATGACCGTAGCGCAGCTCGACGCAGCGCCCCACGGGGAAGTCGACCACGCCTTCCCCCTGCTGCACACGCCCGGTGCCGTGTCGGCGGTACGCCGCCGTGTGCACCGGCTGCTGGGCGGCTGGAACCTGCCCGCCGAGGCCGCCGACGACGTGCTCCTGGTCGTGTCGGAGCTGGTCACCAACGCGCTCGTGCACGCCAGGCCGCCCGCGACGCTGCGGCTGTGGCGCGTCCCGGTCGACGGCCACGGTGCCGTCCACGTCGAGGTGAGCGACCTCGGCCCGGCGGCTCCGCCCACCCCCGGCTCGGCGCCCGACCCCGACGAGCACGGCCGCGGTCTCGGCATCGTCACCGCGCTCTCCGCCCGCTGCGGCGTCCGGGCGGACCGGACCGGGACCAGCCGCTGGGCCGAGGTCCTCGCCGGCTGAGGTCCTCGCCGACGTGCCGCCCCCGGCGCGGGCCTGTCCCGGGTCAGCCGGCCGTCAGATCGGTCCGCGGGTCGATCACCCAGTGGTTGCCGCGCAGCACCCGGCCCGCGAACGGCACGTCGCACGCGCCGAGCAGCCGGAAGCCGAGGGAGCGGCAGATGCCGTTCGAGGGCGCGTTGTCCGTCGCGGGGAACGCGTGCACCAGACCCCAGCGGTCCTCGTCGCGCGCCCGTTCGAGCAGCAGCCGGGCCGCGCGCCCGCCCAGGCCACGCCCCTGGAACTCGGGCAGCACCATCCAGCCGATCTCGGAGACCTGGCCGTCCGCCGTGCCGTGGGACCAGATGGTCACCGACCCGGCGACCGCCTCCGGGCCGCGGGAGCCGGGGACGATCATCTTGATCCAGGCGGTGTCCGCCGCCGCCTCCGCGGCGTCCCGGCGCACCTTGTCCGCCATTCCGGCAGCCGGCAGCGGTCCGCCGAGCCCGGCCGTCATCTCCGGGTCGCACCGCATACGGAGGTACGCGCCCACGTCGTCCTCGGTCACGTCGCGCAGGTGCACGGAGTCCTCCCCGGTGGTGGCCGCATCGGGGCACCCTGCCGCAGGGCGGGTACCGCCGTCCGTGTCATGCTGCCCCGTGTCCGTCCCGCGCGCACCCGGTTCCCGGTTCGGAGCCGGCCGGCGCGGGCGCGGAGCGAGAGTGAGGCACAGACCGAGGGAAGGCGTCCGTTGAACACCGGCAGCACGGCACCCGACAGCTACTACGTCCGCACCGACGAGCACCGTTTCAAGCCGACCGCCCACGCGAGCGGGGCCTGGGACGAGACGGAGCTGCACTTCAGTCCGCTCGGGGGCCTCGTGGTCCACGCGATCGAGGGGTATCTGGCGGACCGGGGGCCGGGCGGGCTGCTGCTGTCACGGATCAGCTACGACATCCTGGGCCGGCTGGCCCTGGAGGAGTGCGAGATCCAGGTGGAGACCGTCCGGCCGGGGCGGACCATCGAGCTGCTGGAGGCCGTGGTGAGTGTCGCCGGGCGCCCGGTGGTGCGGGCGCGGGCCTGGCTGCTCGCCCCGCAGGACACCACGGGCGTCGAGGGCGGCGCCGACGACCGGCTCACCCCGCCCGAGCGGCTCGCCCCGTGGCCGATGGCCGACCACTGGCCCGGCGGCTACATCGCCTCCCTCGACGTCCGCCCGCTCGCCCCGCCGCGGCCGGGCCGCGCCACCGCCTGGGTCTCCACCCCGCTCGCCCTGGTGGCCGGCGAGCCCAGCTCCCCGCTCGCCTCCTACCTGGCCCTGGTGGACACGGCGAACGGCATCGCCGTACGGGAGTCGCCCAAGGAGTGGATCTTCCCCAACGTCGATCTGACCGTGCATCTGCACCGCCGTCCCGAGGGCCGCTGGACCGGCCTGGACACCACCGTCGTCTTCGGTCCCACGGGCCAGGGCGTCACCAGCACGGTCCTGCACGATGTGCACGGTCCGGTCGGGCACGCCCAGCAGATCCTGACCGTACGGCCGCGGCCGGGCGCCTGACCACGGGCCACGGGCCCGGGGCCCTGCCCGTCCGCCCGTCCGCCCGTCCGTCCGCCCGTCCGTCAGCGCGACGGCACGAGCGGCAGGTCGTCCGTGTAGCCGTTGACCGGCCGGTCGATCGTCCGGACCGCGCGGGCGTCGAGCGCGGCCGCGGCCGACGCGGTGCCCAGGGTGCCGCCCGGGTGCCAGGTGCCGGTCACCGAGACCCAGGTGTTCGCGGGCGGGGCGGCCCCGTGGACGCGCACCTTCACGGACTGGGCGTCCGCCGCGCAGCAGTTCAGGATGATCCGGGTGAGGTACCAGCTGTCCCGGTGCCCCTTGTCCGGCGTGACGAACCCGGTCAGCAGGACCGTACGGCCGCGGACGGCCTGGGTGCGGTCCTGCTGCACCCGGCGGGTGAAGTCGCTGAGTGTCAGCGGGAGCGGCGAGGTCGCGGGCAGCGGGTCGAAGCTGCTCTGCCGGTCGACGGCCCGGGGCGCCTCGCGGGAGGCGGTGTACGCGCCGAGGGCGGGCGGGGCCCAGAAGAGCAGGCTCAGGGCGGGCAGGAACAGCAGCCAGGCGACGCGCGGCGCCCGGGAGTGGTCGTGCCCGTGACCGCTCCCGGCCCCGTGTTCGTGCCCATGCCCGTGCTCGGGCTCGTCGTGCGTCGCCCCGTCATGTCCCGTACGCCGCTTCGAGGGCCATGCCTCCGCGACGCCCAGCAGGAGCAGCAGCACCCCGGAGGCGATCAGCAGGGGCCGCATGCCCTCCTTCACATAGCGCAGGAAGAGGTCGGTGAAGAGCGAGGCGTGCAGCAGCCCGAGTCCGCTGAGGACGAGCAGGGCCACCTGGAACGGGCGTCTCACAGCAGGAATCCTCCGACGAGCGTGCTGCACACGACGGCGACGACGGCGGTCGCGGTGGAGAAGCGCGCCGCGAACGCCTTTCCGAATGTGCCCGCCTGAAGCGCGATCAGCTTGAGGTCGACCATCGGGCCGACCACCATGAACGTCAGCCGGGCCAGCGGCGAGAACCCGGTGAGCGAGGCCGCGACGAACGCGTCGGCCTCCGAGCACACCGCGAGCAGCACGGCGAGCCCGGCGAGGAACAGCACCGAGAGCCAGGGCGAGCCGGAGAACGTGTCGAGCACGGTGCGCGGCACCGCCACGTTGAAGGTGGCCGCCGCCATGGCGCCGAGCACCAGGAAGCCGCCGGCGTGCAGGAAGTCGTGCTGGAAGCCGCGCCGGAACTCCGTCCAGCGGCTGTGTCCCGGCCGGTGGCCGGTGTGCCGGGCCGTCGGCCGCAGCCACTCCTCGCGGCCCAGGAAGAGCCAGAGCCAGCCCATCGCGGCGGCGGTGACCAGGGAGGCGACCAGCCGGGCCAGCACCATGGCGGGGTTCCCGGGGAAGGCGATCGCGGTGGCGGTCAGCACGACCGGGTTGACCGCCGGGGCGGAGAGCAGGAAGGCGAAGGCGGCGGCCGGGGTCACCCCCCGGTTGATCAGGCTGCCCGCGACCGGCACGGAGGCGCATTCGCAGCCCGGCAGGACGACGCCGGCGATCCCGGCCACCGGGACGGCGAGCGCGGGCCGCCGGGGCAGTACGCGGCTGAACACCCGGTCCGGCACGAAGGCGTTGATGGCGCCGGACAGGACGGTGCCGAGCAGCAGGAAGGGCGTGGCCTGCACGGTGACGGCGAGGCAGACGGTCCGCCATGCCTCCAGCGCCTGCCCGTCCGACCAGCGCCCCACGGCGAAGACCACCGCTCCGGGCAGGACGGCCGCGCCCAGCAGCAGGAGCGGCCAGGACCGCGGCAGACCGCGCGCGGCCCGTTCCCCGGCGCCCGGCGGCGGCGCCGGTGGCGCCTGCGCCTCCTGGTCCCGTACGTCTGTGTTCTGCATCCCCGGCTCCGAACCTCGCTGTGTGCGCACGAACATAGCGGGCTCCGGCCCCCGCCCCGGGTACGGGACGCGCCGGGAGGCGGGCCGGCGGCGGCCCGGTCATCCGTGCGGCGAGGCCGGACCCGAGGACGCGCTCCCCCGGCGGCGGGGTCGCCGTGCCCCGGCTCGCGCCGGCCGCCCCGCCCGCCCCCCCCGGGAGCCTTCACGGATTCTTCACTCGGCAAGGACGCCGTCAAGGACGCCTCCGGCAACCGGTTCCGGTTCTCCGCCGACCACTACCTGGAGCCCGGGGACCACGTGACGCCGCGCGGCGGCAAGGGCACCGAGTCCGGCGCCGAGAACGTGGCCTACTCCTCGTCGGAGGCGGAACCCCGGGTGCGGCCGACCTCGGGGAGTTCGTCCTGCTGGGCGCGGATGTGCAGGATGTCGCCGATGAACAGGTCGTAGACGAGGACGCCGACCACGCCGCCGACCAGCGGCCCGACGATGGGCACCCACCAGTAGGCGCTGTACGAGCCGGGTTCGGTGCCCGGCAGTGCCAGGTCTCCCCAGCCGGCGAAGAACGTGAACAGCCGGGGTCCGAAGTCGCGGGCCGGGTTGATGGCGTAACCGGCGTTGGCCCCGTAGGACATGCCGACGGCCGCCACGGCGAAGCCGATCACGAGCGGGCCGAGGTTCGCCTTCACGGCGGTGTTGCGCAGGTCGACGATGGCCACGATCAGCATGACCAGCAGCGACGTGCCGACGATCTGGTCCACCAGCGGCCCCCAGTAGCCGCCGTGGAAGTAGGGCGCCGGGAACGTGCCGAAGATGGAGAAGGACGCGACGGTGTGCCCGTGCGTCTTCGGCCCCTTCATGGCCTGGTCGAAGGTGTTGATGGCGTCGTGGTAGACCGCGTACACCAGGGCGGCGCCGACGAAGGCGCCCACCACCTGCGAGAGCCAGTACGGCAGCACCTTGGACCAGGGGAACTTCCGCCGGACCGCGAACGCCAGCGTCACCGCCGGGTTGAGGTGGGCGCCGCTGACCCCGCCCGCCACATACACACCGAAGACCACGGCGAACGCCCAGCCCCAGGTGATGAGGAGCCAGTCGCCCGCGCCCAGGAAGAAGGTCGTGGGCCCCTCGGTGCGGCCGGAGCCGGGCAGCGCGGCGACCGCCATCGCGACCACACCGCAGCCGAAGGCGATGAGTACCAGGGTCCCCAGGAACTCCGCCAGGCACTCACCCCACAGGCCCCCGCGACGCCTCAGGCGGGAGGGCGCGACCAGGGGCGGGATCTCTACGGCCATATCGGCCCCCTCGACGAACGGTCCGGCACGGTCCAGCAGGGAGCCCGACCGCGCTGCTGCCCGGTCACGGCCCCGCGTCTCAGCTCAGTCTGCGCGTCCGCACTCTCGGGGGCCACTCGACTCGGCGCGCGGCGCCCGGCCCCGGAGTCCGCCACCGTCCCGGAGACCGCGCGCCGCCCCCATACGGGTGATCCTTTGGGTGCCCCACGGCGCGCCTCCGCCGCCTGAACACCGGCGCGTGGGGCGTCGGACGGGACATCGGCGCACCGGATCCGAGTGGCAGGCGCGCGCACACCGCACAAGACTGATCCATGGTTTCGTGATCAGGCGAAAACGCACGGTCTCGGGGACCGGCCACCCCTGGCCGACGGTTTTCGACCTTTCCTCAGGGAGCTCGCATGGTGGAGAAGTCTGCCGACATACTGATGCCCGGTCCTGACGAATCCGCGCTCACCCGGCACGGAAAAGCAGAACCGGACACCGCAGACACCGCAGACACCGCAGACACCGCAGACACCGCAGACACCGAAAGGGAACTCGCGGGCATCCTCGCGGACGTCGTGCACGCCGACCGAATACACGCCGAGAGTCACTTCTTCACCGACCTCGGCGCCAACTCGCTCGTCATGGCGCAGTTCTGCGCGCGGGTGCGGAAACACCCTCAACTGCCGTCGGTGTCCATGAAGGACATCTACCGGCACCCCACCCTCCGCGAACTGGCCGCTGCGCTGGTCGCGGCGGCGCCCGCGCCCACCGCCGCACCGCCCCCGGACCCGTCGTCCACCGCCCCGGCCGCGCACCCCGAGCACCCCGCGCCCGCCGTGCCCCGGCGCGCACCGGGTCCCGTGCTGTGCGGAACGCTCCAGACGCTGATATTCCTCGGCTATTCCTTCGTCATCGGCATGGTCACCGCCCAGGCCTATGAATGGGTGGCCGCCGCTTCGGGTCTCGCCCACATCTATCTGCGGTCGTTCCTGTGCGGCACGATCGGTTTCCTCGCCCTGTGCGCCTTTCCCGTCCTGGTGAAATGGGTTCTCGTCGGCCGGTGGAAACGACTGGAGTTCCCGGTGTGGAGCATGGCGTACCTGCGCTTCTGGCTCGTCAAATCACTGCTCCACGCCAATCCGATGGTGCTCTTCGTCGGCAATCCGCTGTACGTGATGTATCTGCGGGCGCTCGGCGCGCGCATCGGGAAGGACGTCACGATCCTCTCCCGGTCCGTGCCGGTCTGCACCGACCTGCTCACCGTCGGCGCCGGCACGGTGATCCGCAACGACGCCGTCTTCCTCGGCTACCGGGCGCACGCGGGCCGCATCCGCACCGGCAGCGTCACCCTGGGCCGGGACGTCTTCGTCGGCGAGAAGACCGTGCTCGACATCGACACGGTCATGGGCGACGGCTCCCAGCTCGGCCACGCCTCCGCGCTCTACCCGGGCCAGCACGTCCCGGCCGGCGAGCGGCGGCACGGCTCCCCGGCCCAGCCGACCGACGTCGACCACATACGCGTCCCGCCCGCCCGCTGCGGCACCCTGCGCCGGGCCGGGTTCGCGACCACCACCCTGCTCCAGCTCTTCCTGCTCTATCTGCCGCTCGCGGTGGGCGGCGTCTACATGCTGTTCGCCGAGGTGCCGGTGCTCAGCAAGCGCCTGGCCGCGGAGACCCGGGGCACGACGGCGGGGGAGATCGTCGCCGACACCCTGCTCGTGTCCACGGTGCTGTACTGCGGCGGCATCGTCCTGGGCGTGCTCGCCCTGTGCACCGTGCCGCGGCTGCTGCGCCGACTGGTCAGACCGGACCGGGTGTACCCGCTCTACGGCTTCCACTACGCCGCGCACCGGATGATGGCGACCCTCACCAACATCAGGTTCTTCACCTGGCTGTTCGGGGACAGCTCCTACATCGTCCCCTATCTGCGCGGCATCGGGTACGACCTCGACCGGGTGGAGCAGACCGGCTCGAACTTCGGCACCGAGGTGCAGCACCAGTCCCCGTTCCTGGTGTCCGTGGGCAGCGGCACGATGGTCGCCGACGGCCTGTCCGTCCTCAACGCCGACTACTCCAGCACGTCCTTCCGGACCAGCCGGGCCGCGATCGGCGCGCACAACTTCCTCGGCAACAACATCGCCTTCCCGGCCGGTGCCCGCACCGGCGACAACTGCCTGCTGGCGACGAAGGTGATGGTGCCGCTCGACGGGGAGGTGAGGGAGGGCGTCGGACTGCTCGGCTCCCCCTGCTTCGAGATCCCGCGGACGGTGGAGCGCGACGCGCGGTTCGACCATCTGCGCAGCGGCGACGCGCTGCACCGCGGCCTCGCCGCCAAGAACCGCTACAACCTGCGGTCCATGGCCCTGCACCTGGTGGTGCGCTGGCTGCACACCACGGTGCTCACCGCGTTCGGTCTCGTCTCGGTCGGCCTGTACGGCGCGCTGGGCCACCTCGTGATCGGCGCCTATCTGGCCGTCACGCTCCTCGTCACCACCGCGCACAACATCCTGCTGGAGCGCTGCCTGACCCGGTTCCGCGCGCTGCGCCCGCAGCTGTGCTCCATCTACGACCCGTACTTCTGGTGGCACGAGCGGCTGTGGAAGGTCCCGGACCACTATCTGGCCGTGTTCAACGGCACCCCGTACAAGGCGCTGATCTGGCGGCTGACCGGGGTGCGCATCGGGCGTCGGGTCTTCGACGACGGCTGCTTCATCACCGAGCGGACGCTGACCGCCATCGGCGACGACTGCACGCTCAACGCCGGCAGCAAGATCCAGTGCCACTCGCAGGAGGACGGCACGTTCAAGTCCGAGCACACCACGCTCGGCGCGGGCGTCACCCTCGGCATCGGCGCCCATGTGCACTACGGCGTGACGCTGGGCGACGGGGCCGTGCTGGCGCCCGACTCCTTCCTGATGAAGGGCGAGGAAGTCCCCGCGCACGCGGAGTGGGGCGGTAACCCCGCCGCTCCGGCGGCGAACTGAGGAAGGGTCATTCGATGGGAGCGCTCGTGGCAGCGGACAGGGACTTCTGGACCGAGGTGCTGACCGCCGGTGGTTTCACCGCCGTCCCGCGGTGGGCGCCGCGGCCCCGGCCCGGCACGGCCGGACACGAGGAGCCGGTGCCGGACCGGGTGGCGCGCGCCGTGCGCGCCCTGGCCGCCGAACTCGGCGTGCCGGTCGGCGCGGTGCTGCTGGCCGCCCACGCCAAGGTGCTGGCCGCGCTCAGCGGCGAGCAGGACGTGGTGACCGGACGCGCCACCGGCGAGGGCGAACCGCTCCCCTGCCGGCTGACGGTCGCGCCGCGGACCTGGCGCGGCGTGGTGCGCGCCGCCCGCCGGGTCGAGGCCGACCTGCTGGCCCACCGTGACTTCCCGGTGCACGGGCTGCGCCGCGAACTGGGGCTGACCGGACCGGCGTACGAGGTGGTCTTCGACCCGGAGGACGCCCGCGGGGAGAGCCTGCCCCGGGACGCGGTGCTCGCGGTCGGCTGCGCCGACCGTGCGGGACACATGGTGCTGCGGCTGCGGTACCGCACCGAGGTGCTGGACGCGGCGGCGGCGGCCCGGATCTGCGGCTACCACCTGACGGCGCTGCGGCTGATGGCCGCCGACGCGGACGCCGAGCACGCGCGGCAGAGCCTGCTGCCGGAGGCGGAGGTGCGCGAGCAGCTCGAAGGGCTCGCGGGACCGGAGCGCGCCCTGCCCGACGCGCGGGCGCACGAGCTGTTCGAGCAGCGGGTACGGGAGCGGCCCGAGGCCGTGGCCGCCGTGCACGGGAACGACTCGTGGACGTACGCCGAGCTGAACTCCCGCGCGAACCGGCTGGCGCGGGCCCTGCTGGCCCGCGATCC
The DNA here is from genome assembly GCF_001654495.1 of Streptomyces sp. SAT1. Lineage (GTDB taxonomy): Bacteria > Actinomycetota > Actinomycetes > Streptomycetales > Streptomycetaceae > Streptomyces > Streptomyces andamanensis. Next base: position 729,758 of record NZ_CP015849.1, read on the forward strand.
GGGGCCGGAGGGCGTGGTCGCGGTGGTCACCGAACGCACCCTGGACTGGCTGGCGTCGGTGCTCGCGGTGTTCAAGGCCGGCTGTGTCTATCTGCCCGTCGAGCCGCACTTCCCGGCCGGCCGGATCGCGGCGGCACTGTCCCGGGCCGGCTGCCGGCTCGTGCTGGCCGAGCCGGGCAGCACCGCCACCCTGGACGAGGCCCTGGCCTCGCTGCCGGACCCGGCCGAGAAGCTGATGCTGCCGGACGCGTACGCGGAGGGCCACGACGACGGCGACCCCGGACTGGACATCGCGCCCGGCCGGCTGGCGTACATCTACTTCACCTCCGGTTCCACGGGTGAGCCGAAGGGCGCGATGTGCGAGCACGCGGGCATGCTCAACCACCTGTTCGCCAAGATCGACGACCTGGAGATCGGGCCGGAGTCGGTGGTGGCGCAGACCGCCCCGCAGTGCTTCGACATCTCGCTGTGGCAGTTGCTGGCCGCGCTGCTGACCGGGGGGCGGACCCTGCTGGTGGAGCAGGAGGCGGTCCTGGACGTCGAGCGGTTCGTCGACACGCTGGAGCGCGGCCGGGTCGCGGTCGTCCAGGTCGTGCCCTCCTACCTGGAGGTGGTGGCGTCCTATCTGGAGCGGCGGCCGCGCGAACTGCCCGATCTGGCCTGTGTGTCGGTGACCGGCGAAGCGCTCAAGCGCGAACTGGTCCAGCGCTGGTTCGCCCTGAAGCCGGACATCCCGCTGGTCAACGCGTACGGGCTGACCGAGACGTCGGACGACACCAACCACGAGATCCTGCGGGCCGTGCCGGAGCGGGTGCTGCTGGGCCGGCCGGTGAACAACGTGCGGGTCCTCGTCGTCGACGAGCACCTGGCACCGGTGCCGCTGGGCGCGCCCGGTCTGATCGCCTTCTCCGGGGTGTGCGTGGGCCGCGGCTACGTCAACGATCCCGAGCGCACCCGCGAGGCGTACCGGGAGGACCCGTACCGGCCCGGCGAGCGGCTCTATCTGGCCGGTGACTGGGGGCGCTGGCACCCCGGCGGCGCACTGGAGTTCCTCGGCCGCCGGGACAGCCAGGTCAAGATCCGCGGCTTCCGCATCGAGATCGGGGAGATCGAGAACACGCTGCTGCGCGCCCCCGGGGTGCGCGACGGCGCGGTCGTCGTCACCGAACTGCCGGGCCGGGGCGCGCATCTGGTGGCCTTCTACAGCGGACAGCCGCTGGCGGCGGAGGAGTTGCGGCACACGCTCGGGGCCGCGCTGCCCGCGTACATGGTGCCCTCGGCCTTCCACTGGCAGGACGCCCTGCCGCTGACCGCCAACGGCAAGACCGACCGCAAGGCGCTGACCGCGCTGGCCGCGCGGCTGGCCGAGAAGGACACGGCGGACGGCGGCCCCGAGGACGCGCCGCGCACCGCCACCGAGCGCAGGCTCGCGGACACCTGGGCGCAGTTGCTGGGCCTGCCCCGCGAGCGGATCGGCCGCGGCGACCACTTCTTCGACTCCGGCGGCACCTCGCTGTCGGCGGTGAAGCTGACCATCGCCCTGGACCGGGCCGTGTCCCTCAAGGACATCACCCGCCATCCGGTGCTCGCCGACCTCGCCGCGCTGCTGGACGGCGCCGCGCACCGGCGCACGGAGTTGCTGCAACCGCTGTCGGCGGCCGGTGACACCGACGCGTGCGCGCTGGTGTGCTTCCCCTACGCGGGCGGCAACGCGGTGAACTTCCGGCCGCTGGCGAGCGCGCTGGCGGGCCGCGGTCCGGCGGTGTACGCGGTCGAGCTGCCCGGCCACGACCTGGCCGCCGCCGACGAGCCGTTCGCCCCGCTGGAGGAGGTCGCCGGGCAGGTGGCGGCGGAGATCCGCGGGCGCGGCACGCGCCAGGTCATGCTGTGGGGCCACTCCTCCGGGGCGGCCCTGGCCGTCGAGACGGCGCGGCGGCTGCACGAGGACGGCACGGTGGAGGTGGTACGGCTGTTCCTGGGCGCGCAGTTGCCGGGCACCGCCGCCGCCCGCGCCACCGCCGTCGAGGAGCTGTCCGGGCGGAGCAACGCCGAGATCGCCGCACGGCTGAGCGCGGACAGCGGCTACTCCGAGCTGGGCGAACTCGACGCGGACCACGCCGAGCACATCGGCGCCGCCTACCGGCACGACTGCGTCGCGGCGCACCGCTACTTCGCCGCCGCGCTGGACTCCCCCGAGGCGGCCCGGCTGGCCGTGCCGGTGACGGTGGTCCTCGCCGCCGACGACCCGCACACCGCCGGGCCGGCCGACCGCCACCGGGACTGGATGTTCCTGTCCGACCTGGTCGATCTGCACGAACTCCCCGACGGGGGCCACTACTTCCCGCGCACCCGGCCGGACGCGGCGGCGCGGGCCGTCCTGGGCGCCGCCGAACTGCTGGCGTCCTCCTGATCCCGGCACCACGCCCGACGAAAGGAAATCGAGATGTCGTTCTCGTCCCCGGCGTCACTGCTGGAGGTGGAGTCGCGACCGGACCGGCCGCCGGTCCTGCGCGTCGAGCCGCCCGCCGACGCGGCCGCCTGGGCGTCCGCGTACCGGGAGGCCGTGCGCGCGCAGGTCACCGAGCACGGCGCGCTCGTGGTGCGGGGCCTGGCGCTCGGGGAACCGGAGCGGGTCCGGGCGGTGTTCACCGCGCTCGCCGGTGAACCCATGACGGAACGCGAGGCGTTCGCCCCCCGGCAGTCCTACGGAGGAGGGCTGTACTCGTCCACCGCCTGGCCGGACAACCAGCCGATGTGCATGCACCACGAGCTGAGCTACGCGCAGCGGGTCCCCTCGCTGATGCTGTTCGCCTGCCTCGCCGCGCCCGACCGGGGCGGGGCGACCGCGGTGGCGGACGCGGAGGAGGTGCTGCGGGCGCTGCCCGCGGCGCTGACCGAGCGGTTCGAGCGCGAGGGCTGGCTCCTCACCCGCAGCTACAACGACGAGATCGGGGCCTCGCTCGCCGAGTCGTTCGGCACCGAGGACCGCGAGACCGTGGAGAACTACTGCCGCGCCCACGGCATCGACTTCGAGTGGCGCGACGACGGCTCGCTGCGCACCCGGCAGCGCCGCAGCGCCGTCGTACGGCATCCGGTCACCGGCCGCCGCTGCTGGTTCAACCAGATCGCCTTCCTCAACGAGTGGACGCTGGCGCCGGAGGTGCGCGAGTACCTGGTCGACGAGTACGGCGCCGACGGGCTCCCCTTCAACACCCGCTACGGCGACGGGACTCCGATCGGCGAGGACGTCGTCCAGACGCTCAACGCCGTCTACGAGGAGCACACCCGCCGCGAGCCGTGGCAGGCAGGCGATCTGCTGCTCGTCGACAACATCCGCACCGCGCACAGCCGGGAGCCGTTCACCGGCGAGCGGCAGGTGCTGGTGGCGATGGCCGAGCCGCGGCTGCTGGCCGACGGCGCCCCGACCCCGGAAGGAACACGGCGATGACCTCCGTGACGTCCCCCGCCACCGACTCCCCCACCGCCCGGCCCGGCCGTGTGCCGTCCTTCGCGGTGATCTCCGGCGCCCAGGTGCGGCAGGCGCTCCAGGGCCGCGAGCAGGAGATCACGGACCTGGTCGAGGCCACCTACCGGCTGCACGGCGAAGGGCAGACGGTCAACCCGCCGTCGTACTTCCTGCGCTTCCCGGACCGGCCCACCTCCCGGATCATCGCGCTGCCCGCCTCGGTCGGCGGGCGGGTGCGGGTGGACGGGCTGAAGTGGATCTCCAGCTTCCCGGAGAACGTCGCGGCCGGGGTGCCGCGGGCGTCGGCGGTGCTGATCCTCAACGACCACGACACGGGCTATCCGTTCGCGTGCCTGGAGAGCTCCATCATCAGCGCCACCCGGACAGCGGCCTCGGCGGCGCTGGCCGCGGACCGGCTCACCCGCACCAGGACCCGGCCCACCCGGGTCGGTTTCTTCGGCACGGGACTGATCGCCCGGTACATCCACACGTTTCTCGCCGGCACCGGCTGGAGCTTCGACACGGTCGGCGTGTACGACGTGTCGGCCGACAGCACGGCGGGCTTCTGCGGCTATCTGCGCCAGGCCACGGCCGACGCGCCGGGCGGGCGGGACGCGCGGATCACCGTGCACGACAGCCCGGAGGAGCTGATCCGCTCCAGCGACCTGGTGGTCTTCGCGACCGTGGCGGGCGCACCGCATGTCAGCGACCCGTCCTGGTTCGCCCACCATCCGGTGGTCCTGCATGTGTCGCTGCGCGACCTGGACCCCCGGATCCTGCTGGAGGCGGCCAACTTCGTCGACGACGTCGAGCACTGCCTGAAGGCGGACACCTCGCCGCATCTGGCCGAACAGCTCACCGGTGGGCGGGACTTCCTGGACGGCACGCTCGACGACGTGCTGACCGGCCGGGTGGAGCCGCCGGGCGACCGGACCGTGGTCTTCTCCCCGTTCGGTCTCGGTGTCCTCGACCTCGCCGTCGGCGGTTACGTCCACGACGAGGTGGCTCGGGCCGGGAATCTCCATGTCGTCGACGACTTCTTCCACGAGCTGCGCCGGTACGGCTGATCGCTGATCGTCCCGTCCCCCGGCCCAGGCATCAGGAGGTTAGCGTGCCCGTCATTACCGCTCCCCACGCTTTCAACGAAGGCCAGCTCTACGTCGACCTCCGGCCGATCTTCGGGCGCTCGCTCTTCCTCAAGTGCGAGGGCTTCAACTTCGCGGGCTCGATCAAGCTGAAGGCCGCGGTCGAGATGGTGGAGGCCGCGGAGCAGGACGGGCTGCTGAGCAAGGACTCGGTCCTGATCGAGTCCTCGTCCGGCAACCTGGGGGTCGCGCTCAGCATGATCGCGGCCAGCAAGGGCTACCGGTTCCTGTGCGTCACCGACTCCCGCTGCAATCTGTCGACCAGGCTGCTGATGGAGGCGCTGGGCAGCGAGGTCCATGTCATCGCCGACCTGGACGCCAACGGCGGGTTCCTGGGCGCCCGGATCGACTACGTGCGCGCCCTGTGCGCCTCCGACCAGCGGTACGTGTGGCTCAGCCAGTACACGAACCCCGGCAACTGGGGTGCGCACTACCGTCGTACGGCACCGGAGATCGCCCGTCAGTTCCCGCGTCTGGACGTGCTGTTCGTGGGCGCGGGCACGACCGGGACGCTGATGGGGTGCGCGCGCTACTTCCGCGAGTGGCACCGGCCGGTGCGGATCGTCGCGGTGGACACCGTCGGCTCGGTGGCCTTCGGCGGGGCGCCGGGCCGCCGGATGATCCCCGGCCTCGGCATGAGCATGCGTCCCCCGCTGCTGGACGAGTCCTTCGTCGACGAGGTGATCCGGGTGGAGGAGGCGGACACGATCCGCGCCTGCCACCGGCTGGCCCGGCGCGGGTTCCTGTTCGGCGGCTCCACCGGCACGGTGGTCAGCGGGGCCATGTCCTGGCTGGCCGAGCACGACGAGCGCGATCTGACGGCGGTGGCCATCGCCCCCGACCTCGGCGAACGCTATCTCGACACGATCTACCAGTCGACCTGGCTGGAGGATCTCTACGGCGACCAGGTGCTCGATCCGAAGGCGATGACCGCCCCCAAGGGGATGACCACCGCCACCCGCGACGCGGAGCCGGTGCCCCGCACTCCGGACGGGCGCCGCAAGCCGTAGCCCGCTCTGGTGTGCGCGGCCTCGCGGGCCCGGCGGACGACTGTGCCGGGCCCGCGTGGGCCGTCCGTTCCGTCCTTGCCAGTCCAGTCGGTTCTGCCAGTCCAGTCGGTCCTGTCAGTCCTGCCAGTCCCGTCCCGCCTGCTGCCCGGCCGCGACCAGGCCCGACTCGTAGGCGGCGATGACCGCCTGCGCCCGGTCCCGGACGCCGAGTTTGTCGAAGATGCTGGTGATGTAGTTCTTGACGGTGGAGACGCTGATCTCCAGGGTCTGCGCGATCTCGGTGTTGTCCAGGCCGGTGGCCAGCAGCCGCCAGACCTCCACCTCGCGCGGGGTGAGCGCCGCGGTGCCCTCGGCGGCGGGCCGCTCGCGGCCCTGCGGCGCCGCCCGCCCGGTCCTGACGTAGGCGCGGATGAGCCGGGTCAGCAGCCGGGGCGCGACGACGGCCTCACCCGTGCGGACGGTGCGGATCGCGGCCACCAGTTCCTCGGGTGAGCTGTCCTTGGGCAGGAAGCCGTACGCGCCGGCGCGCAGGGCGGCGACCACGTACTCGTCCATGTCGAAGGTGCTGAGGGCGAGCACCCGGCACTCGGGCAGGTCCCGGACGAGCCGCTCGGTGGCGGCGACCCCGTCGAGGACGGGCATCCGGATGTCCATGACCACGACGTCGGGGCGGTGCTCCCGGGCCAGCACGAGGGCCTGCTCGCCGTTCTCGGCCTCGGCGACCACGGTGACGTCCGGGGCGGGCCCTAGGATCAGCGCGAGACCGCGGCGCACCAGCGGCTGGTCGTCGGCGATCAGCACCCGGACGGCCCGCTCCCCCGCGTCCCGCGCGGCGTCCTCGGCGGTGCCGCCCACGGCCTTGGTCTCGCTCACCCGTCGCTCTCCTCGTCCGCGCCCGCCGGCGCCTCCAGCGGCAGGCTCGCCGCGACCCGGAAGCCGCCCTCGGGGAGCGGGCCGGACTCCAGTGTGCCGCCGTGCAGGGCGACCCGTTCACGCATGCCGATCAGACCGTATCCGCTGCCGGGGCCGGGCGCCGGGGCGGGCTCGGCGGACTCCGCCTCGGCCCGGTCGGTGACGGTCACCCGCACGCTCCCGGGCAGGCAGGTCAGGCGGACCTCCACCGGTACGGAGGGCCCGGCGTGCTTGCGGGCGTTGGTCAGCGCCTCCTGGACGATCCGGTAGAGGGTGAGGCCGACCACCTGGGGCAGCGGCGCCGGATCGCCGTCCACGGTCAGCACGGCGGGCTGCCCGGCCTGCCGGGACTCCTTGATCAGGCGGTCCAGGTCGTCGAGGCCGGGCTGCGGCGCCTCCGGGGTGCCGTCGGGACCGGTCGTGGTGTCCTCGTCGGCCCGCAGCACGTCCAGGAGCTGGCGCATCTCGCGCAGCGCGAGCCGTCCCGACTCCTCCAGGGTGACGAGGGCCTCGCGGACGACACCGGCGTCGTGGTCGAGGTTGGCGCGGGCGCCGCCCGCCATCAGCTGCATGGTGGTGATGCGGTGGGCGACGATGTCGTGCAGCTCCCGGGCGATACGGCGGCGTTCCTCGGCCACCGCCCGGTCGGCGAGCAGGCGCCGGTTGGCCTCCGTCTCGCGCTGCCAGCGGTTGACCACCAGAGCGGCGCCGACGATGAGCACGGCGGCCACACAGGCACTGGTCAGGTTCAGGACGCCGCCCGGAGCGGCGATGCCGGGGGTGAGCAGGGTGATGCCGATGGCCCCGGCGGCCGCGGCGGCCGTCGCCCAGGGACGGCCGGTGCGGGCGGCCGTGTAGAGGGCGACCGCCAGGGTGGCGCCGAAGTGCTGCTCCATCGGCACCGACAGGTTCAGCGCCGCGCCGAGGACCAGGACGGCCGTCATGACCGTCAGCGGGAACAGCCGCCGCACCAGCAGCGGCAGCGCGGACAGCGTCAGCAGCAGGACACCGACACCCGATACCGGTATGCCCGTGAGCTGCGGGAACGCGGTGTATCCGACGATGTCGACGGCGGCCGCGCCGACGGTCAGCAGCGCGTCGTTGCGGGTCCACGGCAGGGCGTCGGTGCCCGGCGGGAACAGGCGTCCGCGCAGGCCGCGACGGTTCGGCGCGGTGCTGCGGCGCGTCGCCATGGTGGTCCTCTCCGCGCTGCTCCGCGCCGTGGTCGCCCGGTGCCCGCGGGCACCGGTGTGTGCTGTCCTCCGCTCACCCATTGTCGCAGCGGGCCGCGCCACCGGGCTACGACCTGCGGCCGAGGCCGGACCGGGACCAGGGTCCTGGTCCGGCGGCCGGCCGGTCCCGGGGCCCCCTGCCGCTTCTCCTCCCCTGCTCGGACGATCTCCGCGTATTCCGGTGATTCGCTGGAAGGGCACTGTCCGAGAACGTCCCGAACGGGAGCCCCCGTGATTCGCGCCCTGACCGGATTCTCCACGAGAAATCCATGGAAAGTCATCACCCTATGGGTACTGCTGGGAATAGGACTGACCATGGTGGGTCAGGCACTGATGTACCGCGTCACCGAGAGTCAGCTGGGTGACTTCCTGCCCGAGAAGTACGACTCGGCGGCGGCCCTGCACGTCGCCGAGGACAAGTTCGGGATCAAACCGGACGCCAACTCCGTGATCATGCTGGTCAAGCGGGCCGACGGCAAGCCGCTCGGGGCGGCCGACCAGCGGCACGCCGAGTCGGTGGCCGCGGCGCTCGGCAGACAGCGGGTGGCCATGCCGGAATCGGAGGACGCGCCGCCCTTCCTGGCGAAGGACTATTCGCAGACGCCGAAGATCGCTCCGGGTACGGTCGCACCCCACCGTACTTTCGCACTCTTCTCGGTCGGGCTCTCCGGAAATGCGACCGACCCGGGTCTCCAGAATGTCTTCAAGGAATTCAGGAAGAGCGCTTCCGGCCGGTACGCGCAGGACGGCCTGCGCACCGGATTCACCGGCGGACTGGCCGACACCGTCGACAGCCAGGACGCGGAGAAGACGACGAGCACGGTGGCCGGCGCGCTCACCGTCGCGCTGATCGTGCTGCTGAACGTCCTGGTGTTCCGCAGTGTCCTGGCGGCGCTGCTGCCGCTGCTGGCGGTCGCCATCGTCGGCGGGGCCGCCTCGGGTGCCGTGGTCGGTGCGGCCCTGCTCAGCGGGATCCGGCTGGACCCGAGCACACCGCAGCTGATCAGCGTGGTGCTGCTGGGCATCGGGATCGACTACTTCCTGTTCCTGCTGTTCCGCTTCCGCGAACGGCTGCGCGCGCAGCCGGACCGTGCGCCGCGCGAGATCGCGGGCGAGGTCACGGGCCGGGTGGGCTCCGCGATCACCTCGGCCGCGCTGACCATCGTGGCCGCCTTCGCGACCTTGGGCATCGCGAGCTTCGGCCAGTTCCGGGTGCTGGGCCCGGCCATCGCGATCTCCGTCCTGGTGATGCTGCTGGCCAGCCTGACCTTCATGCCCGCCCTGCTGGCGGTCACGGGCCGCAAGATGTTCTGGCCCTCGCGCGCCCTGAAGCGCGCCCCGCGCGAGGGCACGGCCGGGCGCTTCGGCACCGCCGTCGCCCGCCGCCCGCTCGCCGTCGCGGCCGGCGCCGTCGTCCTGCTGGGCGCGCTGGCCGCCGGGACGATCGGCATGAAGATGGACTACGGCACCGGCAGCGGCGGCGGTGACACCCCGGCCGCCGCCACCGCGGCCGAGATCTCCCGCGCGCTGCCCGCGGGCGTGTCCGACCCGACCGACGTCTATGTCACCAAGGACGCCGGCGCCCTCGACCGGCGTGGCGTCGACGCCCTGGCCGCGGCGCTCGGCCGCACCGAGGGGGTGGGCCAGGTGAGTCCCGCCGTCTATGACAAGGGCGGCGACGCGGCCCGGATCAGCCTCTACCTGACCGCCGACCCGCAGAGCCAGCAGGCGCGCGACCTGGTGTCCGGTCCGGTGCGGGCGGCCGTCGCCGCGCACACGCCCGCGGGCGCCGAGGCCCATGTCGGCGGCACCGCGGCGATCTTCGCGGACATCTCCACCGCCGTCTCCGAGGACCTCGAACTGGTCTTCCCCGTGGCCGCGGCGCTCATCGCGCTGATCCTGCTCGTCCTGCTGCGCAGCGTGCTGGCGCCCGCGGTGCTGATGATCTCCGTCGGTCTCGGCTTCGCCGCCACGCTCGGCGCCTCGACCCTGGTGTTCCAGCATCTGCGCGGCGAGCCCGGTGTCGCCTTCACCCTGCCGCTGGTGCTCTTCCTGTTCGTGGTGGCGCTGGGCACCGACTACAACATCCTGATCAGCGACCGGGTACGGGAGGAGATGGAGCGGCCCGGACCGGCCCGTGCCGCGGTGGCCCGCGCCGTGCGGCACACGGCTCCGGCCGTGGCCACCGCGGGGCTGGTGCTGGCCGGGTCCTTCGGCAGCCTCGCGGTGAACCCGGACTCGGGCACCCAGCAGATCGGCTTCGCGACGGCCCTCGGCATCCTGCTGTCGGCGTTCGTCCTGTCGATCGCGCTGGTCCCGGCGCTCGCCGCGCTGCTCGGCCGCTCCCTGTGGTGGCCCGTCCGCCCGCGCCGCGCCGCCCGGCCCCGGCCGTCCTCCCCGTACGCGCCCGGGGAGGATCCCGGTCCGCGGCCGGGGCAGCCGTTCGGACACCGGTCCGGCGAGCCGGGCCAGGGCCCCGCCCCGGACACGTACGACCGCATCGGCACGAACTGACCGACCCGCCGCCCGCCTGCCACGAGGGCCGCCGCCGCTTCCCAGCGGCGGCGGCCCTCGTCGGCTTCCGCGGTCCCCGCCCCGAGACGCCGATCACTTTCCCCGGATGTGGTCTGGACTACATACCGACTAGTCAGCATGATGGTCGGGATCCGATGCCGACCCCGCCCCCAGGAGCGCTGGATGAGCCCCGACCACCCGCCCGGACTCGATCTCGACCGGCTGCGCGACCTGCTCGACCGCGAGCGCCCCGGCCTGGTGCGGGGCCCCCTGACCGGCCGGCTGATCGAGGGCGGCCGGTCCAACCTGACGTACACCGTCTCCGACGGCACCGGCCGCTGGGTCGTACGGCGGCCGCCGCTCGGGCATGTGCTGGCCACCGCGCACGACATGAGGCGCGAGCACCGGGTGATCAGCGCGCTGCGGCCGACGGACGTACCGGTGCCGGGCACCGTGCTGCTGTGCGAGGACGAGGAGGTGCTGGGCGCGCCGTTCTATGTGATGGAGTTCGTCGAGGGCACCCCGTACCGCACGGCCGGCCAGCTCGCCCCGCTCGGCCCGGAGCGCACGCGCCACGCGGTGCTGTCCCTGGTCGACACGCTCGTCGCCCTGCACGCGGTCGACCCCGCCGAGGTGGGCCTCGCCGACTTCGGCCGGCCGGAGGGCTTCCTCGACCGGCAGCTGCGCCGCTGGGGCAAGCAGCTCGACGCCTCCCGCGACCGCGACCTGCCCGGCATCGACGAGCTGCACGCCGCCCTCGGGCGCGAGCTGCCCGTCTCCCCCGCGCCCGCCGTGGTGCACGGCGACTACCGCCTGGACAACGCGCTGATCGGGCCGGACGACCGGATCCGGGCCGTGCTCGACTGGGAGATGTCCACGCTCGGCGACCCGCTCACCGACCTGGGCCTGCTGGTCATGTACTGCACTCCGCTGGGCATGCCGGACTCGCCCGTGTCCACCACCGCCGAGGCGCCGGGCCACCCCTCGCCCGCCGAACTGATCGAGCGGTACGCCGCGCGCTCGGGGCGCGATGTGTCCGCCGTCTCCTGGTACACCGCGTTCGCCTGGTTCAAGCTCGCGGTGATCCTGGAGGGCATCCACTACCGGTACACGCTCGGGCGGACGGTCGGCGGCGGCTTCGACCGTATCGGCGACCTCGTCCCCGTCTTCATCCAGCACGGCCTGACCACGTTGCACGACGGCCCCCAGGGCCTCCAGGAGGGCTGATCCCCATGGACTTCGCGTTCGACGCGCGCACCGAGGAACTGCGCGCCCGGCTCCTCGCCTTCATGGACGAGTACGTGTACCCGGCCGAGGAGACCGCGCACGAGCAGCGCGCCCGCCTCGCCTCGCCCTGGGAGAACCCCCCGGTGGTGGAGGAGCTGAAGGCCGAGGCACGGCGGCAGGGCCTGTGGAACCTGTTCCTGCCGGACGCCGAGCACGGCGCCGGTCTGACCAACCTCCAGTACGCCCCGCTGGCCGAGATCACCGGCCGCTCCCCGCAGCTGGCGCCCACCGCGACCAACTGCGCCGCGCCGGACACGGGCAACATGGAGGTGCTCGCGCAGTTCGGCGACGAACGGCAGCGGAAGCAGTGGCTCCAGCCGCTGCTGGCGGGCGAGATCCGCTCGGCGTTCGCGATGACCGAGCCGGAGGTGGCCTCCTCGGACGCCACCAACATCACCACGCACATCGAGCGGGCGGACGACGGCTCGGACGAGTACGTGATCACCGGCCGCAAGTGGTACATCTCCGGGGCGATGCACCCCGACTGCAAGATCTTCATCGTGATGGGCAAGACGGACCCGGACGGCGCGGACGTGCGCCGCCAGCAGTCCATGGTGCTGGTGCCGCGCGACACACCGGGCGTCACCGTGCGGCGGGCCATGCGGGTCTTCGGGTACGAGGACCACTACCACGGCGGGCACGCCGAGGTGGTCTTCGACCACGCGCGCGTCCCGGTGTCGAACCTCATCGGCGAGGAGGGCGGCGGCTTCGCCATCGCCCAGGCCCGGCTGGGTCCGGGCCGGATCCACCACTGCATGCGGCTGATCGGCATGGCCGAGCGCGCCATCGAGCTGATGTGCCGCCGGGCGGTCTCCCGTACGGCGTTCGGCAAGGCGCTGGCCCAGCAGGGCGTGGTGCAGAACTGGATCGCTGACGCCCGTGTCCAGGTCGAGCAGTTGCGGCTGCTGGTGCTGAAGACGGCCTGGCTGATGGACACGGTCGGCAACAAGGGCGCCCACACCGAGATCCAGGCCATCAAGATCGCCACCCCGCGCGCGGTGGTCGGCATCCTGGACCGGGCGATCCAGCTCTACGGCGCGGGCGGGGTCAGCCAGGACTTCCCGCTGGCCGAGCTGTACGCGGGCGCGCGCACCCTGATGCTCGCCGACGGCCCCGACGAGGTGCACCAGCGCTCGCTGGCGCGGCGGGAGCTGAAGCAGTACCTGTAGGCGCGTTGCCGGTGCGGGACCGCCGTCGCGCACCGGGTCCGCGCCGTCGCGCGCGGGTATGCCGTCCTCCGTGCCGGGAGAACCCGGCTCCCGGGCGCGCCCGGGAGCCGCCTCAGCGCCCGGACGGCACCGCGCCCCGCTCGCGCCGCAGCCGCCGGACGACGACCGCCACGTCGGCCGCGGCCAGCAGCGCGAGCACCGCGCAGACGGCGGCGGCGATGACGAGGGGGCCGCGGCCCGGGTTCTCGCCCGGCACGGCCTGCGCCGCCCACACGGCGAAGAAGGCGGCGGCCCCGGCGAACAGCGGCAGGAAGACCCCCGACAGGAGCAGCCGCAGTCCCAGGGGGCTCTGGGCGGTCATCGGCTCGGTGCCGGTCCGGGGGTATCTGCGGCCGAACGCGCCGGAGCGCGACCGCGGGACCGGCTCCCTCCTGCGTTCCGGGTCGTTCTGGCTCATGACACCTGTCTCCTCCGCCCCGGCCGCCGCCAGCGCTACGGTGCACTCACGGCCGGTTCGCGGCCGCGTCGCGGTGGATCCGCGGGGCTCGTGGTGAGTCCGCGGGGCTCGTGGTGGATCCGCGGGGCTCGTGGTGGATCCGTCCCGGGCCGCGTAGCCCGTGTGCGCGGAGGTAAACCGCGTGCCGGGCAGCAGGAGCCCCGGTCCACCCGGCGGGCGGCCCCGGCCCGGTGGCGCGTCAGCCGTCGAGCAGGGCCAGGTGGTGGCGGACGGCGGCGCTCGCACGGGGCTCGTCGTCGGTGGCGAGGAGATCGAGCAGGACGCCGCGGAGCACCGCGAGCGCCAGGGTCCTGCGGATGGCGCCGGACCCGGTGTCCCGCTCGGCGGGCGGCTGGCAGGCGGCGAGCACCGCGAGCCAGTCCTCGACGGTGGCACGGGCGAACCCGGCCCACGGCCCGTCCGGCTCGACCAGGGAGCGGGCGTACGCCTCCGCCCACAGCCGCAGCAGCGGGCGGTGCCCGGCGGCGGCGAGCCAGGCCCAGACCCGCTCGGTGGCCGCGGGCAGGCCGATGGGCTCGCCGGGGCCGCGCAGAGGATCCAGGATCGCCAGTTCGTCCGCGCGGGCACGCGCCAGCAGGGCCCGTACGAGACCGTCCTTGCTGCCGAAGAGGAACAGCAGGACCCGGGGGCTGGAACCGACGGCCGTGGCCAGCGGGCGCAGCGACAGGTCGGCCAGACCGTGCGCGAGGACGTACCGGTAGGCGGCCTCCAGCAGTTCGGTCTGGCGTGCGGAGGGGGCTGCCGCTGACGGGGACATGGGGCTAGCCTAGCGGTACTGAAACAGTCGTGTCAGTGCCCGGCGCGGAAGCTGTGGTACGCCCTGCCGCCGGGCGCGGACGACGGAGCCACCGGAGGGACACGCCATGTCGGAGCAGCGCGGAGAGGCCGTGATCGCGCGGCCCGAGGACCGGCCGCGGATCACCGTGCGGCGCGCCGACCGTCCCGGCGACCTGGGCTGGACGGTGATGGCCCACGGCGAGGTCTACGCCCGGCAGTTCGGCTGGAACACCGACTTCGAGGCCCTGGTCGCCGGGATCGTCGCCGCGTACGCGGCGGGGCACGACCCGGACCGGGAGGCGGGCTGGATCGCCGAGGCCGGCGGGGAGCGCGTGGGCTGCGTCTTCCTGGTCGCCGGTGACACACCGGAGGTGGCGCGGCTGCGCATCCTGCTCGTCACCGAGGCGGCCCGGGGGCTGGGCGCGGGCGGCCGCCTGGTCGGGACCTGTCTGGAGTTCGCCCGCGAGGCCGGCTACCGGCGGGTCACGCTGTGGACCAACGACGTGCTGGAGTCCGCGCGCCGGATCTACCAGGGGTACGGTTTCACGCTCGCCGACGAGGAGCCCCATCACAGCTTCGGCCGGGACCTCGTCGGGCAGAACTGGACGCTCGACCTGGCCCCGGACCCGCGCACGGCCCCTCCGGGCACACGGTAGGCTGGCCGTGCGGCGCACCCCGAGTGCGTCGCGCGGCGGTGGGGCCCGCCGCACCCAACCGCGGCGACGGCGCCGCCAACGGTCCCTGCTTGCGACTTCAGTGTGCCCGGGGACGTGCCGGGCGCTGTGCGAGTAGGAGAACCCGCGTATGGAAGAGGCCCGACCTCAGGTGCTCGGCGAACCCATCGACCCCGATGTCGAACTGCACGGGCCCACCCCGCGGCGCGAGCCGTTCGCCGGGCAGGGGCCCTTCGTGGCGGTGGTCGCGGCGGGCGGCGCGATCGGCGCGACGGCCCGTTACGGCGCCGGGCTCCTGTGGCCCACGGCCGACGGCGCGTTTCCCCTGACGACGTTCCTGGTCAATGTGATCGGCTGCGGTGTCATCGGCGTCTTCATGGTGCTGATCACCGATGTGTGGTCCGCGCACCGGCTCGTCCGGCCGTTCTTCGGCACCGGTGTGCTGGGCGGCTTCACCACCTTCTCCACCTACGCGGTCGACATCCAGCGCCTCGTCGACCAGGGCCGCGCCGCCACGGGTCTCGTCTACCTGGCCGTGACCATGCTGGCGGCGCTGGCGTCGGTGTGGACCACGGCGAACCTGACCCGCCGGGTGATCGAGTGGAGGACGCGATGAACGTCCGGGACGTCACTGCGGCCGCCGTCCGCTCCGAGGGGGAGAACGCGTGAACTGGCTTCTCGTGGTGCTCGGCGCCGTGGTCGGCGCCCCGATGCGCTATCTGACCGACCGCGCGGTGCAGTCCCGGCACGACACCGTGTTCCCCTGGGGCACCTTCACCGTCAACATGGTCGGCTGCCTCACCCTCGGCCTGATCACCGGCGCGGTCCTCGCGGGCGGTGCCTCCTCCCAGGTCCAGCTCCTGCTGGGCACCGGGCTGTGCGGGGCGCTCACCACCTATTCGACCCTGTCGTACGAGACCCTGCGGCTGGCGGAGGAGGGCGCGCGCTTCTTCGCCGCGGCCAACGCGGTCGCGAGCATCGTCGGCGGTCTCGGCGCGGCCTTCACCGGGGCGGCGCTCGCCCAGGCGATCTGGGCCTGACCTCGTCAGCTTGTGCCGCCTTCGGCTGTTCCTGAGGGGCCCTGCTACTTGTTGCTGAGGGGCCCCGGCGGTCCGGCCGCGCGGGCCCGTCTCAGTGGTCGTCGTCGGTCAGGAGGATGCGGCAGGTCTCGCCCGGTTCGATGCCGAGGGCGCGGCCGGGCAGGCGTACGTCGATCGGGGCGCAGACGGAGCGGGGCACGGCGATCTCCATGCGGCCGTGCTCCATCCGCAGCCGTACGCCCCAGTGGCCCCGGTAGCGCAGGGTGACGCCGTAGGAGGACAGCTCGGGCAGCGGGACCGGATCGAGCCACAGCGCGTCCTCGCGGGTCTCCAGGCCGGTCAGTCCGCGCTGCACGAGGTCCAGGGTGCCCGCCATGGCGCCCAGGTGGATACCCTCGCCGGTGGTGCCGCCCTGCACATCGGCGATGTCGCCGCGCAGCGCCTCGCGGACGAACCCCCAGGCGTCGGCGCGGCGGGCGCGGGCCAGGATCCAGCCGTGCACCAGACCGCTGAGGGTGGATCCGTGGCTGGTGCGGGCGAGGTAGTGGTCGACGGTGCGGGTCCACAGGTCCTCGTCGAGCCGGTGCCCCAGCCGACCGAACAGGGACCGCAGTTCGGCGGGGGCGAAGAGGTAGCCGAGCATCAGCGCGTCGGCCTGCTTGGACGCCTTGTAGCGGTTGACGGTGTCGCCCTCGGCCTCCAGGATCCGGTCCAGGCGGCGGATGTCGCCGTAGCGGCGGCGGTAGCCGGCCCAGTCGAGTTCGGCGAGGTCCGCGTACCCCTCGAACTGGCTGACGACGCCGTCGTGGAAGGGCACGTGCAGGGTGCGGGACACCTCCTCCCACCGCTCGGGCTCGCCGTCCTCCACCCGTAGACGCGCGAGGAGTTCGCGGCGGCGCGGTTCGGGCAGGGTGCGCAGGGTGTCCAGGGCGCGGGCGAGGACCCAGGCGGCGGTGACATTGGTGTAGGCGTTGTCGTCGAGGCCCGGCCGGTCCGCGTCCGGGTAGGCGTCGTGGTACTCGTCGGGGCCCATCACGCCGAGGATGCGGTGCCGTCCCAGCCGGGCGTCCCAGGTGGCCGAGTCCGCCCAGAACCGGGCGACCTGGAGCAGCATCTCGGCGCCCTCGGTGTGCAGGAAGTCGGTGTCCCCGGTGGCCTGGACGTACTGCCACACGTTGTAGGCGACGGCGGAGCCGACATGCCGCTGGAGGTGCGAGTGGTCGGGCAGCCAGCGCCCCGAACGCGGGTTGAGGTGCAGGCGCTGGGTCTCCTCCCGGCCGTCGCTGCCGCTCTGCCACGGGTACATCGCCCCGCGGCGGCCCACCGCGCGCGCCGCCGCGCAGGCCGGTCCGAGCCGCCGGTGGCGGTAGCGCAGCAGACCCCGGGAGACCTCGGGGAAGCGCAGGTTCAGGAAGGGCAGCACGAACAGTTCGTCCCAGAAGACATGGCCGCGGTAGGCCTCGCCGTGCAGCCCCCGGGCGGGCACACCGACGTCCAGGTCGGCGGTGTGCGGGGAGAGGGTCTGCAGAACGTGGAAGAGGTGCAGGCGCAGGATGCGTCCGGCCTCTGCGGGCACGTCGATGTCGGCGCGCCGCCACAACTGCTCCCAGACCTCACGGTGTTCCTCCAGCAGCGCGGCGAAGCCGGGCGCCGCGCGCACCCGGTCGACGGCGGCGTGCACCGGGTCGCCGATGGCCGGGTCACGGGAGGTGTGCAGCGCGGCGGTCTTGTCGACGGTGACGGTCCGGCCGGGCGCCAGCCGCAGCCGCAGTTCCTGCACCGCGCGCAGGTGCTCGTGCCGGCCGGGCACCGGAGCGGCGGGCCCGTCGCAGGCCAGCCGGGTCGCCAGGCCGATACGGATGTCGGAGGTACGGGTGCGGCAGCGCAGCCAGACGGTGTCAGGCGCCGCCGTGCCGGTGTGCACATGGGTGAGGTGCCGCCCGGCCAGGTCCCGGTAGCGGGGTACGCCCGCGTTGGTGACGCCGCCGTCGATCGCCGCCTCGATCTCGACGTCCGCCGTGAACCCCTCGGCGGTGAACTCGGTGCGCAGCGCGGCGAGATGCGGGTCCCCCATGTGCACGATGCGCTGCTGGCGCACGGTCAGCGAGCGCCCGGGGCCGAGCCCGTACCGGGTACGGCGTTCGAGCAGTCCGGCGTCGAGACGGAGGACCTGCCGGTGGTCGAGGACCGTCGCGGTGTCCGGGGTCAGCCAGGAGCCGCCCGCGAGGCGGAAGCGCAGCGGCAGCCAGTTGGGGACGTTGACCATGTCCTCGTTCTCGATGTGCTCGATGTGCTCGATGTGCTCGTCGTGCTCGGCCTCGCGGCCCGCCACCCTGGAGACGAGCCGGTTGTAGCACCCGGCCACATAGGTGCCCGGGTAGTGCACGGCGTCCGCGGCGCACTCCGGGAGCGCCCCGCGGGTGGCGAAGCAGCCGTTGCCGAGGGTGCACAGCGCCTCCCTCAGGCGCTCGTGCTCCGGTTCGTAGCCGTCGTAGGCCCAGCTCAGCGCCTGCATCTCAGCATCACAGCGCCTTCGTCACAGCGTTCTTGTCGTGGTCGATCACAGCGTCGTCGTCAGGGCCGCCGGTGGCCGGCGCGGCGCGGGTGCGTCGGCGCCCCCGCCTCCGCCACCGCCCGCCTCCGCCTCCGCTTCACGGCCATGGTCCCAGCCGGACGGCACGGCCGCGAGCGGGGAGCCGGGGCGCCGTGCGGGAGGCCGCCGCCACCGGGGCCGACGGGTGGCGCGGGCTCGGCCGGGGTACTCGTGCACGGTCTTCCGGCAGGCGGGAAATGCGAGGAAGGGGTGCGGTGATGGCAAAGGAATTCACGGTCGGGGACCATGTCCGGTGGAATTCTGAGGCCGGATACGTGGAGGGTGTCATCGTGAAGAAGCACACCCACGACGTCGAATTCAAGGGCCGTACACGCCGCTGCTCGAAGGACGATCCCCAGTACGAGATCAAGAGCGACAGGACCGAGCACACGGCGATGCACAAGGGAGGGGCGCTGACCAGGCTGTAGGGCGATGAACCGCGTCCTCACGATCGGGCACTCGACACGGGAGTTCGACGACCTGGTGAAGCGGTTGCGGCAATTCCCGCAGCCCTTCCGGGTCCCCCGGGGCGTGTGGGTGTTTCCTCAACAAGGGGAAGGGCCGCGCATCAAGGGGAAGGACCGCGCATCGACGAGACACGCTGAACGAGCACGCGCGGGTCCGTGACGGACAGCCGACCTGTCCCGCCCCCTCCGGCGGGGTCAGCGGGTGACGATGCCCGCGACGAGGTTGATCGCCGTGGCGAGAATGCTGGTGCCGAAGACGTACGACAGCAGGCAGTGGCGCAGCACCATGGCCCGGATCGCCGGACTCGACACTCCGGTGTCGGAGACCTGGTAGGTCATGCCGAGGTTGTAGCTGAAATAGAAGAAATCCCGGTACGCCGGTGGCTCCGGGGAATTGAAGTCGATCCCCCGGGTGGACTCGGGATAATAGAGGAACGCGTCACGGGTGGCGTACATGAGGTGCAGCGCGGCCCAGGCCATGAACACACCGCCGAGCGCCGTCGCGGCGTGCACGGGATCGGAATTGCCGAGCAGCAGCACCGCGATACCCGCCAGACCGCACACGGCCGCCGCGACCACGACGAGTTCCTCGGCGACCGGACGCAGATCCTCGCGCCGTGCGTGCACATGGGTCTCCTCGGCGTCCATGGGCCACAGCACGATCCACCCGGTCACCACGAAGAGCGTCTCCGTCGCGGTGATTCCCGCCAGGACACCGAGCGGTGCGTCCGTCGGCATGGCGACCGCCGCCCCGATCAGCACTCCGGCGACCACCGCGCAGACGAGACGCGGGATCGCGGAGAAGAAGAGCGGAAACCGTCTGCTCATACGCCATGACGGTAGCGGTTTCCCCTTGGTGCGGCTTCCGGAGTCTCACCGCCTTCCGGCCGGTGCTTCCGCCGCCGGACGCCGGTTTTCCACAGGCCGGAACGGCGGACGATCACCGGCGTTAGGGTGCCTTCCAGGGACGGGACCTGTGCGTCCGGGCATCGGGTCATGTGGTCGTCGGGGCATCTGGGGGACGGAATGAGGCGAGGACGTTCACCGCGCGTACCGGTGTGCGCCGGGCTGCTCGTGGTCGTCATGGCGGCGACGGCGTGCACCGGCGGCGGTGCGCGGGACTCGGCCGACGGTGACATGGCGCCCGCGGCGCGGACCTACCTGTCGAAGGCGCTGGACATCATGGAGGAGCACTCGCTGCGCCGTCGCCAGGTCGACTGGACCGCCCTGCGCCGCAGCACGTTCGCGCAGGCACACGGCGCGCGCGGACCGGCGGACACCTACGAGGCGATCGAGGTGGCGTTGAGCCGTCTGGGCGACCGGCACAGCCAGTTCTGGGATCCGGCGCAGGCCAAGGCCCAGCTGGACCCCTCCGCGACGCCCGCCGAGCCACCCCGGAACCGTTCGCTCGGGCACGGCGTCGGCTACCTCGCCCTGCCCGGCGTGGACGGCGCCCAGAAGACGTACGACACATATGTGCGACAGGGCCGCGACGCCGTGGCGAGGACGGACCGGGCGGGAGCCTGCGGCTGGGTGGTGGATCTGAGAGGGTCGACCGGCGGCGGGATGTGGCCGGTCCTCGCGGTCGCCGGGCCGGTCCTGGGCGACGGCACGGTGGGCGCCTTCGTGGACGCCGACGGGAAGAAGTCCGTGTGGTCGGTCAAGGACGGCACCCCCTACCAGGACGGCACATCGGCCGGCTGGGGCGCCGCGAAGCCCCTCGCCCAGGCCACGCCGCCGGTCGCGGTACTGACCGGAGGGGCGACGCGCAGCGCGGGCGAGGCGGTCGTGATCGCCTTCCACGGGCGCCCGCACACCCGCTTCTTCGGCGAACCGACCCAGGGCCTCCCGACGGGGAACGCGTCGTACCCCCTCCCCGACGGCGCGCTGCTCCTCCTCACCGGCGCCCGGGAGGCGGACCGGACCGGCCGCGTCTACGACGGGCCGATCCCGCCGGACGAGGAGGTCGTCAAGGACCCCCGCCCGGCGGCCCGCGACCGTGACGACCCCCTGGACGCGGCCCGCGCCTGGCTGCTCGCCCAGGAGGGCTGCCGCAGGTCATGATCCGGCCGACGGAGCACGGTGACCGGGTCCGGCACTCCCGGAGGGACGGCGGCACAGCGCTCGCGGGCGCGCGGCCCCGAGTTGCTCGGACGACTGCCGAGGTGATGCGCGCACGCTGGTGAGACCCCGTCAGGCACTCGTCGTCACGGGGCCGTTAGGTGGAGTTCCAGTCGCCGGCTGAGCGGTACGGGTGGCCAGGTAGCACGCCGCGACCGATGTGAGCACCGCCATCAGGACGAGCATGACGCGGTAGTCAACGAGCGCGATGAGTGCGGCTCCGACGGCGATCGCCGCGGTCTGCGGCACACCGATCAGCACACCCAGCGCCGCGTCGGCCCGCCCCGTCAGGCGGGCGGGCGTGCGCCGTTGGAGGAGGGTGGTGCCGCCCGCGATGATCCAGGGCAGACCCGTCCCCATGAGCACGGTGCCGGGCACGACCGCAGGCAGAGCCGGGACGGCGGTCAGGAGGAACCCCGCAGCAGAGAGGACCAGACCGAAGACCACCGTCCGGGCTTCCCCCGCACGCCGCATGAGCACCGCGGCACCTGCCCCGGCCACCACGGCGCCTGCGGCCTGCGACGCCCCCAGCACCCCGACGAAGGCTGGCGGGCGGTGCAGTCCGGAGTCGACCACCGCGAAGAGCACCGACTGCGAGAACCCGAAGGCGATGACCGCGATCATCGTGGCGACGGTGAACTGGCGCAGAGCAGGAGTCCCCGCAATGTGCCGGAAACCGGCGGTGAGACGGGCCCCGGCTGCCTGCCGTTCCTCCTCCGGCCCAGGGTGTCGCGGCCCGTTCTCCCGTAGGCGGATCAGAGCGACCAGCAGGGCCGCGAGGGCGAAGGTCGCGGCGTCGCCCACCACCAGCGGCGCCAGATCGAAGGTGGACAGCACACCCGCGCCCAGGAGCGGCGCGACCAGTCGCACTCCCTGGAGCAGCGTCTGGAGAAGGCCATTGGCATCGCCCAGGTGCTCGGGCGGTATCAACGTCTGAGTGAGCGCGGTCATGGCCGAGCCGGAGGTGCCGTTGGCCAGTCCGTACAAGACCATGACGGCGTAGCAGATCCAGATGCCGTGGCGATCGTGCACCAGCAGCAACGGCAGCACCAGCACCATCGAGAACAGGTTCAGAGCGATCAGCAGCGGCGCGCGGCGCAACCGGTCCACCACAGCACCGCACAGAGGTGCGCCCAGGGTGCCTAGAACGAAGGCGAAGAAGGTCAGACCGGCGGCCGAGTCACTGCCGGTGAGCTCCTTGACGCGGACGCCGAGAGCGATCCACAAGGCGTTGCTCCCCGCCATGTCGATCAGCCGGGCCAGCACGAGCAGCAGGATGTCACGGCGGACGAGCAGGGCTCGCACGATCAGTCCTCCAGCGGGCGCAGGGCGTCGGCGGGGAACGTGAACTGGATCAGCTCCATCGGGACGGC
This sequence comes from Streptomyces sp. SAT1, assembly GCF_001654495.1. Lineage (GTDB taxonomy): Bacteria > Actinomycetota > Actinomycetes > Streptomycetales > Streptomycetaceae > Streptomyces > Streptomyces andamanensis. The sequence continues at coordinate 752,055 of NZ_CP015849.1, forward strand.
GCCCTCGGGGCGCAGCGAGGGATCGTCGAGCCGCTCGCGGTAGCGGTGGAGAAGCGCGGTCATCTCCCCCAGGAGGGACTCGGCTTCCTCCGGGGTGAGGTGGAAGACCGCGTCTGCGGAGCTGGTGATCCTGCTCCAGTCCCCGGAGAACCCTGCCCGCATCGCGCCGACCTTGCGGATCCGCTCCAGCCACACCTCCCAGAGCACCGCGCCGAGCGCGGCGGCGGCGGTCGTGGTCTCGGTGTCGCCGGCGTCGGCCGCGTCCTCGAAGCGGAAGCCGATGTGGGTACGCCGCCAGGGGCGGCTGCGCCCCGCACCGCCTCCCGCTTCCTCCACGAAGCCGTACTTCGCCAGCGTGCGCAGATGGAAGGCGCAGTTGGTCGGGGACTCGCCCACCATCCGGGCGGCCTCGGTCGCGGTCAGCGGCTCGCGGCGGCCGAGCGCTTCGAGCAAGGCCAGGCGTGTGGGATGGGCGAGGGCGCGCATGGCCTTCGGTTCGGTGAGGTCGCGGGGTTCACGGGGAGCGACGCCTTCTTCGAAAGACATGTTTCGATACTCTACGCTCGAAACATGCCTTTCGAAAGGGGGACGGTCAGGCGACCAGCCTCAGCCACGCCTCCCTGAGGGCGGCGTGGCCCGCCGGGGTCGGGTGGACGCCGTCGGCGGCCCAGTGCGCCGGGCCGGTCGCCGCGGCGAGCTGGGCGAACATGCCGTCGGCGGCGAGCAGCCGGGCGCCGTACCGGTGGGCGAGGTCGCGGACGGCCTGGATCTTGGGGTCCAGGTCGGCGCGCCACTGCTTCCAGTCGTCCGGGCCGATGTGGTGGTCGTCGTCGATGTCCAGGCTGTCGCTGTACGGCAGAAGGAAGGGCTCGACGAGGATCAGTCCGGTGCCGCGCTCGGCCAGCGGCGCGAGCAGGCGGTCGTAGCCGGCCGCGAAGTCCTCCACGGGAATCATGTAGCCGTCCGGGTCGAGGGTGTGCCAGCCGACGTCGTTGATGCCGACGAGGATCGACACCACGTCCGGACGGGCGTCGAGCACATCGGTCTGCCAACGGGCCTCCAGGTCCATGACCTTGTGGCCGCCGACCCCGGAGTTCAGCCAGGTCACGGGCCGGTCCGGGTGCCGCAGGCCCCACTCCCCCGCGATGTGCAGCGGGTAGCCGGACCCGAGGCCGTCCTCGCTCGCCGACCGCCCGCTGTCGGTGATCGAGTCGCCGGTGAACATCACGGTGGTTCCCGGGCGCAGGGTGATCGTCATATGTGCTCCTTGAGATGTGAGTGGGTGGGAGAGGAAGGTCTTCGCAGGGTGCCGTCGCAGGGCGGCCACCGTCTCACCTAGCGGCCTCTCCTAGCGGCCGAACCACCGCTCGGCGGCCCGCTCGAACGGTCGCGGGTCGACGTCGCGGCCGGCCGCGCAGGCGACGAAGCCGTCCGGGCGGACGAGGACAGCGCCCAGGCCGAGGTCGTTCTTCGCCGTGCCGGCCGCGTAGCGCAGTCGGCTCGCCCGGCCGGTGGCCGTGTCGCGCAGGCGCCGGTCGGCGCTGAGGTCGAGCAGGACCCCTCGGCCGTCCCGCAGCAACTCGCCGAGGCGGGTGCCGTCGTCGAGGCGGAGGTCGGGGGCGCTGCGGCCGGTCAGCGGGTGGTCGCCGCCGAGGTCGTAGCGGATCGACGTCCCGGACAGCCTCCCGAACATGTGGGTCGTCCCGTCGCGGGTCGCGAGCAGGTCGCCCAGCATCCCGCGCAGCGCGCGGCCGTGCTCGTCCGGCCGCATCGCCGCCACCTGGACGCGCGAGCGGTCGAGCACGTCGGCTCCCACGGGGTGCCGTTCGCGGGTGTAGGTGTCGAGGAGCCCGTCGGGCGCGTGTCCGCGCACGGTCGCCGCGAGTTTCCACCCGAGGTTCATGGCGTCACCGATGCCGAGGTTGAGTCCCTGGCCGCCGAGGGGTGAGTGGATGTGCGCCGCGTCACCGGCGAGCAGAACGCGCCCGAGCCGGTAGGTCGTCGTCTGCATCGCCCGGTCGGTGTAGGTCGACACGAGCGAGACGCCGTTCAGCGTCACCTCCGTGCCGGACACGCGGCGCAGCACGGACTGGAGGTGGCCCAGGGCCGGGGGCCGCGAGCGGTCGAAGGCACCGCCGTCGAAGTCCATCACGCCGAGGTGACCCTCGGCGGGCATCCGGAGGTACATGCCGTGCGGTGTGTGGTGGAACCCGGGGCGCAGCAGATCGGGCTCGGCGACGTCGGCGAGCATGACGTAGCCGGTGAACTGCGGTCCTGAGCCGGTGAATTCGAAGCCCGCGAGTCCGCGCACCGTGCTGCGTCCGCCGTCGCAGCCGACGAGCCAGCGCGCCGGGTACGCCTGTCCGCCGGCTCGCGCGACCACGTGTTCATCGTCCTGTTCGACGCCGGTCACCGCGACGCCGCGCCGGATCTCCACGCCGAGCAGTGCCGCCCGCTCGGACAGCAGCGCCTCGACCGCTTCGAGACAGGTCATGACGCCGTCCCCGGCCGGGCCGGGCAGCCGGAACGGCAGGGCGGCGAGGTCGACCCGCGCCGGATCGAGCACGATGCCCGCGAAGTGGCCCACCGTGCGGGGAGGGGACGGCTCGTCCGTGTCCGTGTCCGTGTCTGTGTCCGTGTTTGTGCCCGTGCTCGGGTCGGTGTCCGTGCTCGGGTCGGTGTCCGTGCTCGGGTCGGTGTCGGGTCCGGGGCCGTCCTCCGTGCCCGTTGCTGCCGCACGGAGCGCGGGCAGCATCCCCCGGCGGTAGAACGCCTCGACGGATCCGGCGGACAGGCCCCGCATCCCGAGCGGGTCGGCCCGCCACGGGGAGCCGGGCGCCGGCTCCCGCTCCAGGACCAGGACCGAGCAGCCCGCGAGACCGAGTTCGCCGGCGAGGAACAGCCCGACCGGACCACCGCCCACGATCACCACGTCATGCACGACAACCACCTCTCCGAAGCCGTTTACCGCACGGCTTCCGCACGACCGGGCCGCGGTCCGTCCGCAGCCTTCCTGCGTCCCGGCAAGACTGGGGCGGGCCGCTCACACGGGACGCACACGCCGCTGACACGCGGGCACACGGCGCCCCCGCTCGGTGGGCGGGCCCGGTCAGCCGTGTGCGAGGATCGTGGAATGGACGGGGGTACACGGCTTCGGGTCACACTGCTCGGCGCCTGCCAGGTGTCCCGCGACGGCACCGTCCTGCCCGTACCGGGCGCCCGGTTGCGGGCCCTGGTCGTACGGCTGGCACTCGCCGGCGGCCACCCGGTCGGACCGAGCGGCCTCATCGAGGCGATCTGGGCCGAAGAACCGCCCACCGACCCGCCCCACGCCCTCCAGGCCCTCGTCTCCCGGCTGCGCCGGACCCTCGGCTCCGCCGACGCCGTCACACAGCACGCGGGCGGCTACCGGCTGGCCGTGGACGCCGCCGACGTGGACGCGCTGCGGTTCGAGCGGCTCGCCGCGGAGGGCCGTGACCGGCTGCGCGCCGCCGATCCGCGGTCCGCGGCGGCGGTGCTCGGCGAGGCGGTGGCGTTGTGGGACGACCGCCCCGGCACCGAACCCCCGGCCGTCTCGGCGGTGGCACCCGCCCTCGCGGCCCGGCTGGCCCACGCCTCGGCCGAGGCCGTCACCGACCTGGCGGATGCCGAACTGGCCCTCGGCCGCGCCGACATGGCCGCCGACCGGCTCGCCCCGCTGCTGGCCGAAGACCCCGTCCACGAGCGCGCGGCCGCGCTGCTCATGGACGCGCTCGCCGCCCAGGGCCGCCAGGCCGAGGCCCTCGCCCTGTACGAGCGGGTCCGCGAGCAGTTGGCCGACACCCTCGGCACCGACCCCGGCGCCGCCCTGGGCGAACGTCATCTGAACCTGCTGCGCGCCGAGCGGCCCGCCCCCGGCGCCCCGCGGGTCCGGCGGGACAACCTGCCCGCGCCGCTGACCAGTTTCCTCGGCCGGGACGACGACCTCGCCCGGATCGAGGCGCTGCTCACCGACGGACGCCTGGTGACGGTGCTCGGTCCCGGCGGGGCGGGCAAGACGCGCCTGGCCGTCGAGGCGGCCCGCCGCCACCGGGACGCGTACCGCGACGGCGTCTGGATGGTCGACCTCGCCTCCGTCACCGAGCCCGCCAAGGCCGGTGCGGCGCTGCTGGCCGCGATCGGGCTGCGCGGCTCGGCGCTCTTCGACGCCCCGGCCGGGCTGCGCGGCGCACCGGCCGACGAAGTGGACGCCCTGGCCGACCAGTTGGGCGGACACGAAGCGCTGCTCGTGGTGGACAACTGCGAGCACCTGGTCGACGCCGTGGCGCATCTGATCGTGGCCCTGCTGGCCCGCTGCGCCGCGCTGCGGGTGCTCGCCACGAGCCGGGAGCCGCTGGCGGTCGACGGCGAGGCGCTGGTCCCGCTCGGCCCACTCGCCCTGCCGGAGCCGGACGCGGAGCTCGCGCCGGCCCGCCGTACGGCGTCGGTGCGCCTGTTCACCGAGCGGGCGGCGGCCGTACGGCCCGGATTCGGTGTCGACGAGCACAACCTCACCGAGGTGCTGCGCGTCGTGCGCGGTCTGGACGGCATGCCGCTCGCCCTCGAACTGGCCGCGGCCCGCCTGCGCACGCTCTCGCTGACCGGCCTGGCCGCCGGGCTGTCGGACCGGTTCCGCCTGCTCACCACCGGCAGCCGGACCGCGCTCCCCCGGCACCGCACCCTGCGCGCGGTCATCGCCTGGAGCTGGGACCTGCTCGACCCGGACGCCCGCACGGTCGCGGAGCGGATCTCCGTCCTGCCCGGCGGCGTCACGGTGGCCTCGGCCACCGCGCTCCGCGACGGCACCGCGGTGCCCGCCGCCGATGTCCCGGAGCTGCTCGCGGACCTGGTCGACCGGTCGCTGCTGCACCTCGCACCGGACACCGGCCGCTACCGGATGCTGGAGACCATCCGCGAGTACGGTCTGGAGCGCCTGGCCGAGCAGGGCGCGCTGCCCGGCGTACGGGACCGGGCCGCCCGCCACTTCGCCGAACTGGTCGCCCACCACGACCCGTTGCTGCGCGGCCCCGGCCAACTCCCCGCGCTGCACGCGCTGCACACCGAGTACGACAACGTGCTCGCCGCCCTGCGCCACCTCTGCGACACCGCCGACACCGGCGCGCTCTCCCTCGCGGTGGACCTGATCTGGTACTGGCAGATGCTCGGCCGGCACCGCGACGCCGCCCACTGGCTGGGCGAGGCGGTCGCGCTGCCCGCCGGAGGGCCGAGCCTGACCCGCGACATCGCCGAGGGGCTGCTCGCGCTCAACGTCTCCGCCACCCGGGGCGCGTCGGCCGACGACTGGTTCGAAGAGCGGCGCGACGGACTGCGGGCGCTCAACCGCCGGTTGCTCGACCATCCCCGGCTGCCGGGCCCGAGCGGGGTGCTGACCGCGGTCTGGCTGGCCTCCCTCACCGGCGCCGAGGTGCCGCCGGGCGTCCTCCAGCGACTCGTCGAGGGGCCCGATGTGTGGGCGGCCGGTATGGCGTGCCTGGTCCGGGCCCAACTCGCCGAGAACGACGGCTGTCTGGACCGGGCCCGTGACGATCTGCGCGTCGCGCTGGAGTGCTTCACCCGGGCGGGCGACCGCTGGGGCCTGGCCAGGGCACTGCCGATGCGCGCGCTGGTACGGCAGTACGACGGCGATCTCGACGGCGCGCTGGCCGACGTGACCGATGCCAAGCGGCTGGCCCGCGAGTTCGGTTCGCTCGGCCTCAGCGACGAGATCTTCGTCGATCTCCGCCTGGTCGATCTGCGGGTACGGCTCGGTGAGACCGCGCGGGCCGCCGAGACGATCGCCGTGGCACGGGAGCGCGCGCTGCACTCGTCGACGCCCGAGACGGCGGTCCTGCTCGATGTGCAGGAAGCCGCCCTGCGGACGCGGACCGGCGAGCTGGTCCGGGCGCGCGAACTGGTCGAGTCGGTCGAGGCTGGGCTGTCCGCACACCACCTGTTCGACGGCGACCAGGGTCAGGCCCTCGTCAGCACGGCGCGGGGCGCACTCTGTCTCGGACTCGGTGACGCGGCGGGCACGGAGGACGCGTTGGTCCGGGCACACGCCGCCGCGGCCCGCAGCGGGGACATGCCGCTGGTGGCGTCGGTCGCCGTGGCCGTGGCCGGCCTCGCCGCGCTGCACGGGGACCACCGCGAGGTCGCCGTCCTGCTCGGCGCGGCGTCCCGGCTGCGCGGCGCCCACGACCGCACCGACCCGCAGGTCCGCGCGCTGAGCGAGCGCGGCCGGGCCGCGCTCGGCGACGAGCGCTTCGCCGAGGCGTACGGGCAGGGCCGTCGGCTGGACATGGCGGCGGCCCTGGTCCGTACCGATCCGACGCGGCCGCGCGGAGCCCGGCGGACGCCGCACGACGCCCGGCACTCGGGCTGACGCTCGCTCCGGCCAGGATCCCGGCGCGCGGCTCCCGGCCTCCCTCGGCTCCGGCGGGGTGGTTCCGACGCCGTCCGGCGCCGGGCGACCGGCGCCGTCAGCCCACCAGCCGTCGGCGCCAGTCGAGCGCGGTGAGGTGGATGGCCCGGCCCGGATCGCCGTCCCAGGCGGTGGTCAGTCCGACGGCTTCGAGCGCGGCCGCCACCTCGCGCCCGACCGCCGCGGTGGTCTCCTCCGAGCCGTCGAAGCCGCCGTACAGAAGCATCAGTCCGCGGCCCACGGCGGCGGAGTCGGTGCACTGGGTGTGGAAGTAGACGAAGCCGCGGGCGCCGGGCGCCGCCTCGGCGCCGATCTCCGCGTTGCCGCAGGAGCGGCAGCAGGTGAAGTTCTCCCGGGCGGTGATACCGGCGGCCTCCAGCGCGGTGAAGGCACGGGTGAGCCGCTCGGGGTCCGTCTCACCCTCCCACCCGGCCTGCTCCTCGACGCGCTCCAGCCACATCCGGTCGGCCAGCGCCTGCGCCTGCTCCCGCGAGAGGGGACGGCGGTCCTCGGTGACCAGGTAATCCTCGGCCAGCTCGGCCAGTTCCGCGCGCGAGGCGTAGCCGCCGACCAGCACCTCCCGTACCCGCCCCTCCAGTTCGGCGCGCTCGTCCGCGCCGAGGGCGGGCGGCGGCACGTCCCGCGCGGGCCCCATGTCGAGCAGGCGCCACTCCAGTCCCGCGTCCCAGCCGGTCTCCTGGCGGGCCCAGCCGGCCATCGCCGCCGACACGGCTTCGGGCCGGTCCGCCAGGACCTGGAAATGCCGGTCGGGGGCGCCGTCGCGGTGTTCCAGCGTGTAGTCGCCACCGGCCTCGTGCCAGACCTGGACGAAGACGTCGGGCAGGTCGGGTATCCGCTGGACGACCAGGAACCCGTCGCCGCCGATGCGCCGCACCAGCGCGGCCAGTTCCCCGGCGGACACACGGAGGTGCCGCTCCTGGTTCTCCGTCTTCACCACGATCTCGAGCATGCACAGACTCTGGCACACCCCACTGACAACGCCCCACTGACACGGTCCCGCTGACACGGTCCCGCTGACGAACTGCCCGGTGGTGTCACGCCGCCGGTGGCGCGGCGGCCGGCTCCTGCCCGCGGCGGGTGCGCCGGCACCAGAGCGCGGTCGCCGCGAGTCCGGCCAGGACGGCCGCTCCGACCGCTCCGCCCTTCAGCAGGCCGGGCGGCCGGAAGTCGCAGCTGACGGAATCGGCTGTGCCGTCCAGGGGCACCGCGATCAGGCCGAGGTAGGCGGCGGGGCGCGCGGGGCCGTCACCGGCCGAGCACCTCCAGCCCTTGATCCGCGGAATCGCGAGGATCGCCGTGCCGTTGCTGCCGGCCGGTATCCGGGCGGTGACGGAGTGCCCGCCACCTGGACCTGGGTGGCACCGGTGGCGCTCAACTGCTGCACGGCCCGCTCCAGCCGGCCGGGGACGAGACAGCCGATCGGCTGCTCCGGTAGGCCCAGCCATCCGGTGTGGCGCAGCTCGACCCGGACCTTCCCGGAGGCCGGTACGACGCCGATGCTCCGGAGCGGGGGCCGGACGGCGGGCAGCTTCCCGGCGAACGCCACCGGCCGGCCGCCGTTCATGGTCGCGGAGCCGTTGAACGTCAGCGCCGAGAGGTACGCCCGGCTGCCCGGCGTACAGGTGGTGGTGAGGGTGACCGGTCCCCTTCCGCCGCGGGTCCTGGTGATCGGCGCCGGCGGATCGTAGACACGGGCGCCGAGCAGCATCTCCTGGTTGGCGAAGACGGAGGTGCCGAAGCGCCGAAGCGTGTCGTGCCGTCCGGCAGGCGCAGCCGGGGACGGACGGTGACCAGCGGCGGTACGGCGGTGGTGGCGGCCCGCGGCACCTTGCCGGACCCTCCCGCCGGATCCTGGACCAGGCGGATGCGCGTACCGACGGAGAACAGGGCATCGGTCACGGGGTTGTCCAGGCTCACCAGGCGCCGGCCCTTGGCGAAGTAGCCGTAGCCCAGCGAGGTCAGCGTGTCCTGGGTGGCCTGCGCGGTCAGGCTGCTGTAGTAGCCGCCGCTCCGGCCGCCGACGACCATCTAGTCGTTGCGCCCGGGGTCCTCGCCGGGATCGGTGCGCGAGCGCGGCCAGTCGTCGGCGGCGGCGACGGCGTCCGCCACGGCCCGTTCCTGCCCGCCCAGCCGCGGCGACCAGGATCTGTGCCGCGGTTCCGGTTGCGCGACCCGCATCCCGGCCACGGCCGTCTCGCCCGCCTGGGCGGTCACCAGGAGGGCGACGGCCACCACCGGCAGGACCCGGGCCCCCGCGCCGCCAGGGCGAGGGCGGCCAGGACCGCCAGGACCGCGGCGAGCGCGGCCGGCCGGGGCAGGCCGTCCGCGGTGGACAGCCAGGCCGCGATCAGCAGCAGGCCGCACAGCACGAAGGCCTGGCGGTCGGGGACGCCGTTGGGCTCGGCGCCCGCGTGCCAGAGCAGGTGGGTGGGCCGCCGGTGCAGCAAGAGCGCCACGAGGCAGATCGCGGCCGGCCAGCCGAACCGCGTCCGGGCCGGCAGGGCGCGGCGGAACGGCATGGCCAGCGCCAGCGCGAGCGCCGGGGTGCCGATGTACAGCGCGGGTGACTCCGTGCTGCTGGTGGCGGGCAGCAGCCGGACCAGCAGGACGACACCGGCGCCGATGGTGGCCAGGTAGGCGGTGTAGAAGTTCGACACCCGGGCCAGCCCCACGACGAGCGGCCCCAGCACGGGGTGCCGCCCGCCGCGCGCCCACTCGCCGACCAGGCACAGCAGCGGGGACACGAGCAGTCCGTCCAGCCACATCGGTACGTAGGCGCCGTTGTCCACTCGCCGTCGGCGCCGCCGAGCAGCACCTTGCGCCAGTAGGCGTGGAAGGGCACGTACTGCGTGCCCATGTCGACGACGTTGCGGCTGTACGGGCCCAGCGGATGGCTGCCCGTGAGCAGATTCCCCAGGCAGAACACCACGCACGTCAGCACACCGGCGCCGAGGGCCGCGCGCAGCGGCACGCCGGCGCGCGGCCGGTCAGCCAGGGCGCGAAGCCGGTCAGCCAGGGCGCGGATCCAGGCGGGGAGGCGGCCGGAGCCGCGCCCGCCGGAGCCGATCTCGCGGCCGTCGCCGGGTGCCGGACGGCCGGACGGGGTTCGGACGGTGGCGGACACGGTTCCTCTTCTCGGGAAGGTGGTGCGGGCCCTCGCGTACGGGAGGCGGGGCGTCCGCCGCGGGGCCGGGATGTCCGGGCGCTCGCCGAGGACGGCCGCCCCGTGCCCCGCCGGTGCGGGCCGTCAGGACCGGGACGCCGCCTCGCGCAGGCCGCGAGGGAGTATCCGCCGCAGCGGTGTGCGCCGCTTGCGACCGCCGGGCAGCTCCAGCTCGGTCAGCCGCTCGGGGTCGAAGTACGCGGCGTACGGCCCCCCTCCTGGGCCGCGCCCGCATCCCGCGCAGCCTCCGACAGCACTCGTACGGCGCCCGGCCGCAGCCAGGGGTACCGGGCGGGCTGCATGCCGTACCCGACCGCTTCCAGCAACGGCTGGAGGGTGGCCGGGGCCTCGGGCGGCCGAGGGGCGGCACCGGCTTCGAGTTCGGGGACGATGTGGTCGACGATCACCAGCGGCACGCGGTTGCTGTTCTCGTAGGGCGCGAGCCGCCGCAGCACCGTCCCGGTGCCGACGCGGGCGGTGGGGATGCGGTGGTGGACCGCGGCGGTGAGCATCGCGCGCTCGCACTGCCGGTGGCCCGTTACGGCCGCCGGGCACAGGGCACTCGCCGGTCATGGCACTCGTACGGAGCACACAAGGCATACAGCGCACGCGCGGTCACGGTCCGGGGCCGGCCGCGGCCCTCGGTATCGGTGCGGGTGTCGGTGTGGCGGCGGGCGCGGTGGCCGCGGCCGGTCTCCTGCTCGGCAGGAAAGCGGCCACGATCGGCAGGCTCGGCAAGGGACACCCGCTCAAGCACCGCGCACTGGACCTCGCGGCCGGAGCGATACAGCCGAAATACCCGCTCGACGCGATGAGCACGTATCTCAACGGCTTCCACCTGTACGCCGACGACATGGGGCGGCAGGTCGAGGCCACGCACTTCTGCATCCACCTCCGCCCCGACCTGCACCAGTGCGTGATCTTCGACCGCAACGCACCGGACGCCCGGCTGATCGGCATCGAGTACATCATCAGCGAGGAACGCTTCCGCGGTCTGCCCGAGGACGAGAAGCGGCTGTGGCACAGCCACCACTACGAGGTGAAGTCCGGCAGCCTCACCGCCCCCGGCATCCCCGACCTGGCCGAACACGCCTACTTCGAGGATCTCGTCACCACCTACGGGAAGACGTTCCACACCTGGCAGTACGACCGCGACGACTTCCCCTACGGCATCCCGCAGCTGATGATGGGCTTCACCCAGGACGGCCAGGCCGCGGACGAGATGATCCAGGCCCGGGACGACAGGCTCGGCATCTCGACCTCCCGCAAGCGGCGCAACCGCGAGGACATCCCCACGCCGGAGGTCGCGCCGGGCGCCAACGCATGGGAAAGCGGCCGCACGGTGCAGACACGTATCGAGGAGACGGAGTTCAAACGCTGAGGTGAAGGCGTCCGGCCGGACAGCTCATGAGCCGTGGTGCTGGTCTTCGGCCGTGGCGGTCAGACGTCTCGCCTCCGGGGGAACGGTGGCAGGGCGTGACCCGGCAGCCGTACACGACGTGAATACACCGGCAAAGTGCCGTCCGCGGGAGCGGGCTCGGTGTAGCACTCCAGAAGCAGTTCGCCCCGCAGGTCGTCGAGTTCGTCGGGCGAACCCTCCAGCAGAGCATCGGCCCATACGTCGACGGTCGCGTCCTTCAACGCCTGGTTCGGAACCCGCCGGAATTCCCCGGGACCCAGCACCGTCCATCCCGGCTCCCCGTCCGCGCGGAACAGCAGCCGCCACCAACACGGCCGCCAACAGGGCTCCTTCAACGAGGACCAGCTCCCGATCTCGTCATATGCCTTGTACGTGACGGCGTACCACCCTACGCCGCCCGGTCGACGGGCTGCGTCCTGGGACGACGCGCCGACCGGGAGCCGGCGCCCTTGCGAGATGATGGGGCGGCCGAACGATCCGAAGACCTGTAGGACCTGCCTCCGCACCCCGGCCGACGGGTGCGGAGGCAGTCATCGACTGGAGCCGCATGCCCGCCCGCCGCAGTCTCGCCGTCGTCCTCGTCGCGTTCGCCGTCGTGCCGGCAGGCGGCTGCTCGGACCGGAAGGGGCCCCCTCCCGCCTCGGCGGCGGTCCCCACCTGGGACGGCAAGGCGGAGCAGGAGGACGCGCTCCGGAGCGCCGAACAGGCTCTGAACGCCTCGGAGATCGAGGACTCCGCACGCGTCGACGAGGGCATGGCGGCCCTGCCGCAGGGGCTGGACAGGACCTTCGCCGCCGAGGGACGGCCCCACACCTTCGACATCGCCTGTCAGGCTCCGGGCCCCCGCTCGATCACGCTGACCCTGGACCAGGGCACCGCGAGGAGCGAGTGGGAGGTGACGTGCGGAGACCTTGAGGCGGACCAGTTCAACATCCCCTCCGGTGTCCGCTTCGCTGCCCGCGTCCCGCCGATGGGACCGGACGCCCAGGGGCTGGTGCTGTGGCGGTTCAACGCCGTGGACCCCGGCGACGTGAGCGGATGCGAGGACGACATCGAGGGATGCGAGGACTGAGCGGTGCCCGCGCCGCCGGTCCCGTCGAGTCGAGCGGTGTGAACCGTGTGAACTGACGCCCCGCACACCTCTGTTGACAACCGGCCCACCACCCCCGCTCCCGCCTGCGCGTTCGCGATGCGACGCGGCGCATTCTGTGAACGTCGTGGAACGTCCACTGAGGAGGTCCTGTTCGGCCCGCGGGTCACTAGCTTGGCGCGGTGTTTCCCATCCCCCATCTTGGAGGCATCGTGTCACGATTGCCGATAGTGGCGCGGACGGCCGCCGCGGCGGCCTGTCTGGCCACGGTGGCCGCGCTGGCCGCGGCTGTTCCCGCGGCGGCCGACCCACATCCCAGGACGTCCCTGGGAGCCGGCGGGTCGGCTCCGGCGGGCGCGCACCGGCTCGGTGTGACGGCGGCCGGCCGCACGATCGACGTCGCGCTGTCGCTCAGACCGCACGACGAGGCCGGGCTCGACGCGTTCGTCGCGTCGGTCAGCGACCCGGCGTCACCGCACTACCGCCACTACCTCACCAGCGCGCAGTACAACGAGCGGTACGCGCCCCGGGCGTCCGACGTCGCCGAGGCGAGCGCCTTCCTGAAGTCCAACGGACTGCGTGTCACGAAGGTTTCGGGCAACCGGCAGGTCATCGACGCGACCGGCACCGCCGAGCAGGTGCAGACCGCGTTCGGCACGTCGATCGGCGACTACACCGACGCCGCGGGCAGGCACTTCTACGCGAGCGACAAGGCGCCCTCCGTGCCGTCCGCGCTCGCGTCCACCGTGCGGGCGGTGACCGGTCTGACCGACCGGCCGGTGGCGCACCGGGCGGGCGGCGGACCGGCCGGGCACAGCGGCAGGACACCGGGCGGCAGGCCCGCGAGCGGTCCCGCCGGTCCGTCCGGCCCCGCCGGCGGGTACACGCCGGCCCAGTTCCGCACCGCCTACGGCATGAAGAACCTGTCCGCGTCGTACAACGGCTCGGGGCAGACCGTCGGACTGATCGAGTTCGACGCGTTCAAGCAGTCCGACATCGACGCGTGGACGAAGTACTTCGGCCAGCCGTCGGTGAACGCGCGGGTGGTCCCGGTGAACGGCGGTGTCCGCAGCCCGGGGAACGACCAGCTCGAAGTCACCCTGGACGTGGAGTCGGTGGCCGCGACCGCGCCGAACGCCGCCCAGATCGTGTACGAGGCGCCCAACTCGGACAACGCCTGGGTCGACGAGATGGCGAAGATCGCGAGCGACAACCAGATCACCGTGCTGTCCGGCTCATGGCTCAACGGCGAGAAGTGCGAGTCGGCGCCCATCCAGGCGTCGCACGACTCGTACACCCAGATGGTCGCGCAGGGGGTCACCCTGCTGTCGGCCTCCGGTGACTGGGGGGCGACCGGCTGCGGCTACCAGGGCGACAACTCCACGGTGCAGGCCGACTATCCGCCGAGCGACCCGCTGTTCACCGGGGTCGGCGGCACGCAGCTGCGGACGAGCGACAGCGCCGGCACATACCAGTCGGAATCCTGCTGGAACCAGGGCGGCTCCGGCAACACCCGTTCCGGCGGCGGCTATTCGCAGATCTTCGCCAGGCCCGACTGGCAGCCCGGTACCAACAAGTACCGGTCGGTGCCCGATGTGGCGCTCGACGCGGACTACGGCGCCGGCGCCGTGTCGGTCTACATGAACGGCGGCTGGCAGGACGTCGGCGGGACCAGCGCCTCGGCGCCGCTGTGGGCCGGCTACATCGCCATGGTGAACCAGAAGGCCGGGGCCGCGGGCAAGGGCAACCTCGGCGCGATGAACCCGACGATCTACGCCGTCGCACAGTCGTCCCGGTACGGCTCGGCGTTCCACGACGTCACCACGGGCGACAACGGCACGTACCAGGCGGGCACCGGCTACGACCTGTGCACCGGCTGGGGCTCGATGCAGGGCGACAACCTCGCCGACCCGCTGATCGACGGCGCGACCCCGCCCGCGGCCGACGACTTCTCGATCAGCGCCGGTCCGCAGTCGGTGAGCGTCGACCCGGGCAAGTCGGTGACCACCACGATCAGCACCGAGGTCGTCAAGGGCAGCGCGCGGACCGTGGCGCTGTCGGCGTCCGGGCTGCCCGCGGGTGTGACCGCCGGCTTCGACCCGGCGTCGGTGACGGCGGGCGGCTCCTCCACCCTGACGCTGACCGCGGCGTCCTCGGCGTCGCCGGGACGGAGCGACGTCACCGTGACCGGCAAGAGCGCCGACACGACCCACGGCACCCCGGTGTCGCTGACCGTCAACGGCTCCGGGCAGGACGACTTCTCCATCGGCGTGAACCCGGGTTCGGCGACGGTGACCGCCGGGCAGTCGGCGACCGCGACCGTGAGCACCGCGGCCGCGCCGCAGGGGGTCCGTCACCCGGCGGCCGGAACGAGCGACGGCACCACGGCGACCCACGGCGTCGGCCCGGCGGTCGTGGGCGGCAGCCCGACCACGGTCGACAAGTACCCGTTCATGATCTCGATGCGCAGGAACGGCAGTTCCTTCCCCGGGCAGCAGTCGTGCAGCATGGCGCTCACCGGTCCGCACACGGTCGTCGGCGCGGCGCACTGCTGGCTGGAGAACTCCGGTGACAAGTGGTTCGTGTACGGGGCGACCGACCTGAACGACACCGGGTTCCGCGCCGACATCAAGAGCGTGTGGACCGACCCGGACTACCAGGGCTGGCAGACCGGCCACGACGTCGCCGTCTTCACCCTGGCGCAGGACGTCCCGGTGCCGTCCGGCATGGTCTACCCGACGATCGCGACGGACACCTCGGTCAACGCCCCCGGCACGATGGGCAAGGGCATCGGCTGGGGCAGGACCGGCGCCACCACGTACTCCGACGTGCTCCGCACGGTCGACCTGCCGGTGGCCGCGGACTCGGCGTGCGCGCAGCAGCCGGTACTGTCGTCGAACTGGAAGGGCGACGGGTCGATGCTGTGCACCGGCTACGCGGACGGCCACGCGGGGGTGTGCGTCGGCGACAGCGGAAGCCCGTTCCTTGAAGGCAACCAGATCGTCGGGTTCTTCTCCTGGATGTCCAACAACTGCGACACATACGGCGTGTACACGCGCGTGACGACGTACGCCGACGAGATCAAGGCCCATCTGCCGGGCAGCACCCCGCCCGCGGGTGACATCGCACTGTCGGTGAGCGGCCTGCCCTCGGGCGCGACCGCGAGCTTCGATCCGTCGTCGGTGAGCGCGGGCGGCTCGTCCACGCTGACGGTCGCCACGAGCGCGTCGACGCCCGCGGGGACGTACAAGCTGACGGTCAGCGGCAAGAACGCGACGGCCGGCCATGACGCCGCGTTCACGCTGACGGTCCAGGGCGGAACACCGACAGCGGTCACGGTGCAGGACCCCGGCTTCCAGTTCACCCAGCACGGAACTCCGGTCGGTCTGCAACTGCGCGCGAGCGGCGGGAGCGGGACGTACACCTGGTCGGCGACGGGTCTGCCGCCGGGGCTCTCGGTCGACAGCCGGACCGGTGTGGTCAGCGGCACCGCGTCGCAGGCGTCGAAGATCTTCGACGTGACGGTGACGGCCACCGACAGCGGCGGCCGGAGCGGGAAGGCGGGGTTCAGCTGGTTCGTCTACTGAGGGGTACCGGGGGCTGCCCTGACCTCCTCGTGGCGTGAGGGGCTGACCGGTGGTTCGCCGAACCGCCGGTCAGTCCCATTCCCAGGACATGCCGACGATGCCGGGGCCGCTGTCGGTGATCACCAGGTGCGCGGTGCCCGACGGCCCGATCCACAGCGGGGCGCCGATGTGCCGGGGCGCGTGCACACCGGCCTGCCGGAACGGCACGCAGCTCACCGGGAGCCGTCCGGAGAACTCGGTCTGCAGGACGTACTGCCGGATCGGCCGGGTGAACCGGTGGTGGTAGAAGGTGAGTTCGGGTCCGGGAGGAAAGTGCGAGGTGAACTCCACGACGCTCCGCTCACCGGCGGCGAGGCGCTGTTCCAGGAGCAGTTCGCACACCGTGGCGCCGGTCGCGTCGTCGGCCCGTATCCGGCCCACCCGGCAGTACTTGACGTCGGACGGGACGGCGGCGGCCGAGTCCTCGGCCCAGAGCAGGACCACACAGCGGTCGACGCGGTCGGCCGACGCCTCGAACACCATCCGGGTGCGCAGGCTCGACAGCCGGTGGTCCTCCCCCACCAGCACGTGCTCGTGCACATCGAGCTTCCTGATCCGGTCGTCGGGCAGCGCGCCCATCGCGGCGAGCAGCGGCCGGTGGGCGGGCCACAGCCGGCGCCGGTCGATCGCGTCCGGTTCGGCCTTGCGGCACCGTCCGCGCGGCCGGGGCGGACCGAGCCGCGACACCAGCGAAGCGGCGGGCAGGCCGAGTACCGCCTCCAGCCCGCGGACGGCGCGCAGCGACTCGGCGCGCTCGGGACGGCTGCGGCCGTGCCGCCAGTAGCTGAGCGCGGCGCGGCTGACCCGGACGCCCTGCGCGGCGAGGTGGTGCTGCACCCGTTCCAGACTCAGACCGCGGTGGTTGAGCGCGTAGTCGAGCACCTGGGCGAACGTGCCGTCCCGCAGGAGCCGCCGCAGCTCACGGTCGATCGGCCGGTCCCCGGGAGCGACCGGGTACGCGAGCACGGGCGGACCGGCCGGCACGGGGACCGGCGGGTAACCCGTACGGTCGCTGTCCGTCGGCCGACCGGCGGGAACCGAGGGCGAACCGCTCGCCATCGCGTGCCTCCCTCCGCCCCTGACGGCATCCGGTCCACTATCGACGGCTCCCCGTCAAAGGTCCAGAGCGAGGTCCGCACCGGATGGTACGGGCCGGGGCCCGCCGAGCGGACCGGTCCGCCTCCCCTCCGGCGCGGACCGGCCGTCTCAGTGGGAGGGCTGATGCAGGTGCCGGTCCTGTCCCGCACCGTGTCCGGCGACCGCCGTGGCGACGCCGAGGACGGCCAGGACGACGAGCGGAAGCGTCCAGCTGTGCGTGGTGTCGTGCAGGATGCCGAGGAGAAGGGGCCCGGCCGCCGCCACGAGGTAGCCGATGGACTGTGCCATGCCCGCCAGCGCGGCGGCCTCGCCGGAGCTGCCGGCGCGCTGGCTCTGGAAGGTCAGCGCGAGGACGAGGCACGCTCCGCCGCCGAGTCCGAGCAGGGTGCACGCCAGGACGGACAGCGCGGGGGCGGCGGCCAGTACGGTGAAGCCGCCCGCCACGAGGACCGAGGCCCCGGCCGCGGTCCAGCGCTGGTCGTGGCGGCCGCGGGTGAGCAGGGGCAGGAGGCTGCTGGCCGCCAGGGACACCACCTGGTAGGAGAAGAGCATCCATCCGGCCGTGGTGCTGCTCATGCCGCGGTCGATCAGGATGCTGGGCAGCCAGGCGACGGCAGTGTAGAAGGCCAGGGACTGCAGGCCCATGAAGAAGGTGACCTGCCAGGCCAGCCGCGACCGCCAGGGCACCGGGCTGTGGGCCGCGCCGCCGGACTCCTGCGGCTTGTCACCCCGGATCCGGGGCAGCCAGGCGAGGAACGCCGCGACGGTGAAGGCGACGCCCCAGGCCAGCGCGGTGCGCCAGGACCCCGGCACGCTGTGGGCCAGCGGCGCGGAGACACCGGAGGACACCGCGGCCATGAGGCCCATGACGGTCACATAGAGCGCGCTGACGCCCTGGATACGGTGCGCGGGCACGCTCCGCCTGATCAGAGCGGGCAGCAGTACGTTGCCGAACGCGATGGCCGCGGAGAGGATCACCGTTCCGGCGAACAGGCAGACGACGGAGGGAAGGGAGCGGACCACCGTCCCGACGGCCAGCACACCGAGCGCCGCCACCAGCAGGCGCGCGCTGCCGAACCGGTGGGACGCGCGGGCGACCAGGGGCGACGTGGCGGCGAACGTCAGCAGCGGGAGGGTGCTCAGCAGGCCGCCCCAGCTCGCCGTCAGGCCGCTGCCGTGCTCGATCTCCGGCAGCAGCGCGCCGACGCCGGTGAGGGTGGTGCGCAGGTTCGCCGCCACGAGACAGATGGCGACGAGAAGCCCGACCGACACGGCGGGCCGGGCGGGACCGGAGGCCGACGGTCCGGAGGCGGACGATCCGGAGGCGGACGATCCAGGGGCGGACGATCCAGGGGCGGGATGCTGACGGGACATCGATGCCGGCCGCGTGCTCACTGGTCCTCCGCTGCTCGTGTCGTGCTGGTCTCGTGGTCATGGGTGAGCCGGACGATCGCGGCCGCCGCGTCGCGGGCGCCGCCCTGGTCTTGGGCCTCGATCGCGTCGACGAGCCGCCGGTGCAGACGGGCGTGCTCCTCGGCGTGCGCGGCGTCCCAGGGCAGACCCCCCAGGGACGAGGTGAGCGCCGTGCCGAGGTAGTCGTACACCTCGATCAGCAGGTCGTTCCCGCTCGCCCGGACGACGGCCCGGTGGAAGAGCGCGTCGACGCTCGTGGCCGCGGGGGTGTCCTCTCCGGCGCAGGCCGCGTCGGCGTCGGCCAGCAGCTCCCGCAACTGCCGCAACTGGCTCTCGCTGCGGCGCAGGGCCGCGGTCCCCGAGGCGTACTCCTCCAGGACGGTGCGCAGCTCCAGTACGTTGTCCCGCTGCGCGGAACTCGCCCGCCGCACCATGACCGACTGGAGTTCGCTGGAGGAGCGGACATAGGTGCCGTCCCCGGCCCGCGGCTCCAGCAGGCCCAGGTGCACCAGTGCACCGATCGCCTCCCGCAGCGTGCTGCGTCCGACCCCGAGCTCCTCGATGAGGGCCTGCTCCGGCGGGATCCGCGTCCCCACCGGCCAGCCGCCGGACTCGATGTGCGAGCGGAGGCTGTCCACGAGCTGAGCGGAGAGGCTGGCCGTCCGCCGCGGTGCGCTGATGCGTTTCATGAGGGCATCGTATACAAACATCAGACGTTTGAACATCGTAGGTCAGGGACGGCCGTGCACACGGCGCCACCGGGCAGAATCCCTGCGCGTCACTCCACGCGGGCGGCGGTCAGAGCCAGCCGCTCTCCTCCGCGAGCCGGGCCGCCTCGGCGCGGGTGCGGGCCTGTGTCTTGCCGATCGCCGACGACAGGTGGTTGCGCACGGTGCCCTGGGACAGCCGGAGCGCCCTGGCGATGTCGGCCACGGTGCCGCCCTCGGCGGCGGCGCGCAGCACGTCCGCCTCGCGTCCGGTCAGCGGGCTCGCGCCACCGGCCAGCGCTTCCGCGGCGAGGGCCGGATCCACGAAGCGCAGTCCGGCGTGGACCCGGCGGATCGCGTCGACCAGTTGTTCGGGCGGGGAGTCCTTGACGACGTATCCGGCCGCGCCCGCGGACATCGCCCGCGCGAGGTAGCCGGGGCGGCTGAAGGTCGTGCAGATGATGGTGCGGCAGCCGGGCAGCGCCCGCTGGAGGTCGGCGGCGACGGTCAGGCCGTCCCGGCCGGGCATCTGCACGTCGAGCAGCGCGATGTCGGGCGCGGTCCGCTGCGCGGCGGCCAGCACCTCGGTGCCGGTGCCGATCTCGGCGACCACGTCGATGTCGGGTTCGAGCCGGAGCACAGCCGCGAGGGCACCGCGTACGAGTGCCTGGTCGTCGGCCAGCAGGACGCGGATCATGTCGGCTCGTTTCCTGTCGGGTCGGTTCCTGTCGGGTCGTTTCCCGTCGGCTCGTTTCCCGTCGGGTCGGTTCCCGTCGGGTCGGTTCCCGTCGGCTCGGTTCCTGGCCGCTCGGTCTTCTCTGAAGGCTGCGGAGGCCGCAGGGGCTGCGGAGATCGCGGAGACTGCGGAGGCGCGGGAGGGGTCGCCGGGCCCGGCCCGCGGGCGACGACCCGGAACCCGCCGCCGGGGGCGGGCCCGTGTCCGAGGGTGCCCGACACGGCGGCCATGCGTTC
The DNA here is from genome assembly GCF_001654495.1 of Streptomyces sp. SAT1. Lineage (GTDB taxonomy): Bacteria > Actinomycetota > Actinomycetes > Streptomycetales > Streptomycetaceae > Streptomyces > Streptomyces andamanensis. Next base: position 772,004 of record NZ_CP015849.1, read on the forward strand.
GGTCAGTCCGGTGAGTCCGTTCCCGGCGGCCGCATCGCCGGCCGGGCTGCCGTTGTCGGTGACCTCGACCCAGTCGGGTCCCACGCGGACCGTGCACAGTTCGGCGTCGGAGTGCCGCAGCACGTTGGTCACCGCCTCCCGCACGACGTAGCCGAACACCTCGCGCAGCTCGGGGCGCACGGCATCGGTCGCGGCGGGCAGATCGGCCCGTACTCCGGCGGCCCGCAGGGCCAGGCGGGCACCTGCGAGCTCGCTGTCCAGCGACAGGGTGCGGTAGCCGGAGATGGTGGCGCGCACGTCGGACAGCGCCGTGCGCGCCATGGTCTCCAGCTCGGTGACCTGGCCGACGGCGAGGGCCACGTCTCCGGTGGACTCCAGGATGCGCCGGGTCAGCCCCAGTTTGACGGTCATCGTGGAGAGGCTGTGACCGAGGACGTCATGCATGTCCCGGGCGACCCGTTCCCGCTCCTCGTTCACGGCCAGCCGCCTGACCTGCTCGCGCGCGGCCCGCAGATGGCCGATCGTGAAGTTGAGCGCGAAGACGGTGCCGAGTGCCGCGGTCACGCCGACGAGGATGGCCACCTGCGCCCAGGCCACCTCGCCCTGCGCGAGCCGCATCCAGAGGACCTGCCCCAGCACCGTGCCGAGGCCGAGGAGCAGGGCGTGGCGCAGCGGCAGGAGCATGAGCCCGATCGCGAGGGCGTAGGTCAGGTCGGTCAGGTAGTACGGCGACGCGAGGAGCACGGCCGGCGCCGCCCCGAGCAGGAACATCACGGCCACGATGACGACACGCCCGCGCCGCAGCGCCATCGGCCCGTACCAGGACGCCGGCAGACAGCCGAGGGCGTAGCAGGCGACGAAGCCGATCGCGAGCCGGGTGAGCAGCGCAGGACCGGTGCCGTGCGCGATGTCCACGGCCCGAGCGATCAGGGTGAGGGAAGCCAGCGTCGTCGCCGCGGCGACGACCACGCGTCCCCGGTTCCTGCCCCGGCCCCGGCCGTACGCCTCGGGGCTGTCGGGCTGGTCCTTCCAGAAACTCCAGTCGGGCCACCGGTCGGCGGAGAACTCGTCCGGATCGCGTGCGCCCACGTCGAGCATGCTACGCCCGGCTGCCGCGGGGGCGCCGGAGCGGCGGCCCGGTGAGTGCTGTGTGCGTCATGCGGAAAGCGTGCACCGCCCATGTCCGGCGCACCCGTCCGGGTTGTCACCCGCTCATGCATGACAGATGGCATGGGTGCGACCGGCGGCCCGGTGGTGCAGTGGAGACATGTTGCACGCGAAGAGGATCCACGTCCCGGCCCAGCAGTACGAGCTCACCGAGGACGGCCGGGCGCTGACGACGTTCTCGTTGCGCGGAGGCCGCATCGGCGCGCGGTTCACTCTGCGCGGGACCGACTACCTCGTCCGCGTTCACCGTTTCAGCGGTGTCCACGAACTGCTCGACGCCGACGGGACCGCCCTCGCGACCACGGACCGGGTGCGCCGCAACTGGAACCTCACGTCCTCCGGGCGGGTCGTCCGGTTCCGGCAGACCGCGGCGGCGGGCCGGGAGCACACCATGCTCGACGGCGACGGTGAGCCCGTCGGCACGATCCGCCGCACCGGGCACCTCCACACCGAGGTGACCGCCGACCTGCCGGGCCTGGACCCGCTGCTCCAGGTCTTCGCACTCGTCGTCGTCCTGCTGCGCGGGCGGCGCAAGCGGGCAGCGGCTGCGGTCAGGTCCGCGTCGCTCTCGGGCGGCTGACACTCCCGCCCTCAATTCCTGTCACCTCCCCAATTCCTGTCGCCACAGCGCCACTTGCGCCGGAGCGTCGGTTCCGCGCTCGTACACCTCCCCCGCACGCCGTCAGTACAGTGTTCACACGCCATTCGCAGGGCTCGACAAGGAGTGCACATGGCCGATGACCAGCCTCTCGGGAACCGCGTCAACCACGCGTCCGGGACCATCGAGATCGCCGGAAAGACCGTCCACAGGCTCGGTTTCGGGGCCATGCGCCTGGTCGGGCCCGGGGTCTGGGGGGAGCCGGCCAGCCGTGACGCCTCGGTGCGGCTCCTGCGGCGCGCGGTCGAGCTGGGCGTCGACTTCATCGACACCGCCAGCGTCTACGGGCCGCACATCAGCGAGGAGATCATCCGCGAGGCGCTGCACCCCTTTCCGGAGCACGTGCTGATCACGACCAAGGGCGGTCAGACGCAGTCGGGTCCGGGTTCCTACGCGGTCCTCGGGCGTCCGGAGTACCTGCGGCAGGAGTGTGTGCTGAGCATGCGCCGGCTGGGCGTCGACCACATCGACCTCTACCAGTTGCACCAGGTCGACCCCATGGTGCCGTTCGAGGACCAGATCGGTGAGCTGAAGAAGCTGAAGGAGGAGGGGAAGATCGGCGCGATCGGGCTCAACGAGGTGACGGTGGACCAGATCACCGCCGCCCGGGAGATCGTCGAGATCGCCTCCGTCCAGAACCAGTACAGCATCACGGAACGCAAGCACGAGGACGTGCTCGAACACTGCGCGCGCGAGGGGCTCCCGTTCATCGCCTGGTTCCCGCTCGACATCGGCGCCCTGGCCCGGCCGGACAGCCCGCTCGGCGGCTTCGCCGCGCGGATCGGCGCCACACCGGCTCAGACCGCGCTCGCCTGGCTGCTCGCTCGGGCCGAGAACATGGTGCCGATTCCCGGCACGGCGTCCCTGAGCCATCTGGAGGAGAACATCGCGGCGGCGGCGGTACGGCTGGACCCGGCCCAGATCACGGAGTTGAACGCGCTGGCCGGTGGACGGCGCACGGAGGGGGCCCTCCGGCAACGGTGACGTCGCGGGCCGTCAGGTCGGCGAGCGCGCAGGAATCGCGGGCGCGCCCGCCCCTCCCGCTGAACGCTCCTCAGCCTCGGCGGCGGGCCAGGAGCGTCGTCCCCGCGACCACACAACCGATGGCCAGGATCTTGCCGGCCCCGTAGTAGTGGGACCAGTCGTCGTCAGCGTCGGCTCCGCGCAGCACCAGCCACAGCAGCAGCCCCGCCCCGCACACGGCGAGGACCGCACCGCCGACCGGCCCGATCCCGGCCCACCAGGGGGCGTCTCCCCCGGCCGCGTGCTCGGTGTCCTGGCCTCGCTCGCGGTCACTCACCTTGCGTCCTCTCCTAGACCATGATCTACAACAGAAAAGACGCGCCCCGTCCCGGAGGAGTTCCACGAGCCGCTTCCCGAACTCCTCGCGGCCTGCTCCCTCTCCCGGCACAACTCGCCCTTCCCGCCCTTCCCGCCGACGATCACACCACCGCCCTACGACGACTACCGGCGCCCGTCGCCGACTCGGTCGAACAGCGCATCATCGACGCCTTCGAACTCGACACCCGTCTCATTCTCCGCGAGCTGCGCAACACGGCCCGGGTGGCCCGCGACTCCGTCAACGAGGACGGGGCCAGCGACCTCGCGTCGGCGGGAGACCTGGTGCGGCGGATCGTCGGCGAGGCGAGGGAGGTGGCTCCGCGCACGGCCGAGCAGCTGGCCTGACGGCCGTGCGTACGCCGCCGTCGCCCCTGTCCTTGGAGGACGGGGGCGACGGGACGTTCGTGCTGAGACGGTGAGCGGGTTTTCCATTCGCTGCCGGACGGGACCGGGCACGGCCCTACCTGGGCCGGCAGGACGGCCGGACGCGGAGCAGCTCGCTCCGCAGCACAGGTGTGCCGTCGACGGGCACCGGGTCCTCCGCCGTCGGTTCGATGCCGCCGGCAGCGATCTTGTCGAGCGTCTTCAGACCGGCGGCACCGACCGTGCCGAACACCGTGTAGTCCGGTCGCAGCACGGAGTCGCCGTAGACGACGAAGAACTGCGAACCGTTCGTGCTCGGACCGGCGTTGGCCATCGCCAGCAAGCCGCGCCCGTAGAGGCGGCGGACGCCGGTCGGATCGCTCGGCGCCTGCGGCAGGTCCACCGGCAGCTCGTCCTTGTACTTGTACCCCGGCCCGCCCTCACCGGTGCCGGTCGGGTCGCCGCACTGCAGGACCTTCAGCGTCGGATACGCCGTCAGCCGATGGCACACCGTACGGTCGAAGAACCGGTGCCGCGCCAGGTGCACGAAGCTCTGCACCGTGCACGGCGCCTTCGCCCGGTCCAGCCGCAGCGGGAGCGGGCCCTGAGTGGTCCGGACAGCCGTCTCGACCGTGCCGTGACTCGGGGTGCGCCGCGGATCGGGCGGCAGGGGAACCGGCCGCGCCGCCGGGTCGTCCGGCGTCTGGGTGTACTGGCAAGGACCGTGCGTGGTCCGCGGCGGGGCATCGGAAGCAGAGGCGACACCGCCCCCGGACACGACCAGCGCTGCTGCCGCCAACGCGGTCATGAGAGTTCGGCCCATCCTGCACACCCTCCAGAAGATCGCCGGATTGCGGAGCGGTCGAAGTCTAGAGCGCGTCCCGACGGGCGAGAACCCTCCAGCAAGCCACATCCGCCTCCCCGGCCTTCGGCCTTCGGCCTTCGGCCCGCAGGCCACCGCTGTGGGCGGGCCCGTGTACGGTGCGCGTCGCCGATCGCGACGTGCGGTGCCCGGTGGGGACGGGGCTGCTCCCGGCTCGGCACGGAGGGATGACGACGGGGGGCGTCGGCGGTGGAACTGCGGGACATCGAGACCTACTTGGTGCTGGCGGAGGAGTTGCATTTCGGGCGGGCCGCCGAGCGGCTGTCCGTGTCCGTGAGCGTGGGCATGATCCCGGGAAATGTGCACTATCTGCAATAGCGCACGGAAGATCTCAGTGCTCACGTCAGAGGCTCGGGCACTGAAGTCTTCGGTGTGGTCCGACGGCGAACGACGACAGGCTCATGTTCCTAGTGGCGCTTCGTCACGTAGGTCCTGGCCCGCGACACTGTCTGTCTCCTCGACGTCCCGCCCCACGAGACCGGCACCGCCTTCACCAAGCCGGTCGACCCGATCCTCGGCCAGGCCGTCGATGCCTGCCAGGCCGCCCGCCCGGATCAGCCGACCAGTACTACGCGAAGATCACCTCGAACACCCTGTCCAAAGCGTATTCCGAGGCGGGCTACTTCGAGCGGAACGTCCGCACGATCGAGGTCCTAGTCGACCGCTACGCGGTCGTTTCCGGCACCGCCGCAGCCGGTGAGCCTGGGCAGCACTACGACCTCGGCCACGACTGCTGCACCTGCACCTGCACCTTCTTCGAGCAGTGCCAGCACCGCATGACGTGCGCCAAGTGCGACTTCTCCACCCCGAAGGGCTCCACCAAGAGTCAGATCCTTGAGGCCAAAGGCAATCTCCAGCGCATGCTCGTCGCCATCCCGCTGACCGACGACGAACGCCTGGCCGACGATGACGGCCGGACCGCCTTGGACAAGCTCCTCGCGCGCCTGACCGATGTCCCCACTCCGGCCTGCCCGACGCCCCGCCAGATCGGAATACCCCCAAACGCCGCGTTGCTTCCTTGCGTCGAAGTCCGACGCAGCGCGCCGTTGGGAAGTGCACAAGGGCCGACCGCACCCGGAGTGCATCGGCGAAAGGAGAAATCGTGACGCCTGGCCCCGACACGGATGACTTGGCCGGCATCTATCCCGAACTCGGTCGGAGCGAAACGCTCCAGAGCATCCTGCAGACGGCCGTTCACCAAGCTGGACACGGGCTGGACGTGCTCCCGGAACGCGCGCCAGGCTGGTGGCGGTCCGGAGCCCGCGTAGACAGCGACAGGCGGACGACAAGCGTTCTCCTCGGCATCGCAGAGCGCGCCTTCATCGTGAACTTCTGGGAACGCGGCGTCATGATGGCCAAGGGCACGACAACCAGCCTGGACGCCGTCGTGTCGGCCATCGGCGCGTGGCAGTCCGGCGCCACCTTGGCACGCCTGAAGCCCGCGTGCCCGTTCGTCGACTACAGTCCGCTCGCCGAGGCCCACGAGCGTGGTGACGCAGTCGAGGCCCAATGGGCGAGCTATCGGCACACCACAGCACGGCACGTGGACCATGAACTCATCGAGGCTGCATACACCCAGCCGCAGCTGCGAGCCCTGTTCCCCTTCCACAGCCATCGGACGCTGAACTTCAGCCGCTGCACCGGATTCCCTCACACCCACGACATCCCGGTGATCACTCCCGCGAACGGAAGTTACCGAGTGACCTGGTGGCACACCCGGTCACCTCACGGACCGGCGGACATCGGAGAAGCCGACACCCCTGACGACGCCGTCGCCTTGGTCGTCGCCCATCTGCCCCACAACTGCGGGCCGGCGGCTGCTGGCACCGCCGAAGACCTTGACAAAACAGATAACAGATAACGATCCGGTTGACGTGTCCTTCGACCACGCCTGAGTTCCAGGGCAGGGGTGGGGCCGGCGATCACGGTGTCGCGGTCGCGGTCGATGCCTGCGACGAGGGTGTGGAGGCTGGGCAGGTCGTCCTGGCGGACGGCGCCGAGCCATTCGGGAGGTCGTTGGCCTTGGCGGTCGGTGAGCATCTGGGCGAAGGACCGGACGTGGCTGGTGAGGGCATCAAGTTCGGGGCAGTTGTGGGGTCGGGTTTACGGTATGACCCGGCGCTGGCAGCGCGATGGCACCTGGGCCAGGATCGTCACTCAACTTCAGGCTCAGGCGGACGCGAACTCTGGCAGCCCGCCAGAAGGGCATCTGCCCACTGTGCGGTCAAGCGCTCATCGCCGGCGCGGAATATGAGCCTGACAGCCCACGCGAGTGGATTGACTGGTTCGACGCGATGAAGAAGCGGTTGCATAAACACCACTTCACCTACCGGCGGCATGGCGGCTCTGATGAGAGCAAGAATCTTCGGCTCGTCCACTCGGAATGCCATCGCCAGCATCACGCAGGCGACAGCGACCGGAAATGAGCAGAACCTGTGAAGCCTTCGGGCTTGCTTGAGCCGTGATGCTTGGAAACAGGCACGTCCGGTTCTGAGGGGGCCGGGTCACGGCGACGTGACCCGGCTACCCGACCGCCACCGGGCTGTAGCCACGAGGTATGACGAGCTCGCGGTCCGCCACGAGGCGACCGTGCTGGTCGCAGTCCTCAACGAGTGGCTGTGACCAGCACGGACCCGATATGTCCTAGCCGTCGATGTCGAGCGCCGTGCCGTACAGGCGGTCTACCTTCAACCGGATGACCACCCGGCGCTCGGCAACCAACTGCTCCAGGAACGCACCTTCATCCTCCGGCTTCGCCGCTTGCGGGATCATCTCAAGGAGTTCCCGCCCGACGGCGTCGCCGGGAACGGTCGTGCTCTCGGAGACCTCGGCCTCGCCTTCGGCAACAGCAAACGACCACACGTCGCCACCTTGCACATGAAGCGCCGCACGTGGGTTACGCCGCAGATGCCCGACCTTGACCCGGTCGGCCGTCGTCGAGAACCGCACCATGCGGGCTTCGGGATCCCAGCTGTACAGCATGGTGGTCAGGTGGGGGTGACCACTGCGCTTGACAGTGGCGAGTGTGCCGAACTGCTCCTTGCCAAGCAGGCTGGAGAGGGCTTCGTCGGACAGTGGACGAGGTGCCGGTCCTTGAGTCATGCCGTGATCAACGTCCATGGCCGCCCCGCAATTCCATGGACGTGACTCCAAGACCACTTTCACAACAGTCCCTGAACTTGTCGTTTAACGACTGATGTCGAACGCGACTCGAACTTGATCAGCGTCTTCGCACTTCAGCGGACACGTAGGCGGCGGCCTTCGTCTGATCCTGTGCCCCGTCACAGAGTGGATCAACGCGAAGGCCGTGGTCGTGAGTCTGGTGCATCAGGGTGTCCTGCGGGATGCGTTCGCGGAAGTGTCCCACTTCCGGTCGGAGCTGTACGCGAGCCTGACCGCGCGGGGCGACACGTTGTTCGAGTTGCGCGACGCGCTGCTGTGTACGGACGGGCCGGTCCGTACGCTGGTTGATCTCGCGCTTGCTCCCGAGCACCGCCGTGGACACGGGGCTCTGTACGGAGGACTCAACCAGGGCCGGATCGACGTCGCACGGCTGCGTCGTGCCCTGGCTGGGATGCCGTTGCCGAGGGCGGCAGACGGTCGGCTCGTGCTGGCGGTGGATGTCTCGCCGTGGCTGCGGCCGGACGCCAACACGTGTGCTGACCGGTCCTTCTGCCACACGTTCGGGCGAGGTGAGGGCAGGCATCAGATGGTGCCCGGCCGGCCGTACTCGGTGGTGGCCGCGCTGGAGACAGGCCGTACGTCCTGGACGGCGGTGCTGGACGCGTTCCGCCTGAAGCCCGGCGCCGATGTCGCCGCGGTGACCACGGCCCAGATCCGCGAGGTCGTCGAGCGACTGGTCGCCGCCGGCCAGTGGCGGCCGGGTGACCCGGAGGTCCTGGTCGTGCTGGACGCCGGATACGATGCCCCGCGCATCGCCAGGGTGTCGGACGCCGCGTCACCCGGTCTGAACGGAGCCGGCCGAGGATCTCCCCGGGCAGACCGTTGAGCAGGTCCTCGCAACCTGGGGCACCGAGCAGGCCGTGACGTTCACGGACACCCGGACACCCGGCTCTACGAGAAGGCGGGCGCGCAGGCGTGGGACCGGCTGCACCCACGGTTGAACGGAGACGGGTTTCGTGGTTCTGAGCAGCGAGCAGCTCGCCACGCCTCTCTCCGACGTGGACACCTCAGTTTTTCCCCAGGGCGAGTGGCGTCAGGTTCGCTTCTACGACATCACCACGTTGGGCGGAGTGCTCTTCAGCGCATGGGATTGATGATCACGTAACCGTTAAACGACAAGTTCAGGCCGTGTATCGGAAGTTCTATCAGCGGAGCTGAACGAGGGTTGATATTCAGGGTGCGGTGCCCGGGGCGGGCTGAGACTCAGGCACCGCACCGTTCCAGGAAGCCGGCGAGGCTACGGTTCGCCCAGGGCGGGATGGCGTGCGGAAGCGCGTGATGGGACACATCCGGGAGCACGGTCGTTGCGACGCGTGGCAGCAGCGCCTCGGCGCGGGCGGCCACCTTGGAGGGGCCATGGGTTCTGCTGCTTCCGGCGAGGAGCAACAGGATCGGCAGGTCCAGGCCACGCAGGGCGTCCGGTGCCGGGCGCGGCCCGGTTACGGGTCGGAGAGAGGGGAAACCGGCGGCTGCCTCTTGGAGGGCGAGCGAGTCGGGATCGAGGGCGGAGCCTTTGGTCTCCCACTCCAGGAAGGCGCGGACCCGGCGGGGCGTGTTCCGCAGCAGCATGGGCAGTGCGTGCATCAGGTAGGCCGGGCTGAACCCGGCGAAGCACTGGGTCGGGTCCAGAAGGGCCAGGCGGCGTATCCGGTCGGGCGCGCGCATGGCGTGATGCAGCGCGATCCAGGCGCCGTACGAGTGTCCGCCCAGGTCGGTCTCGGCCACTCCGAGGGCGTCGAGGAGCGCGTCCAGCCAGGCCGACAGGTCGGCGACCGTACGGGGGCGGCGGTCGCCGTCGGGAGTGCTACGTCCGGGGGCGCCGATCAAGTCGACGGCGAACACCCGGTGGGTGCGGGACAGTTCGGCGGCCTGCGCGTACCAGGACGCGGAGGTTGCGCCCCCTCCGCCGGGCAGGAGGACGAGCGAGGGCCTGTCGGCCGGGCCGCATACGTTGACGTGTGTCGTGCCGAAGGGCGTGGGAACGGTCGCCGTCTCGCGAGCGGCAGGCCACTTGCTCATGACCTTGTCGTAGGCCATGAGGAAGTTGTCGGCGTCGTACGTATCGCGAGCGTTCATGAACGGCGACTCCTCTATTATCTCGCTCAGCAAGATACTTGTTGGGCGAGATGATACGTGGAGGTGGTCCGTGCCCGATCAGGAGGGTGAGGAACTCGTCGAACGCGCCGAGCCGGGGCCCGAGATGGAGATCGTCCATCTGCTGCGCGCGGTGGCCGTCGACCTGGCCAGGCACAGCACCCGGTTCGCACAGCGCAACGGCATGCACCCCACCGACGTGCGTGCGCTGATCGCCCTGATGGACGCCGCCCGCGCCGGCGAGGAGACCACAGCAGGCCGCCTGGGCACCGCTCTCGGGCTCAACTCGGCAGGAACCACAGCACTGGTCGACCGCCTGGAACGGGCCGGGCATGTGCGGCGGGTGCGCGATGCGCGCGACCGCCGCAAGGTCACCATCGAAGTGGACGAGCGGGCGGTCGCCCTCGGCTGGTCCCACTTCGGACCGCTCATCGATCGGGCGGTGGACCTGCTGCGGGAATACGACGAGCGGGAACTGGCCGCGGTCAGGGGCTTTCTGACTGGGATGCGGAAGGCAACGGTCTAGGATTATCTCGAATACGCTGGTTACGGCCGCTCGTTGATGGCCTCGACGAGAACGGTTACCTCGTAACGAACCGTGAGTTCAGTGAGGCAGCCGTCTATGAGGTGGCTGCGGTACTGGATGTGGCGGAGACCGCGTCGGACGGTCTGGACGAGGTGTTCGGGGGTGCTGAAGGCGACGTTGGAAAGCCAGCCGCGCCGCAGCAGTGACCAGATGCCTTCGACGGGGTTGAGGTCGGGTGCGTAGGGCGGCAGGTAGTAGATGGCCGGCCAGTCCTGGGCTGCCGCCCATTCCCGCAGGTCAGCGGCCTTGTGGACGTTGAGATTGTCCAGACCAGGACGATCGGGCCGCCGAGCTGCCGGTGTGCTGCGATCAGCAGGCCGCGGTAGTCGCGCCAGGAGAAACTCTTGCGTCCGTCGCGGTTGCCGTCGTCGCGGCGGGGCCGATAGATCAGCCTCGAGCGGTGACCGGGTTTGTAGCAGGTCTGCGCTGCGATGGAGATGCGTCCGCGGGAGCGGCCGCGGACCCGCACCACCGGGGTTCGACCGCGCTGTGACCAGGTCTTCGCCTGCGGCGGCGTCATGGAGAAGCCGGTTCGTCCTCGAAGACGAGCCAGGCTCCACGGGCCGCCGCGAGTCTTCCGCGCAGGGCCAGGTCTCCTTCACCCGCCCGGCCACGGCTTCCTCGTCGCGTTCCAGGGCCCGGCGGGCGGGGACCTGGCAGGACCAGCCGTTGCGCACCAGCAGCTCGCGCACGCCCTGGATGGTGTAGGTCAGGTGGAAGCGCCGGCCGATCACGGTCTTGATCCGGCTCAGGGTCCAGCGCTGGTCCTGCCAGCCGTGCGCGGCCGGCCCCTTGGCCAGCTCCGCCTCCAGTTGCGCGAACTGCTTCTCGCTCAGTCTCGGCAAAGACGCCGGCCCTGCGACCGCAGAGCGTGCGGCCCGTCTTCCGCCCACGCCTGCCGCCACCGCTGCACCGACCGGACACTGACGCGCAGGTCCTTGGCGATCACCGAACTCGCCTTGCCCCGGGCGAACCGCTCGGCCGCCTGGAGCCGTAACCCCTCGCGGAACTGCTGCCGTTCGGCAGTCAGCCCGCCCCCTTGTGGATACCGCATGCCCCGGTGATACCCCAGGAGACTGCCACCCGCCAGCCCCTACGACACCACGAGTTCAACATCAGTAACGGCCGTGCCGGGGCTGTCGCCATCCCGCCCGCACGGCTCCCCGCCGCCTCCATGGTGTACGCGCGCACTCCCGCACCCAGAACTATGGTGTCCCACCACATACGCCTCTGACCTGCACGTTCCTACGGTGTGGCGACACGCGACACGTAATCGTCCCCGCCGAACGCCAGGAAGTGGTGCCATGTCCTCCCCCGCGACCGCTCCGCCCACCCCTTCGAACCTCCCCCGCATCGTCGCCGCCAGCCTGATCGGGACCACCATCGAGTGGTACGACTTCTTCCTGTACGGGTCCGCCGCCGCGCTGGTGTTCAACAAGCTGTTCTTCCCGGACTCGGATCCGCTGGTGGGGACGCTGCTGTCGTTCCTGACGTACGCGGTCGGGTTCGCGGCGCGGCCGTTGGGCGCGCTGGTGTTCGGGCACTACGGCGACCGGCTGGGACGCAAGAAGCTGCTGGTGATCAGCCTGCTCATGATGGGCGGGGCGACGTTCGCCATCGGGCTGCTCCCCACGCACGCGAGCGTGGGCTCGGCGGCTCCGGTACTGCTCACCACCTTGCGGCTCGTCCAGGGGTTCGCGCTCGGCGGTGAATGGGGCGGGGCCGTGCTGCTGGTGTCGGAGCACGGGGACGCGCGGCGGCGGGGCTTCTGGGCCTCCTGGCCGCAGACCGGCGCGCCGGCGGGGCAACTGCTCGCCACGGGTGTGCTGTCGCTGCTGACCGCCTTGCTGTCCGACGACGCCTTCGGAAGTTGGGGCTGGCGGATCCCGTTCCTGCTGTCCGGGGTACTCGTCATGGTCGGTCTCTGGATCCGTCTGTCCGTCGACGAATCACCCGTGTTCCGTCAGGCCCTGGCACAGGCCGAGGCCCGCAAGGCGGCACGGGCGGACGACCCCGGGGCCCAGGCGGAGAAGCTGCCGCTCGTCTCCGTGCTCCGGCACCACTGGCGTGACGTCCTGATCGCGATGGGCGCCCGTATGGCGGAGAACATCAGCTACTACGTCATCACCGCCTTCATCCTCGTCTACGCCACCACGTCCGCCGGGGTGTCCAAGCAGACCGCGCTCAACGCCGTACTGATCGCCTCCGCCGTGCACTTCGCGGTGATCCCCGCCTGGGGCGCCCTCTCGGACCGGATCGGGCGCCGCCCGGTCTACCTGCTGGGCGCGGCCGGTGTCGGGCTGTGGATGTTCCCGTTCTTCTCGTTGATCGACACCGGAGGCTTCGGCAACCTCATCCTCGCGGTGACCGTGGGACTCGTCCTGCACGGCGCCATGTACGCCCCGCAGGCCGCCTTCTTCTCCGAGATGTTCGCGACGCGGATGCGGTACTCGGGAGCGTCCATCGGCGCCCAGTTCGCCTCGGTCGCCGCGGGCGCGCCCGCCCCGCTGATCGCCACGGCGCTGCTCTCCGACTACGACAGCTCCACCCCGATCTCCCTGTACGTCATCGCCGCGTCGGTGCTGACGCTGATCGCCGTGGGCGTGGCCAAGGAGACCCGACACCGTGATCTCGCCGCTGCCGAAGGCGCCGACGCCTCCTTCGATGCCGTCGGCGACGGTGCCACTGCCAGTGCCGGTGCCAGTGCCGGTGCCGGTGCCGGTGCCGGTGCCGGTGCCGTGGAGGACGGTGAACCTGCGGCGGGCGACGCCGACACCGCCCGCGCTGTCTGATTCCGCCGCTCTCACTCCCCCGGGGGCCCCTCCCCCCTCCCCCTCCTCCCCTTCCCTCCTCTCTCTCCCCCCTCCCGATCAGCCCCGTGCAGGCGAGGACAGGCGGTGCAGCCGCAGGGCGAGTTGGATCTCCAGCACGCGGGCGGGTGTCTGCCAGTCCTCGCCGAGCAGGCGGCCGACGCGTTCCAGGCGCTGGGCGACGGTGTTGACGTGGACGTGGAGCTCGTCCTTGGTGCGGACGGGGCTCATGCCGCAGGCGAAGTACGCCTCCAGGGTGCGTACGAGGTCCGTGCCCCGGCGGTCGTCGTAGGCGGTGACCCGGCCTATGGTGCGGTCCACGAACCCGGCGACGTCACGCTCGCCGGCCAGGAGCAGGCCGAGGAAGCCGAAGTCCTCGGCGGCGGCGCCGTCGCCGGTGCGGCCGAGCAGGCGCAGGGCCTCCAGGCTGCGCTGGGCCTCGGCGTAGGCGGCCGTGGCCGTACCGGGGTGGGCGGCCAGGTCGTCGACGGGCGCGGAGGCGCCCACCGTGACCGCCTCGTGGACGGCGGTGCCCAGGTGGCGGGCGGTGCGGCGGGCCAGTTCCGTCGCGGTGGCGCCGCGCTGGAGGGGGAGCAGGAGGACCGTGCCGCCGTCGCGGGCGGCGGCGAGGCCGTGCCGGGTGGCGGCCAGGTGGGAGGCGGCCGACCACAGCCGGCGGCGGGCGTCGGCCTCCTGGTCCGCGTCGGCGGCGGGTGTGTCGAGGCGGGCGGCGAGGACGACGTAGGTGGCGTCCAGGTCGGCGTGGAGCCGGGTGGCGCGCTCGCGCAGCAGGCGGGGGTCTCGGTCACGGGCGTCCAGGAGATCGTCGAGGAGTTCGCCGCGGACGCGCTGCTCGGCCTCGGCGGCGGAGCGGCGGGCGAGCAGGAGCAGGGAGGTGACCATCGCGGCGCGCTCCAGGGTGCGCTGGTCGACGGGGTCGAGACCGTGGTGGCCGCGGAGCACGAGTGCGCCGAGCAGTTCGCCGCCCGCGGTGACGGCGGCGACCCAGTCGTCGCCGTGGCGGACCGCGTGTCCTTCGGCCCGGGACGCTTCCAGGGCGTCGGCGGGTGCCGCGGCGGCTTCGCTGAACTCGACGGTGCCGTCTTCCAGGACCTGGGAGACGGCGGCTGCCACGTCGTGGACTCCGCCGCCGCGCAGGACCAGTTCGGCGAGGCGGTCGTGGACGTCGGAGGCGCGTTCGATGACGGCGCTGCGGTCGCGGATGATCTCGTTGGCGCGTTCCAGGCCGGCGAGGGCGGCGCGGGTCTCGGTGAGCAGGTTGGCGCTGTCGATGGCGGCCGCGGCGAGGGCGGCGAAGGAGCCGAGCAGGGCGATCTGCTCCCGTTCGAAGACCCGGGCCCGGCGGTCGGCGGCGAACAGTACGCCGATGACGTGCGGGCCGAGCATGAGCGGGACGCCGAGGATGGCGACCAGTCCTTCGTCCTGCACGCCGGCGTCGATGGTGCCGGTGTGCTGGAACCGGGCGTCCTTGAAGTAGTCGTCGGTGACGTACGGGCGGGCCGTCTGGGCGACCAGGCCGCCCAGTCCCTCCCCCATGCCCAGGCGCAGTTGCTGGAAGCGGGCCGCCACCGAGCCCTCGGTGACCCGCATGTAGGTGTCCTTGCGGGCGGGGTCGTTGAGCGTGAGGTAGGCGACGTCGGTGCCGAGGAGCGACCGGGCGCGCTGCACGATGGCCTGGAGCACCGCGTCGAGGTCTCTGAGACCGGCCAGGTCGTGGGCGGTCTCGAACAGGGCCGACAGTTCGGCCTCGCGGCGTCTGCGTCCTTCCAGTTCGGCGCGTACGCGCAGGGCGAGCAGCTTGGCGTGGTCGAGGGCGGCGATCCACTCGGCGGGCCGGCCTTCGGCGCGGGCGAGCAGCACCGGCTGTTCGTAGGCGGTGGCGGGTGCGCCGCGGGCCAGCAGTTCGAGGAACGGGGTGCCCGCGCTGCCGTCGGGCGGGGGTGCGGCGCCGCCGGGCGGGGCGGCGGTGCCGGTCGGCGGGCCCGCGTCGGCGGCGGGGCGCCCGGCGGACTGCGCGTGATCGCTGGACATGCTCACAGGATTCCCCATCGGCCCGTGGTCCGCCGGGCCCTGTGGAAAACTCCGCTCGCGGTGACGACGGTGCAGGTCAGTGGGCGGTCCAGCCGCCGTCGAGGACCAGCGAGCTGCCGGTGACGAAGGAGCCGTGCGGGCCGCACAGGTAGGCCACGGCCTCGGCGACCTCCTCCGGTTCGATCAGGCGTTTGACGGCGCTGTCCTTCAGCAGGATGTCGGAGAGGACCCGGTCCTCGGGTACGCCGTGGGCCTCGGCCTGGTCGGCGAGCTGCCGTTCGACCAGGGGGGTGCGCACATAGGCGGGGTTGACGCAGTTGGAGGTGACTCCGTGCGGGGCGCCTTCGAGGGCGGCCGTCTTGGACAGGCCCTCCAGGCCGTGCTTGGCGGCGACGTACGCCGATTTGTAGGCGGAGGCGCGCAGGCCGTGCACCGAGGAGATGTTGACGATCCGGCCCCATGCCTGTCCGTACATGTGCGGCAGGGCGCCGCGGATGAGCCGGAAGGGTGCTTCGAGCATCACGGTCAGCACGGTGTGGAAGACGTCGGGCGGGAACTCCTCGATGGGCCGTACCAGCTGGATCCCGGCGTTGTTGACGAGCACGTCGGTGCCCGCCGCCGCGTGTTCGGCGGCGTCGAGGTCGGTGAGGTCGAGGACGTGGGGCTCGAGGACGCCCGGGAGGTGGGCGGAGTGTGCGGCGAGTGCGGCCAGGCCCTCCGCGTCCCGGTCGACGGCTCTGACCTTTGCTCCCGCGGCGGCCAGCCGGAGCGCGCAGGCGCGGCCGATCCCGCCGGCGGCGCCCGTGACGAGCGCGGTGCGGCCGTCGAGGTCGAGCGGGGGGCCTTGAGGGGCAGGGTGCGGGCTGGGCGAGGTCATGTGTCGACCTTAGGCAGGCCCCCCGCCCCGCTACATGTGGGCGCGGCCCACACTTCAGCCAAGGTCCGTAGTGTCGAACCACGTGGGGGCGTCGGACAGGGCCTGCTTGATCCGGAACAGGGCGAATTCGTTGAGCTCGGGCAGCGCGTCCACCGTGAACCAGCCGACCTCGAGTGATTCGTCGTCGTTGACCCGGGCCTCGCCGCCCACGGCACGGCAGCGGAAGGTGATGTCCATGTACTGGCAGACGTCGCCGTTGGCGTAGGTGACGGGGGACAGTGCCTGGACCAGGACCAGCCGTTCGGTGACGCAGTGCACCGCGGTCTCCTCGTGCACCTCGCGCACGGCGCAGGCGGCGGGCTGCTCCCCGGGCTCGGGGATCCCGCCGATCACCGACCACTTGCCGGTGTCGGAGCGGCGGCCCAGCAGGACCCTGCCCTCGTCGTCGAAGACCACGGCGGTGACCCCGGGCAGCCACAGCAGCTGGTTGCCCGCCGAGGCCCGGATCGTGCGGATGAAGTCAGGAGTAGCCATGGGGCCGACCCTAACGGGCGGATGTCCCAGGTCACCGCCCGGTCCGCGGGGCGGCCGGGCGCGTCCGACCGGCGTACGGTCACACGTCCCGGGCGCGCCGCCCGCGCACACCGGCTCCGATCGCCCAGCCCAGGCCGCCCGCGGCGACCAGGACGAGGGCGAGTTCCGGCAGGGCGCCCAGGTCGGTGGCGGGCGTGCGCGAGGAGCGCAGGGGCACCTTCTGGACGAGGTGGGCCGCAACGAACATGCCGGTCTTCTGCGTGATGCGGCCGTCGGGCATGATGACCGCGCTGACGCCGCTGGTCACCGGGACGGTGACGGTGCGGCTGTGCTCGACCGCGCGGACGCGGGACATCGCGAGCTGCTGGTAGGTCATCTCGCTGCGGTCGAAGGTCGCGTTGTTGCTCGGCACGGAGATCATCTGCGCGCCGTGGGTGACCGTGTCGCGCACGGCCCAGTCGAAGGCGGCCTCGTAGCAGGTGGCCAGGCCGATCCGGGTGCCGCCGACGGTGAACACGCCCGGCGCGGTGCCCCGGCTGAAGTCCTGGCGGACCATGGAGGTCCAGTCGCCGTTGATCGCGCCGAGCAGCGAGCGCAGCGGCAGGTACTCGCCGAAGGGCTGGATCTGCCGCTTGTCGTACGTCTGGAGGGGGCCCTTGACCGGGTCCCAGAGGATCTGTTCGTTGTACAGCCTGCCGTCGCGCTCCACGACGCTGCCGATCGAGACGGGCGCCCCGATCGCCTTGGCGGCCTGGTCGACGACCAGGCGCGCGTCCGGGAACTCCAGCGGGTCGATGTCGGAGGAGTTCTCCGGCCAGAGCACCACGTCGGGCCGGGGTGCCTTGCCCTCCTCGACCTCGGCCGCCAGCCGCTCGGTCTCCCGCGCGTGGTAGTCGAGCACGGCCCGTCGCTGGGCGTTGAACTCCAGGCCGGCGCGCGGCACGTTGCCCTGGATCAGCGCGACGGTGGCGGTTCCGTTCTCGGCCTTGTCGCTGACCAGGGTGCGGGCCGCCAGCGCGCCGCCCACCGGCACGGCCACGCTCAGCAGCGCGACGGCGGCGGCCGGGCGCCGCAGGGTCCCGGTGCGCCGCCCCTGGACCGCCAGGCGTACGGCCTCGCACAGGCCGAAGCCGCACAGGACGACCGCGAAGCCGAGGACGGGGGTGCCGCCGACCGCGGCCAGCGGCAGGAACACGCCGTCCGCCTGGCCGAAGGCGACCTTGCCCCAGGGGAAGCCGTGGAAGGGCACGCGCGCGCGTGCCGCCTCGCCGGTGATCCACAGGGCCGCCGCCCACACCGGCCAGGCGGGCAGCTTGGAGACCGCCGCGACACCGACGCCCACCAGGGCGACGAAGAGTGCCTCCACGGCGGCCAGCGCCAGCCAGGGGCCGGGGCCGACCTCCACGCCGGTCCACACCAGCAGGGGCAGCAGGAAGCCGAGGCCGAAGAGGTAGCCCAGGCCGAGTGCCGCCTTCCAGGTGCGCCCGCGCAGTACCCAGCCGAAGGCGGCGAAGGCCGGCAGGGCCAGCCACCACAGGGTCCGCGGCGGGAAGCTGACGTAGAGGAGGAGGCCGGACAGTGCCGCCACGACGGCGGGTACGAGCCGGACGAGTCGCGCGGGCCAGGGTGCGCGGGCGGAGGGCGGGCTCACCCGGTCCGACTCGTCGGCGGAGGTTGCGGTGACGGTCACCCCGGGAGTGTACGGCGGCTTTCCTGCCCCTCGGCAGCACGGTGTACGGGCGTGAACCGGTGTCCGGGCCGTCACCGGCGCGCGCAGAGTGGACGGGAGCGGCGGGGCGCGGAATGGCGGGCTCCGGACCTGGGGCTTCCAGGAGACCGCCCCGGCCGTGGCTCCGGAGGCCCGCGCGGTGGTGGGCCGCGGGCTCAGGCCGGGCCGGGTGCGGGCGGGCGCAGCCGGGCTCTGATCACCCGGACCGCCGACTCGGCGTTGTCGACGGTGATCGTGAAGGTGTGGCCGTCCCACAGCCGCAGCACGACGCCCTCACCGCGCCGTACGACCACGGCGGTGCCCTTCTCGGGCCGCCAGCGGTATCCCCAGCCGCCCCAGTGGCGCGGGGTGACATGGGGGGCGAAATCGGCGCCCGCCACATGGGCCAGCGGGATGCGGCGGCGCGGCAGGCCGATGTGGCCGCAGCGCACCTCCAGGGACTCCTTGTCGACCTTGAGGGCGACGTGGACGAAGGCGAGGGTGCCGAAGAGGACCAGCAGTCCGGCCGCGATGCAGCCCACGACGGACATCACCAGGGCGAGGACGCCGGAACTCCAGGCGGAGTCGACGGCGAGCTCGATGCCGAGCGCCAGGCAGGCGGCGCCGACGAGCGCCAGCAGCCACTGGAACCGGTTGGTGGCCCGCCCTGTCCACACCTCGGGATGCGGGCCGTTCTCGACACGGGAAGGGTCCCTCATGCCTTCGAGGTTACCCAGGTTTCGCCGCCTGGGTAGCGCGTCGCACACGGGGAGTGTCCCGGGCGCTCGCCGCGCGGGGGCACGACCGGCCCCGGGCGGCGGTGGGGCGGTGCGTCAGCGGGCGGGCGTGGCGGCCCGCAGGAGGCGCCCTTCGGCGTAGGCGAGGGCGGGTGCGGGCAGGGCGCCCTCGGAGCCGTTGAGCAGCACCGTCACGGTGCCCTCGGCCGGGGCTGTGGGCGCGGGGCGGCCGCCGATCCGGCGCAGCGCCTGGGCGGCGACGGCACCGGCGGATCCGTGCAGGACCAGCGGGGGGTGCCCGGGGCGCTGCACGGCGTGCCGGATGCGCTCGGCGACCAGTTCGTAATGGGTGCAGCCCAGGACGACGGTCGTCACCTGGTCGGGGGTGAGTGCGGCGGCGGCGGTGACGGCTTCGTCGATCGCCGCCTCGTCGGCGTGCTCGACGGCCTCGGCCAGGCCCCAGCAGGGCACCTCGGTGACCGGCACACCGCCGGCGAAGTCGCGGATGAGGCCCTGCTGGTAGGGGCTGCCGGTGGTGGCGGGTGTGGCCCAGATGGCGACCGGCCCGCCGCCGGCCGCGGCCGGCTTGATCGCGGGGACGGTGCCGATGACCGGGAGGTCCGGCTCCAGGAGTTCCCGCAGCGCGGTGAGCGCGTGCACGGTGGCGGTGTTGCAGCCGACGATCAGGGCGTCCGGAGCGTGTGCGGCGGCGGCCTCGGCGACGGCGACGGCGCGTGCGGTGAGGTCCTGCGGGGTGCGCGGGCCCCAGGGCATGCCGGCCGGGTCCAGGGACAGGACGAGATCCACGTCGGGGCGCAGGCGCCGTACCGCGGCGGTGGCCGCCAGCAGCCCGATTCCGGAGTCCATGAGCGCGATCTTCACCCGGCCACGATAGACGATCCCCTCGAACCGGCCGTCCGGGTGGGGCAGACTGCGGGGGTGAGCGTGATCATGTGGACCGCCCTGGGATCCCTCGCCGCCTGGCTGTGGCTGCTGCTCGGCCAGGGGTTCTTCTGGCGTACGGACGTGAGACTGCCCGCGGGGCGGGAGCCGGGCCCCGAGGACTGGCCGGCCGTCTGCGTGGTGGTCCCCGCGCGGGACGAGGCGGCCGTGCTGGGCGAGAGCCTGCCGTCGCTGCTCGCGCAGGACTATCCGGGGCGGGCGGAGGTGTTCCTGATCGACGACGGCAGCTCCGACGGCACCGGGGAGCTGGCCCGCGAGCTGGCCCGGCGCGGCGGCGGGCTGCCCCTGACGGTGGACTCGCCGGGTGAGCCGCCGGCCGGGTGGACCGGCAAGCTGTGGGCCGTGCGGCACGGCATCGCGCTGGCACGCGCGCGTGCGCCGGAGTACCTGCTGCTGACGGACGCGGACATCGCGCACGCCCCGGACAGCCTGCGCCGTCTGGTGGCCGCCGCGCGGGCCGGGGGTTTCGACGTCGTCTCGCAGATGGCCCGGCTGCGGGTGGAGAGCCTGTGGGAGCGGCTGGTCGTACCGGCGTTCGTCTACTTCTTCGCGCAGCTGTATCCGTTCCGGTGGATCGGGCGGCGGGGCGGGCGGACGGCGGCGGCAGCGGGCGGTTGTGTGCTGCTGCGCGCCGAGGCGGCCGAGCGGGCGCGGATCCCGGACGCGATCCGGCACGCGGTGATCGACGACGTGGCCCTGGCCCGCGCGGTGAAGGGCGGCGGCGGGCACATCTGGCTGGGGCTGGCCGAGCGGGTGGACAGCGTGCGCCCGTATCCGCGGCTGCGCGATCTGTGGCGGATGGTCTCGCGCAGCGCGTACGCGCAGTTGCGGCACAACCCGCTGGTGCTGGCCGGCACGGTGGCGGGGCTGGCGCTGGTGTATCTGGTGCCGCCGGCGGCGCTGGTCGCGGGGCTGTGGTGGGGCGGCGCGGCGACGGCCGCGGCCGGGGGCGGGGCGTGGCTGGTGATGGCGGCGACGTATGCGCCGATGCTGCGGTACTACCGCCAGCCGCTGTGGCTCGCGCCGCTGCTGCCGTTCACGGCGTTCCTCTATCTGCTGATGACGGTGGACTCGGCCGTGCAGCACTACCGGGGGCGGGGTGCGGCCTGGAAGGGCCGCACCTACGCGCGTCCGGACGCCGTGCCCGAGGAGGGCTGAGGAGGGCTGCGGGAGGGACCGGGCTCACTTGCGGCCGGGGGTCCAGTTCATGCCCCAGCCGTAGGCGTGGTCGACGGTGCGCTGGAGGCTCACCCCGCGCGCGGGGACCAGGTAGCGGGCCTCGCGCTGGACGACGAGGTCGCCGCCGGTGTTGGTGATCAGGGCGAGGGCGCAGACGGTCGAGGGGACCGTGCACTCGTCCAGGGAGAAGTCGACCGGGGCGCCGTGCTGCGGCTGGAGGGTGACCGTGGCGTGCAGGTCGGCGAAGGACCGGGCTCCTTCGTAGATGGTCACGAAGACGAGGACACGCCGGAAGTCGTGCGTGTGGTCGAGGTTGAGGGTGAGGTTCTCGCCGTCGGTCACGGCGCCCGTGCGGTCGTCGCCGTCGAGGTGGATGTACGGAGGCCGGTGCAGTGCCCCGAAGGCGTTGCCGAGGGCCTGGACGACTCCCTTGCGGCCGTCGCTGAGTTCGTAGAGGGCGCACAGGTCGAGGTCGAGGTCGGAGTGCATGGCGGTGGCCCGCCCGCGCTTGCCCGTCCAGCCGGAGAACTGCTTGCGCGTCTGCCAGTTGAGGTTGACGCGCATGGTGCCCGACGTGCCGCCCTGCTTGGCCAGCGAGACGGAGGGCGCCGCCTTGGTGAGCGTGACCTTGGTGAGGCGCACGGGGGCCGCGGCGGGAGCCGGCGGCGGAGGCGGCGGGGGCACGGCACCGGTGGCGCCGACGGGCGGCGGCAGGGGCACCGGGGGGCCGGTCGGGGGCGGCGGCGCGAGGGGGGCGGCCGTCGCCGGGGCCGGGGGCGGGAACGCGGGCGGTGCCGCGGCACGGCCCGCCGGGGGCGGCGGCGCGGCGTGCTGCGGTTCGTCGACGGTGATGCCGAAGTCCGTGGCCAGCCCCTCCAGTCCGCTGCTGTATCCCTGGCCCACGGCCCGGAACTTCCAGGCGCCCTGACGGCGGTAGAACTCGCCCAGCACGAAGGCGGTCTCGACACTCGCACCGGTGCTGTCGAAGCGGGCGACGACGGTACCGGCCGCCGCGTCCCGCACCTCGACGTACAGGCCCGGCACCTGGCCGAAGGCGCCGCCGTCCGCCGACGCGGCGAGCACGATCCGGTCGACGGCCGCCTCCACGCGCGCGAGGTCGGCGACGAGCGTGTCCGTCACCTGCCCCGCGGCGTCCCGCTTGCCCTCGTGCCGTACCGCGCCCGAGGTGTGGGCCGGCTGGTTGTAGAAGACGAAGTCGCCGTCCGAGCGCACTTTCCCGCTCGGTGCCAGCAGCAGGGCGGAGGCGTCCACGTCGGGGACGCCGGGACCGGAACGCCGGCCCACTTCGACGCGCAGGGCCGTCGTCGGCACCGGCGTGTTCGATCCCTTCGGCATGGACATGTCGCGCCCCCATCACTTCGGCCAGGCCGTTTCCCGGCTCACGGCAGTTCGTCGGCTCACTCCCCGCCCAACCTATGCCCGGCGGCGCACAACTCCCACAGCGAGCGGCGGAACCGACCGGTGAGACCGCCGGTAACCCCCCAGAACCCTGCTCTTTTACAGGATCTGGGCCGTCCGCGGCGCCCCTTTTTGTCAATTTCGCTCGTATTGGGGATCCCACGTCACCGCCGACACGGAAAACAACCCTCTTATCGGTCTCCCCAACCAGCACATCGTGGGCTTAACTTATGGCCATGACCTCCCCCCGCTCCACTTATGGCGGCGGCTATTACTCCGCCTCCTTCCCGGACACCCCGATCTACGACTCCCTCGTCGCCGAGCGGGGCACCCCGCAGATCGCCCCGATCCGGGTCCCCGCGCCGTACGACACGGGAAGCCACCTGCCCGCGCTCCCCTCGGCGCTGCCCGCCCTGCCGGCAGCCCCGTCCCAGCCCGCCTACGGCTACCCGCAGGCGCAGCAGCCCGCCCCGCTCCAGCAGGCCCCCGCCGCCTACATCCCGCAGCAGGCCGCCGCCCCGCGCGGCTACCCGGGCCCGCAGCAGCAGCTGCCCCGCCCGATGGTCAACGGCACCGGCTACGAGGCGATGCGCCCCGCGGCCCCGCGGCCGGCCGCCGCGCCGTACCAGGACCCGTACAACAACCAGCAGTACCGCGGCTACTGACCGCTCCCCCCGGCTGTCCGTGCCACCTGGCAGGATGAGGTCATGGGGACTGCGGAACTGCGCTCGATACACATCCACCCGGTCAAGGCTTTCCGGCCCGTGGGGCTGCGGGAGGCCGTGGTGGAGCCCTGGGGACTGGCCGGGGACCGGCGCTGGGTGCTGATCGACGACGGGGGAAAGGTCGTCACCCAGCGTCAGCGGCCACATCTCGCACCGGCCGTCGCCGAGCTGATGCCCGGCGGCGGCCTGCGGCTGTCCGCGCCCGGACACGAGCCGCTCACGGTCCCCGTGCCGGTACCGGGGACGACGGTCACGGTGGACATCTTCGGCGACAAGGTGGAGGCCGTCGCGGCCGACGACGCCGCGCACGCCTGGTGCAGCGCCCTCGTGGGCGCCGAGGTGCGCCTCGCGCACATGGACGACCCCGCCACCCGCCGCCCCGTCGACCCGGCCTTCGCGCGCCCCGGCGAGACCGTGAGCTTCGCCGACGGCTACCCGCTGCTGCTCACGTCGCTGTCCTCCCTCGACTCCCTCAACTCGCTGATCGCCGAGGGCGACCGCGCCGAGGAGGGCCCGGTGCCGATGAACCGCTTCCGGCCCAGTGTCGTGGTGGGCGGCACCGCCGCCTGGGCCGAGGACGACTGGCAGCGCGTCGCGATCGGAGAGGTCTCCTTCCGGGTCGCCAAGCCGTGCGGCCGCTGCGTGGTCACCACCACCGACCAGGACACCGGCGCCCGCGGCAAGGAGCCGCTGCACACCCTCGGCCGGCACCGCCGGTTCGGCGGCTCCCTGGTCTTCGGGCAGAACCTGGTGCCCGAGACGACCGGCACCATCCGTCTCGGCGACCCGGTCACGATCCTGGAGTGACATCCGCCCCGTCCCGGGAACCCGTGGCGGCGGCCCGCTCGTTGGGGTTTCGTGAGAGGTTCGTGAGAGTCCCCGTGTGGGGTGATGTACCTCTCTCTTCGACCGGGTTCGCGGACGAACGGCTCCGCCGGGGGTTATCACGGAGCGGGAAGGGGGTGCGGGAGCGTGCGAGCGATCTGCGGACTCTGGCGCTGGCGGCACAACCCGCTGCGACGCACCACCGATCTGGTCGAATCCTGGCTGGCCCTGGCCACGTTGCTGCTCGTCCTGGTCGTCGCCCCCGTGCTCGGTTCGTTCGTCGGTTCCGTCACGCAGGACGCCCTCCAGCGGACGGTGCGCGACCAGCACCGCACCCGGCACCTGGTCTCCGCCGTCGTCGTGCGCCGACTGACCGCGTCCGCGCCGGCGCCGGACCCGGAGATCGCGACGGGCCGGGAGATCCGCAGCCGCGTCCTCGCCTACTGGACCGGACCGGACGGCACCCGGCGGCACGGCCCGGTCAGCACCGACCTCAGACACCCGCACCCCGGCGACCACTTCGGCCTGTGGACCGACCGGCACGGCCGGACCGTCACCCGCCCCCTGGACACCGCCACCGCCACCACCCACGCGGTGCTGGCCGGACTCGGCACCGCTCTGGCGGCGGCCGGACTGACCGAGTGCATACGCAGACTGGTCCTGTGGCGCCTGGTCCGCCGCAGGTACGCCCGCTGGGACCAGGCATGGGACCGCGCGGGTCCCGACTGGGGCCGCACCGGCGCCGGCAGCTGACGGTGTCGCGACTCCGGTCAACCGACCGTCCACGCACGCGCTACGGTGGACCGGCCGACGCGATCGGCGACTCTCCGCGCGCGTGCGCGCGGCGGCCCGAAGGGCTGAGCACGGCCGCGGTCCCGCCACCGGGTGCGGCGCCCCGAAGGTGAACGAGCCATCAGTACGACGAGGTGGGGGCACGGCAACGCCATGGCACAGGGCACGGTCCAGGTGACGCACACCGGCACATCCCGGTGGCGGCGCCGCACGGGTGAGTACGCATCGCTGGCCGCGGCCCTGGAGGCCGCGGCGGACGGCGACGTCCTCACCGTCGCCCCGGGCACCTACCGCGAGAACCTCGTCGTCCAGCGGCCGGTGACCCTGCGCGGCCCCGAGGGCTCCCCCGGCGCGGTGCGCATCGCGCCCGTGGACGGTGTCCCGTTGACCGTGCGCGCCTCCGCGGTGGTGCAGGACCTGCATGTGGAGGGTCAGGACCCGACCGCGCCCGCGCTGCTGGTGGAGGAGGGCACACCGGAACTGCGGGACCTGCGGATCGTGACCCGGTCCGCCTCCGGTCTCGAGGTGCGCGGCGGTGCCCGGCCCACCGTGCGGCGGTGCACGGTGGACAATCCGGCCGGGATCGGCATCGCCGTGGTCGGCCTGGGCGGCGGGGTGTTCGAGGAGTGCGAGGTCGTGGCCGCCGGGCAGTCGGGGGTCGCGGTCCGTGACGGCGCGCGCCCCCGGCTCGAACGCTGCCGCATCCACCACACCTCGGGTCCCGGCCTCGCCGTGACCGGCGACAACTCCGCGCTGGAGGCGGTGGGCTGCGAGGTCTACGAGGTCCGCGGCAGCGGCGTGCAGGTCAGCGGGCGCGCCTCCGCGCACCTCACGGACTGCGAGGTGCACCGCACCACCGCCGACGGCGTCACCCTCGACACGGACGCCGTGCTCACCCTCGCCGACTGCCGGCTGCACGACATCCCGGAGAACGCGGTGGACCTCAGGTCGCGCTCCGTGCTGACGCTGACCCGCACCACGGTGCACCGGTTCGGGCGCAACGGCCTGTCGGTGTGGGACCCGGGCACCCGCGTGGACGCCAACCAGTGCGAGATCGCCGACAGTACGGGCGACTACCCGGCCGTGTGGGTCAGCGACGGGGCGACCGCGGTCCTGGACTCCTGCCGGGTGCACGACGTGCCGGACGCGTTGTTCGTCCTGGACCGCGGCTCCCGCGCGGACGTCGTCGACAGCGACCTGTCCCAGGTGCGCAACACGGCGGTGTCGGTGAGCGACGGCGCCACCGCGCAGCTCGACGACTGCCGGATCAAGGAGGCCGCCACCGGTGCCTGGTTCCGCGACCACGGCAGCGGCGGCACCCTGAACAACTGCACCGTGGACGCCACCCAGACCGGTGTGATCGTCACCAAGGGCGCCGACCCCACCATCGAGCGCTGCACCGTCGTCTCCCCCGCCGAGGCCGGTTTCTACGTCTCCGCCGGTGGCCGGGGCAGCTTCCTCGGCTGCCGGGTGACGGGCAGCGGCGGCTACGGCTTCCATGTGATCGACGGCTGCCGTACGACACTGCGCAAGTGCCGTACGGAACGCTGCGCGCGCGGCGGCTACGAGTTCGCGGACGGCGGGGACCCGGCGGCCGGGGCTGGACCGGTGGTCGAGGACTGCACCAGCGACGAGAGCGCCGGCGTACGCCCGCCCGCGCCCACGCCCAGGGAGACGGCCGTGCAGACGGCGGACACCTCGTCCGGGCTGCTGGGCGTGATCCCCGGGCAGCGGAGCACCGAGCCTGAGCCGCTGCCGCCCGCGTCACAGCACGAGCGGCCCGTGCGCACCGCGAAGGACGTACTCGGCGCGCTGGACGCCCTGGTGGGCCTGGACAGCGTCAAACGCGAGGTGCGTGCCCTCACCGACATGATCGAGGTGGGACGGCGGCGGCAGCAGGCCGGTCTGAAGGCCGCCTCCGTCAAACGCCATCTCGTCTTCACCGGCTCCCCCGGCACCGGCAAGACGACGGTCGCCCGCCTGTACGGCGAGATCCTCGCCTCGCTCGGGGTCCTGGAGAAGGGCCACCTGGTGGAGGTGTCCCGTGTCGACCTGGTCGGCGAGCACATCGGCTCCACCGCGATCCGCACCCAGGAGGCGTTCGAGCGGGCGCGCGGCGGAGTGCTGTTCATCGACGAGGCGTACGCGCTCTCCCCCGAGGACGCCGGACGCGACTTCGGCAAGGAGGCCATCGACACCCTGGTGAAGCTGATGGAGGACCATCGCGACGCGGTCGTGGTGATCGTCGCCGGGTACACGGCGGAGATGGAGCGCTTCCTGTCGGTCAATCCGGGCGTGGCCTCGCGTTTCTCGCGCACCATCACCTTCGGCGACTACGGCCCCGAGGAACTGCTGCGGATCGTGGAGCAGCAGGCCGAGGAGCACGAGTACCGGCTCGCGGAGGGGACGGCCGAGGCGCTGCTGAAGTACTTCACGGAGCTTCCCCGGGGCGCGGCGTTCGGCAACGGCCGCACCGCGCGCCAGACGTTCGAGGCGATGGTGGAGCGCCATGCCAGCCGGGTGGCGCAGCTCGACGACCCCGACACCGACGATCTGACGCTGCTCTACGCCGAGGATCTGCCCGAACTGCCCTGAGTCCCGGTGGTGTCCGGCGGCGGCGCCTCGCTCCCGGATCCGGTGTCCGGGGGCGCGGAGCCCGGGTCGGCGGCGTCGCCGGGCGCGGGGCGCGGCGCGGGCAGGTCCGGGCGCAGCCGGGCCAGGAGCCGTCGGCGTTCCTCGGCGAAGGCCGGGTCGGCCTGGTAGTCGGAGTGGCCCAGGATCGGGGCGGGCAGCGGGTGCCGTGCCGTACGGCCGTAGACGAGCGGGTCCTTGAGCGGGGCGCGGTCGACGTCCGGTCCGGTGCCGTCGCGGGACGGCAGGACGGGGCCGCCGATGGGGTCGGTGAGCCGGTACAGGTTGCGCCAGCAGTCGACGTCGCGGTGCAGCGCGGCAAGGGCGTCGGGGCCGAAGTGGGCCGGGAACCAGCGGCCGTACAGGCGGGTCAGCGGGGAGCCGTAGGTGAGCAGCGCGACCCGGGCGCGGACCGCGGGGGTGAGCTGCCAGGCCGCGGCGGCGGCCAGCACGCTGCCCTGCGAGTGTCCGGAGAGGACCAGCCGTCCGCCGGTGGCCCGGGTCCAGGTCGCCATGCGCCAGGTGAGGTCGGGCACGGCGCGCTCGGCGTAGCACGGCGGGGCGAAGGGATGGGCGGCGCGCGGCCAGAAGGTGCCGACGTCCCAGAGGATGCCGATGGTGCGCCGGGCCGAGGCGTCCTTGTAGGCGCGCCGGCCCCAGGTGACGAAGAGGACGAAGCCGAGTCCGACGAGCCAGGAGCCCAGCGCCTGTGCGGTCTGGGCGGCGCCCTGGACGGCGGGATGCGCTCCGCCGGCGGCCTGGACGGGGGTGCGGCCGGTGCCGAGGGCGCCGATGAGTGCGGCGGTGCCGAGAGCCAGGGTGGCCGCGGAGACGACGCCGACGGCGAGGGGCGCTTCGTCGGTGAGGGTGGCCATCGCGCGGGTGCGGGCGATCCGGCGGGTGCGCTCGCGGTCGGCGGGCCGGCCGGCGAGGTCGCGGAGCACGCGGGCGCGTTCCGTGCGGGCCAGTCGCCAGGTGTGTACGGCGAGGCGTGCGGCGAGCGTCAGCAGCAGCAGAAGCACCACGGGGATGACGGACGCCTGCCAGGTGAGCAGGACCGGCGGGCCGGGCAGCCGTCCGCCGGTTCCGTCCAGCCAGTCGGCCACCCGCTGGGCGACGCCGCCGGACATCACTCCGCCGAGCGCACAGGCCAGCATCGCGACCGCGGGTCCGCCCTGTCCGTGCAGCGCGGCCCTGGGTCCGGGCGGGGTGTCGGTGGGGCTGTGGCCTGCGGGGCGGCTGCCGTGCAGGGTGCGGGCGGTGGCGGCCAGGGCGACGACCAGGAGGCCCTGGGTCAGGGAGAGCGCGCCGAAGGAGGCGTCGCCCGGCAGTCTGCCGGTGGATGTCCAGGCCGGGCGCGACCAGCCGGCGTAGAGGACGGCGAGCAGGAGCAGCAGGAGCGCGCCGAGCGGCAGCCATCGGGCGAGGCGGCGGTCCAGGCGCCGGTCCGGCCGGTGTTCGCTGCGGCCCCGGCGGCAGACGACGGCCACCGCGGCGGCGCCGGTGGCGAGCAGGGCGGCGTGCAGGAGCCAGCCGAGGGCGTCCAGGACGGCGGGACCGCCGGGCCGCCGGTCGAAGTGCGCGGCCGGGGTGGCGACCGCCGCGGCGACGGTGAGCAGTCCGGCGGCGGTGTGGGCGGCGCGCAGCCGGGCCACCAGGCGGCGGCCGTACCAGAAGCCGGGGCGCGCCAGGGCACCGCCGCCGGGTTCCCCGGGTCCGTCGCCCGGGGCGGGCGGCTGCTGGGACTCGTAGGCGCTCCAGGTGCGGTGCGAGAGGTAGCACAGCAGGCCGGTGAGGGCGGCGGGAACCAGGGCGGCCAGGGCGAGGCGGCGGCCCGGCTCGCTCCACCAGCCGCCCGACGCGGGTGCCAGGAAGCCCAGCCAGGAGTGGCGCGAGGTGCACGCGCGCGTGCCCGCGCACTGCCAGGCGGCCAGGTCGAGCGCGACCTCGCAGGCGGCGGCGACGAGCAGCACGGTGAGGGTCAGTCCGGCCAGACGGACCAGGAGGCCGTACAGGCGTACGGTGCGCGGGCGCCGGTGGGCGGCGGGGCGCATCCAGTGGGCGAGGTTGACGACCATGAACGGCAGCAGCAACAGCCACAGGGCGCGGCTGCCGTCGCCGGAGGTGAGGTTGCACCAGACGTACGCCTCGGGCACCGGCCGGCCGTCGTGGGCCCGGGGCCGGGTCTCGGCGTCGGCGTCGGCGGCGCGCCGGTAGACGGCCGCGGTGTCGTCGCCGGTGACGCGGACCGTGCGTCCGTCGTCGAGCATCTGCTCGGGTGTGGTGCCGCCGACGCCGTGGACGAGGAGTTCCAGGGCGGGCGGGGCCGGGCCGGCGGCCGGGCCGCCGGGCGTGTCCACCGGGTCCGGGCGCGTGCCGTCCGGTGCTTCGCCGGCCGTCAGGTCCGGGCGCATGCGGTCCGGTTCCTCCTCGGCCGCCGGGTGCCGTCGTGTCCGCTCCATCGCCGCACCTCCCCCGTGACGCGCCGTGGTCCTCGCCGGTCCCCACCAGGATCTCGGTCCGCGGCCCGTGGCACAGCCCTTGTCACGGAATCTCCCCGATCCGGGTGACGTGCGGGCCGCGGCTGCCCGGCGCGGCGTCCCCGGCACACGCGCTGCGGACGGGCGATGGCACCGGTACGGGCGGCCCGTGCGAGGATGGGACGCCCGCACCGGGGCGGGTCGGACCCTCCTGGTCGGACCGGGTGGGCCGGGGCGGCCGTACGGGCCCGAGGCGAAAGGAACCGGAGCACACGTGAGCGAGAATCAGAACCTCCTCGCGGAGCAGCGGCGCGCTCTGATCCTCGACGAGGTCCGGCGGCGCGGCGGGGTCCGGGTCAACGAACTGACCCGCAAGCTCGGCGTGTCGGACATGACCGTACGGCGTGATCTGGACGCGCTGGCCCGTCAGGGCGTGCTGGAGAAGGTGCACGGCGGCGCGGTGCCGGTCGTGGAGGCCAGTACGCACGAGCCGGGTTTCGAGGCCAAGTCGGGGCTGGAGCTGACGGCCAAGGAGGACATCGCACGGGCCGCGGCGCGGCTGGTCGCGCCGGGCTCCGCGATCGCCCTGTCGGGCGGTACGACGACGTACGCCCTGGCGCATCATCTGGTGGACGTGCCGGATCTGACCGTGGTCACCAACTCGGTGCGGGTGGCGGACGTGTTCCACACGGCGCAGCGCACCTCGGGCCAGCGGCAGGGGGCGGCGACCGTGGTGCTGACCGGCGGGGTGCGCACGCCGTCCGACTCGCTGGTGGGGCCGGTGGCCGACCAGGCGATCGCGGCGCTCCACTTCGACATGCTGTTCCTCGGGGTGCACGGGATATCGGCGGAGGCCGGTCTTTCGACGCCGAACCTCGCGGAGGCGGAGACCAACCGGCGCCTGGTGCAGTCGGCGCGGCGGGTCGTGGTGGTCGCCGACCACACCAAGTGGGGTGTGGTGGGGCTGAGTTCGTTCGCGACGCTGGAGCAGGTGGACACGCTGGTGACGGACGCAGGGCTGCCGGGCGGGGCGCGCGCCGAGATCGCGGAGCACCTGCGGCTGGTCGTGGCGGGCGAGCCCGAGCAGGAACCGGCCCAGGAGCCTGCGGGGTCCGTGGAGGCGGTGGAGTCCGCGGAGCCGGCGGAGGGGTCCGCCGGCTGAGTTCCGGTCCGGGCGCCCCGTGGCGGCGTCAGCGCGGCCAGGTGCCCGTCGTGAGGAAGGTGTCGAGGGCCGCCGTGTACGGCGCGTGGTCCAGGCCCTGTTCCGCCAGCCAGGTGTCCGAGTAGTACTTGTCGAGGTAGCGGTCGCCGGGGTCGCACAGCAGGGTGACCACGCTGCCCCGGCGGCCCTGTTCGCGCATCTCGGCGACGATCTTCAGGGCGCTCCACAGACCGGTGCCGGTCGAGCCGCCCGCCTTGCGTCCGATGACCCGTTCCAGGGCGCGTACGGAGGCGACGGCTGCCGCGTCGGGGACCTTCATCATCCGGTCGATGGCGCCCGGCACGAAGCTCGGTTCCATCCGGGGGCGGCCGATGCCCTCGATGCGTGAGCCGCGCTCGCAGGTGACGTCCGCGTCACCGGTGGTCCAGCCCTCGAAGAAACAGGAGTTGTCGGGGTCGGCGACGCAGACACGGGTGTCGTACTGCATGTAGTGGACGTAGCGCGCGAGGGTCGCGGAGGTGCCGCCGGTGCCCGCGGTGGCGACGATCCACGCCGGTTCGGGGAACCGCTCCAGCTCCAGCTGGCGGAAGATGGATTCGGCGATGTTGTTGTTGCCCCGCCAGTCCGTGGCCCGCTCGGCGTAGGTGAACTGGTCCATGTAGTGGCCGCCGGTGTCCACCGCGAGCCGGGCGGACGCCTCGTACATGGTGCGCGGGTCGTCCACGAAGTGGCACCGGCCGCCGTGGAACTCGATCAGGCGGCACTTCTCGGCGCTCGTCGTGCGCGGCATCACCGCGATGAAGGGGACGCCGATCAGTTTGGCGAAGTACGCCTCGGAGACGGCCGTCGATCCGCTGGACGCCTCGATGACCGGGCGGTCCGGGCGGATCCAGCCGTTGCACAGGCCGTACAGGAACAGGGAGCGCGCCAGGCGGTGCTTGAGGCTGCCGGTCGGGTGCGTCGATTCGTCCTTGAGATAGAGGTCGACGCCCCACTCCTCGGGCAGCGGGAAGCGGAGCAGATGGGTGTCGGCCGAGCGGTTGGCGTCCGCCTGGACCTTGCGTACGGCTTCTTTGAGCCAGTCCCGGTAGCCGGCGTCACTGCGGTCGACGTCCTGGGTCTCGCCGGTCCGGCGCTGCTCGATGGTGCTCACGGCGGGACTCCTCACACTGGGCCGCGACGGCGTGTCGCACGGCCGGACGCTCTCGATGATAGACACCTTCTCCACGCTTCTCACCTGCATAAACGCCACTTTGGGCGGCTCAAAGGCAGCCCTGGGGCACGGCACGCCAGAGCGCGTCGGCGGCGCATGGCGGGCACGTCCGGGGGCGCGTTCGCGCCAGTGCTCCGGGCACGGTCCGTCCGGTGCCCCGCGCGCACTGGTGCCCGCTGCCGAAGCGGGGCAGACTGCACCGCGCGGGACGAACAGCCCGCCGGGGCGCACCGGGCCCCGGAGGAACCGCGCCGGTCCGCGACCCGGTGGTCATCAGGGTCCGGCGCGTGCGAGGGGGCGGTCAGGGATGGCGGAGCCGGAGTTCACGGCCACGGGCGTGCGGATCGCCAGACGACTGCGCTCGCTCACCCGGGCCGGGCGGGTCCGGATCAGCGACGGCCGGCTGGAGCTGCTGACCAGTTACGGCAGTGAGATCGACAGCGCGCCGATCCGGGCGGTGCGCGCGTCCCGGCCCTGGCTGGCGCCGGAGGACCGGGCGCTCGCCGACCTCAACGGCCACCGGTACGTGCTCACGCTCGGCGCGGGCGACGCCGTGCCCGGGGACCCGGGGCCGCCCGCCGCGCACCGGTTCATCGAGGCCGTACGCAGAGCGGCGGGGGCGGCCAGAGCGGCGGGGCGGGACGGCTGAACGCCGCGGCCCGGCCCGGGGCCCGCTCGAAACTGGCGCGAACTTGCGCTCCCGAACCCCTTGCGTCACGCTGGTCTCACGTCACTCTGGGTTTACCGGCGATAACGCTGCGAACCAGCCCGCCGGCCACGACAGCAGGCGGCAGTGTCACGCAGGCGCCCTGCTGCATCCGAAACGTCGTGTTCTTCCGGACCTCAACGTCGGGGAGTCGCAGCCGTGATCAGTCACCCAAGCAGGCACTGCACGGTGGAGCTCCAAGCCCTGCCGTCGCGGATCGGCCAGGTCCGCAGAATCGTATCGGCGCACTTGCGCTACTGGCATCTGGACCCTCTGATAGACCGGGCCGCGCTCGGTGTGACGGAGTTGCTGACCAACGTCCACCAGCACGCCCGGCCCGACAAGTCGTGCACCGTCGAGCTGGAATTGCTGCTCGACCGGCTCACCGTCTCCGTACGCGACCACGATCCGCGTCTTCCGTCGGCGGAGGACATGGGCGCGATCGCGCCGCTGGCCACCGAGGGCCGGGGGCTGGCGATGGTGGCCGCGATGAGCGAGAGCTGGGGTGCGCGCCCGGACGGCGAGCAGGGCAAGGTGGTCTGGTTCACCCTGCCCACGGCGGCCGCACCGGTCACGACACCCGCGCGGGTGCCACGACTGGCGAGCGGGGAGCAGCCCGTGCGCCGGTTCACCGAGGTCGAGCCGGTACTCGACGGCGCGCGCCCCGCGCACGCTCCCGCTCGGTCCGCCGTTGCCGGCTGACCGGGCGGTGACGGCGGCGACCTCGTGACCGCGCCGGAGACGGCGCCCGGTCACGTGACCTGCCCCGCTGCCCCGCCGGTCCCCCACGCACTCGGGGGCCGGCGGGGCGTGGGCGCGCCGGACGGCGGCGCAGTGACCGGGACAGTGGCCGGGGCAGTGTCGGTGCCCGCGCCGGTGCGGGTGCCGCGAGGCCGTCCGGCGGGTACGGGCCTGGCGGTCACCGGGCCCGGTGCGGCCTCGCGGGCGCGCCGACCCCGGCCGCCGCCGTCAGGCTCACACCCGGCCGGAGGGTGGCCGTCCGCAGGACGACCGCCCGCGCCGGGCCCGCGCCCCGCAGGCGGTGACCGCCGTGCCGGTCACCGGGCCCCGGCCTTGTCGAGGCGGCCGAAGTGCTCCTCCAGCACGGACATCCGGCGCCAGTACTCCTCCTCGTCGATCTCGCCGGAGGCGAAGCGGCGGCCGAGCACGCCCAGCGGCGAGTCGCCCGCGGGCCGGGCGGCGGGCCCGCGCCCCGATCCGGCCACCGGTCCGCGCCATGGCCCGATCCGGCCGCCGACCCCGGTCCGGCGCAGGACGGTGACCACGCCGCCGATCACAGCCGCCCAGATCAGCGGGAAGAGAAGGATCCACGGTCCGGGCCCGCCGCCCCAGTCCGCCATGGCCTGCATATGGGTCTGCATCTGAGTTCATCTCCCTCGGAGGTTCTCCCGTTCCGCCTCGACTCTGCCCTCAGAAGGGCCCCGGGTCGTCGTACGGCCAGCGGCAGTGTGCGTACCTCGCGGGGAGCACGGAACGGGGTACGGCGCGGACGCGGGCCGTATGTACCTTGTGGTACATACCCTTCGTGCACAGGCGTCCACACCCCCGCGGTGTCGCCGCGGACCGGAGAAGGAGTCGCACCGGCCGGAACGGACTCCTCCCGACCGGTGACGCTCCACTCCCCTGACATAGCCCGTCCGCTCCCCCGGTCCCCCGCTCCCGGTCCCCTTCCTGATCTTGGTTTTGTAACTACTAGTATGTACAGTGGCCGCATGAGCACAGAGGAGCGACTGATCCGGTCCACGCGTGAGCTGCTGTGGGAGCGCGGATACGTCGGGACCAGCCCGCGGGCGATCCTGGAGCGTGCGGGGGCCGGGCAGGGAAGCATGTACCACCACTTCAAGGGCAAGCCCGACCTCGCGCTGGCGGCGATCAGGCGCACCGCGGAGGAACTGCGCGCCGAGGTGGAGGCGGTGCTGACCGGGCCGGGGACGCCGTACGAGCGCATCGAGGGCTATCTGCGGCGCGAGCGGGACGTGCTGCGCGGCTGCCCGGTGGGGCGGCTGACGATGGATCCGGACATCGTCGCCAGCGACGAGCTGCGCGCACCGGTCGACGAGACGCTGGACGCCGTCCGGGAACGGCTCGCCGGGATCGTCGAGGAGGGCAAGGAGGAGGGGGAGTTCCCGGCCTCGCTCGACGGGGAGGAGACCGCCGCGGCGATCCTCGCGACGGTGCAGGGCGGATACGTCCTGGCCCGCGCCTCCGGCTCCCCCGGCGCCTTCGACGCGGGGGTCCGCGGACTCCTCGCCCTGCTCGCCCCGCGCCGCCCCGCCGAGACGGCCTGAGGAAGGATCTTCACATGCACGCGATGCAGTACGAGATGACCATGCCCGCCGACTACGACATGGCTGTCATCCGGGACCGGGTGGCTCGGCTCGGGCATCTGCTTGACGACTGGGGCGGGCTCGGTCTCAAGGCGTATCTGATGCGCGAACGCGGCGTGGACGGCTCGCCGGTCAACCAGTACGGGCCGTTCTATCTGTGGCACACCGTCGAGGGGATGAACTCCTTCCTGTTCGGCGGTCCCTTCCAGGGGCTGGTCGGCGACTTCGGCAGGCCGGTGGTGCGGCAGTGGACGGGGCTGGCGTACGAGGAGGGCCGGGCGGCGGACACGGCGGCCGGCTTCGCGGTGCGGCAGCGCACTCCGGTGCCCGAGGGGGTGGCACTGGCCGAGTTCGCCGAGGAGGCGGTGGACGGGACGCGGCGGTCGGCGGACCGGGACGGGGCGGTCCTCGCGGCGGCCGGGGTGGACACGAGCCGCTGGGAACTGGTGCGCTTCTCGCTCTGGTCGCGCCGGGAGGCCGCCGTCTCCGCGGCGTCCGCCGCGTCCGGTGGCGGCGGCGAGGTGTTCCAGGTCCTGCACCTGTCCCAGCCCGGACGCAAGGCGCTGACGCCCGGACGGCAGTGGTGACCGCCGTCCACGCCGCCGTCCGCACCGTGCTCGGTGACATCCCTCCGGACAGGCTCGGGGTGACCGACGCACACGATCACCTCTTCCTGCGCAGCCCCCTGCTGGCCGGGCAGGAACTGGACGACGTACCGGCGGCGCGGGCCGAACTGGGCGCGTTCCGCGCGGCGGGCGGGGAGGCCGTCGTGCAGTGGACGCCGTACGGGATGGGGCGCCGGGCCGCCGAACTGCCGGGCGCGTCCCGGGCGGCCGGCGTGCACGTGGTGTGCGCGACGGGACTGCACCAGGCCGGCCACTACGCCGAGGAGACACTCGCCGCTCTGCGCGGCCGCCTCGCCGAGGTCTTCGTCGGCGAACTGACCGACGGCATCGGCACCTCGGGCGTCCGGGCCGGTCTCGTCAAGGTCGCCGGCGGCTTCCACGCCCTGGACGCGCACGCCCGCTGGACGATGACCGCCGCGGCCGAGGCCCATCACGCCACGGGCGCGCCGGTCGCCGTCCACCTGGAGCAGGGCACAGCCGCGCCGGACGTCCTGGAGCTGCTCTGCGGAACGCTGGAGGTGCCGCCCCACCGGGTGGTCCTCGGGCACCTCAACCGGTTCCCCGACCCGGTCCTGCACGTGCAGGCGGCGCGGACCGGCTGCTGGCTCGCCTTCGACGGCCCCTCCCGCGCCCATCACGCCACCGACTGGCACATGCCCGAGGCCGTGCGGGCGCTGGCCGACGCGGGGTTCGGCGCACAACTGCTGCTCGGCGGCGACACCGTGACCGCGGGGGCCCGGTCGGTGAACGGCGGTCCCGGGATGCCGTACCTGTTGCGCCGCGTTCGCCCGCGCCTGGCGGCCGGTCTCGGCGAGGAGCTGACGGACCGCGTCCTGCGGGACAACCCCGCCAGAGCGTTCGCCGTCGAGTGGCCCTGACCGCGGGCCCTGCCCAGCACGGCGCAGCACAGCACGGCCCAGCGCAGCACAGCACAGCACGACAGAGCACGCACGACAGAACACAGGGAACACCAGGACACGAGAGGAGCCCCGGCCGTGCCCTTCGTCCGGATCGACGCCATGGACACCGGCCCCGGCCGGCTGGACGCGCTCGGCCGTGCCGTGCACGAGGCCCTGGTCGAGACGCTCGGCATCCCGCCCGACGACCACCTCCAGATACTGACCGCCCACGACGGCGCGCGCGGCACCCTCCGGCACGGGGACTGCCTGGGAATCCGCCGGGACGAGGGCATCGTCTACGTGGCGGTCACCCTGCGCGCGGGCCGGAGCGACGGGCGCAAGCGGGCGCTGTACGCGCGCATCGCCGAACTCGCCCACGCGTACGCCGGTACGGAGCCCCGCAACGTCTTCGTCACCCTCACCGAGAACGGCCCGGCCGACTGGTCGCTGGGCCATGGTGAGGCGCAGTACGTCGGCTCCTGACCGGGTGCCGAGGGTGCCGTCGGCCGGTCAGGTGAGGGCCCCGAGCGGGTCGTCCAGGACCGGCTGCCAGGCGAGTTCGGCCGCGCCGACCAGGCTGTTGTGGCTCAGCGTGCAGGGCAGGATGGGCACGCCGCCGCTCTGCCCCCACAGGCTGCGGTCCGCGACGACCGCGCGCAGCCGTCCGGGATCGGCGTCGAGCAGGGCGCGGTGCAGCCCGCCGAGGATGATCCGGTCCGGGTTGAGGATGTTCACCAGGCCCGCGAGTCCGAGGCCGAGCCGGTCGATGAGGGCCTCGGTGGCGGCGCGGACGGCCGGGTCGTCGTAGCGGCCGCGGATCAGGTCCTCGGCCTGCTTCAGCAGGGACACCTCGGGACCGGGCGCCCGGCCCGCGGCGGTGAGGAAGGCCAGCGGGTCGGCCTCCACGTCCAGGCAGCCGCGGCCGCCGCAGTGGCAGGGCCGGCCCTCGGGGTTGACCGTGAGGTGGCCGACCTCCAGCGCCAGCCCCGAACTGCCGGTGTGCAGCCGCCCGTCCAGGACCAGCGCGCCGCCCACGCCCCGGTGTCCGGTGGCCACGCACAGCAGGTCCCGGGCGCCGCGTCCGGCGCCGTGCCGGTGCTCGGCGAGCGCGGCGAGGTTGACGTCGTTCGCGGCGAAGGCCGGTCGGGTGATCCCGGCCGCGCGCACGCACTCGGCGAAGATCCGCCGCACGGGCGCGCCCGCGGGCCAGGCGAGGTGCAGCGGGTTGAGGGCCAGGCCGTCCGGTTCGGCGACGGCGGAGGGTACGGCGAGACCGGCGCCGACGCAGCGGCGCCCGGTGCTGCGCAGCAGTTCGGCGCCCGCCTCCACAACCGAGCCGAGCACCTTGGCCGGGTCGGCGTCGACGGTCTCGCAGCCCGGTGCGGTCGCGACGATCCGGCCGCCGAGACCGACCAGGGCGGCGCGGAACCCGTCGGCGTGCACCTGCGCGGCCAGGGCGACGGGGCCGTCCTCGGCGACCGCGAGCCGGTGCGAGGGGCGGCCCTGCGATCCGGCCGCCGCGCCCGGCCGCGCGTCCACCCTGATCAGGCCCAGCGCCTCCAGCTCGGCGGCCACCGCGCCCGCGGTCGCGCGGGTCACCCCGAGTTCGGCGGTGAGCACGGCGCGGGTGGGGGCGCGTCCGGTGTGCACCAGCTCCAGCGCGGGTCCGAGCGCGCCGCGCCCCCGGTCAAGCCGCGTCCTCGAGGTGGTCCCTTCCCCCGCCGCCCGGGGGTCCGCCTTGCCGCTCATGAGGGCGAGTCTCCCATGATCCGTGCGGGCGCCGGCCTGCCGCCCGCGCGGGGTCGCGGCCCGGCGGCCGGGTGGGGCCCGGCCTACCGCCCGCTCACCCGGAGGGTGATGTTCAGCCGCCCGTCCAGGCCCGACTCGGGCGGCGCGGTGCCCGGGTGGACCCGGGGTACGCCGTGGTACGCGAGCCGGGCCGGGCCGCCGAAGACGAACAGGTCGCCGCTGCGCAGTTCCACGTCCGTGTACGGGCGGGCGCGGGTGGCGGTGTTGCCGAAGCGGAACACACAGGTGTCGCCGAGGCTCAGGGACACGACGGGCGCGGTGGAGTGCTCGTCGCTGTCGCGGTGCATGCCCATGCGGGCGTCGGCGTCGTAGAAGTTGATGAGCGCGATGTCGTACGCGGCCCCGGCGGCGGCCTCCGCGCCGAGCGCCCGGGTCACCGCCTCCCGGCCCAGTGCGCCCAGCCAGTCCGGGAACGGTTTGACGGGGGCGCCGTCGCCGTCGACGGCGGTGGGGGCGTAGCCGTACGGGTACCAGTGCAGGCCGAGGCAGACCTGCCGGGCGGACATGGCGTGGCCGCCGGGGGTGCGCACCCTGCGCAGTCCGGCCGGCGGGCGGGCCCACTCCCGGCAGGCGGTGAGCAGGTCGCGCTGGCGGGCCGCGTCCAGCCAGTCCGGTATGTGCACGGCGCCCGGCGCGATCTCTCTGCGGGAGCGCGGGAACAGCTCGGCGTCCATGGTCCCATCCTGCCCCCGGCGAAGGTGCGCCGCGGAGCGGGCGGGTCCCGGCGCCGCGGGACGGCCGGACCGGACGGCGATTTGACGCCAGGGCCTAGCCTGGACGGACGATGAACGACCGTATGACGACTCCCTGGGGCGAGCTGACGCTGGCCCGCCACCCCGAGGACCCCCGCGACCGGCTGCGTGCCTGGGACGCCTCCGACGAGTATCTGCTGCGGCACCTCGCCGAGCGGACACCCGGCCCGTCCGGGACGGTGGTGGTGCTCGGTGACCGGTGGGGCGCGCTGGCCACGGCGCTCGCGGCGCACCGGCCGGTGCAGATCACCGACTCGTTCCTCGGGCAGGAAGCGACCCGCCGCAACCTCGCCCGCAACGGCGTGGAGACGGGTGCGGTCCGGCTGCTGACCACCCAGGACGCGCCGCCCGAGCGGATCGACGTCCTGCTGGTGCGGGTGCCCAAGAGCCTCGCCCTGCTGGAGGACCAGCTGCTGCGGCTGGCGCCCTCGGTGCACGCGGACACGGTCGTCGTCGGCACCGGCATGGTCAAGGAGATCCACACCTCGACGCTGGCGCTGTTCGAGCGGGTGCTCGGGCCCACCCGGACCTCGCTGGCCGAGCGCAAGGCGCGGCTGATCCTGTGCACCCCGGACCCGGCCCTGGAGCGGCCCGCGAACCCGTGGCCGTACGCGTACGCGCTGCCGGAGGGGACGGGCGCGGTGGCGGGGCGGCGGGTCGTGAACCACGCGGGGGTGTTCTGCGCGGACCGGCTGGACATCGGCACCCGCTTCCTCCTGGAGCACCTGCCGGACGGGCGGGGCGCACAGCGGGTGGTGGACCTGGGCTGCGGCAACGGCGTGGTGGGGACGGCGCTGGCGCTGGCGAACCCGCAGGCGGAGGTGCTGTTCACGGACGAGTCGTTCCAGGCGGTGGCCTCGGCGGAGGCGACGTACCGGGCGAACGGCGTGCCGGGGCACGCCGAGTTCCGGGTCGGGGACGGCCTGGACGGGGTGCCGTCGGGCAGCGTGGACCTGGTGCTGAACAATCCGCCGTTCCACTCGCACCAGGCGACGACGGACGCGACGGCGTGGCGGATGTTCACCGGGGCGCGGCGGGCGCTGCGCCCCGGTGGTGCGCTGTGGGTGGTCGGCAACCGGCACCTGGGCCACCACGTGAAGCTGCGCCGGCTGTTCGGGAACTGCCGGCTGGTGGCCGGCAACCCGAAGTTCGTGGTGCTGTCCGCCGTCAGGCGGTAGGCGCGGCGGCGGGGGCGCCGATCACGCGGATGAGCCGTTCCACCTCCTGTGCCATCGCCTCGCGGCCGACGCCGAGGTACTTGCGGGAGTCGACCGCCTCGGGGTGCGCGGTGAGGTGGGCGCGGATCGCGTCGGTCATGGCGATGTTCAGGGCGGTGCCGACGTTGACCTTGGCGAGGCCGCCGGCGACGGCCGCCGTCAGTTCGGCGTCGGGCACGCCGGAGGAGCCGTGCAGGACGAGCGGTACGTCCAGCGCGTCGGCCAGCCGCTTGACGAGGTCGTGGTCGAGGGCGGCGGTGCGCTCGGTCATGGCGTGCGAGTTGCCGATGGCCACGGCCAGGGCGTCCACCCCGGAGTCGGCGACGAAGGCGTGCGCCTCGCCGGGGTCGGTGCGGGCGCCGGGCGCGTGGGCGTCCAGCGGCGGCTTGCCGTCCTTGCCGCCGACCTGGCCCAGCTCGGCCTCGATCCACAGGCCCTGGGCGTGCGCCCATTCGGCGGCGGCCCGGGTGGCGGCGAGGTTCTCCGCGTAGGGCAGCCGGGCGGCGTCGTACATCACGGAGCTGAAGCCCGCGTCGGCCGCCTGCCGCAGCAGGTCGTCGCTCTGCACATGGTCGAGGTGCAGCGCGACGGGTACGGCGGCCTGTTCGGCGGCGGCGGTGGCGGCGCGGGCGAGCGGCAGCAGCCGTCCGTGGCGGAACCTGACCGCGTTCTCGCTGACCTGGAGGAGGACGGGCGTGCCGGCCGCCTCGGCGCCGGCGACGACGGCCTCGATGTGTTCCAGGGTGATGACGTTGAAGGCGACGACGGCGGAGCGCGCGGCGGCGGCGCTGCCGACCAGCTCACCGGTGGCTGCAAGCGGCACGGCCTGTTCCTTTCGGGGGCGGAGCGGGGGTGGGCCGACCGGTCCGACCCGGTCTGACCTGTTCTGAAGCGGTCGGATCCGGTCGGACCGGATCGGATGAGGTCGGGCCGGATCGGGTGCGGTCGGCCGGATCGGGTGCGGTCAGGCCGGGTCCGGGGTGAGGATCACCGAGCGGGTCAGGTGGCGCGGCTGGTCGGGGTCGAGGCCGCGGGAGGCGGCGACGGCGACCGCGAGGCGCTGGGCGCGGACGAGTTCGGCCAGCGGGTCGAGGGTGCCCTGGATCCACAGCGCGCCGGTGCCGGCCACCTGCTCGGCGAGCCCCTCGGGCGCCTCGTCGAGCGCCCAGGTGGCGGTGCCCGCCGTGGTGACGCTGATCGGGCCGTGGCGGTACTCCATCGCCGGGTACGCCTCGGTCCAGGACAGGGACGCCTCGCGCATCTTGAGGCCGGCCTCG
Source organism: Streptomyces sp. SAT1 (assembly GCF_001654495.1). Lineage (GTDB taxonomy): Bacteria > Actinomycetota > Actinomycetes > Streptomycetales > Streptomycetaceae > Streptomyces > Streptomyces andamanensis. The sequence goes on from NZ_CP015849.1 coordinate 814,020, forward strand.
TTGGCGAGGCCCACGCTCCAGCCGCGGCCGAGGAAGGTGAACTGCGTGCAGTCGACGAGTCCTTCGGGCAGCGGCTCGGCGAGCGCGGTGCGGGCGTCGGCGACGACGGCGTCGGTGTGCAGGCCGAAGTGGGCGCGCAGCAGGGTGAGCGCGGTGGTGGCGAACCGGGTCTGCACGACGGAGCGTTCGTCGGCGTAGTCGAGGACGACGACGTCGTCGGCGGCCGTCATCACCGGCGTGGCGGGGTCCGCGGTGATGGCCGTGGTGCGGGTGGTGCCCTTCGACCGGGCCAGCAGGTCGAGCACCTCGGTGGTGGTGCCGGACCGGGTCAGGGCGATGACCCGGTCGTAGGACCGGCCGTGCGGGAACTCGGACGCGGCGAAGGCGTCGGTCTCGCCCTGGCCCGCGCCCTCGCGCAGCGCGGCGGCGGACTGCGCCATGAAGTACGAGGTGCCGCAGCCGACGATCGCGACCCGCTCCCCCGGCGCGGGCAGCGCCCCGCCGTGTCCCGCGGCGTCGGCCGCCGCTCGGGTCCAGCACTCCGGCTGGCTGGTCAGCTCGTCCTCGACATGGCTCATGGCACACCCTCCCGGGGTCATCTGATTGTTCTTGCAAGATACAGCGCAGTTTCGAGCACAATCAAGCATCTGCCGGTGCGCGAAGTGCGCTAGGGTCACGGAGGACGCAGGAGCAGGAACGGAGGCCGCCGATGTCGCGGGACGCCCGCTGGAAGGCGCTGCTGGAGCTGCTCGTGGAGCGGGGCCGGCTGGAGGTCGAGGAGGCGGCGTCCCGGCTGGAGGTGTCGGCCGCGACCATCCGGCGCGACTTCGACCAGCTCGCCGAGCAGCAGATGCTGGTGCGCACCCGGGGCGGCGCCGTCGTGCACGGCGTCTCCTACGAGCTGCCGCTGCGCTACAAGACGGCCCGCCGCGCCTCGGAGAAGCAGCGGATCGCCCAGGCCGTGGCCGCCCTGGTCGCGCCCGGCGAGGCGGTGGGCCTGACCGGCGGCACCACGACCACCGAGGTGGCCCGCGCGCTCGCCGTCCGCGGTGACCTGGGCTCGGGCACGCCCGCCCTGACCGTGGTGACCAACGCGCTCAACATCGCCAACGAGCTGGCCGTACGGCCCCAGTTCAAGATCGTGGTCACCGGCGGGGTCGCGCGGCCGCAGTCGTACGAGCTGATCGGACCGCTGGCGGACGGGGTGCTCGGGCAGATCACCCTGGACGTGGCGGTCCTCGGGGTGGTCGCCTTCGACGTCGCGCACGGCGCGGCGGCCCACGACGAGGCGGAGGCCGCCATCAACCGCCTGCTGTGCGAGCGCGCCGAACGCGTCGTCGTCGCGGCGGACTCCAGCAAGCTGGGCCGTCGCGCCTTCGCCCGGATCTGCCCGGCGGAGTCGGTGGACACGCTGGTCACGGACGCGGCGGTGGACGGGGAGACGGTGCGCTGGTTCGAGGAGGCCGGGGTCCGGGTCCTCACGGTCTGAACGGCCCGTCCCGGCCGGGACGGCTCCCCTGCCGCCCGCGGCACCCGGGGCGGTGACGGTACCCCGGAGCGCGGGGGCGCCGGCGCTCATCGCGCCGGGACCGCCCGCGGCGGCGCCCCGCAGGTCCGGGCCGCCGCGGGGACGCGCCGCCTCAGGTGCGCAGGAAGCCCACACCACGGCCGTCGTTGCAGCCCACGGGGACCGGCCGGTCCTCCCCGAGGCCGCCCTGATCGGCCTTGAGCGCGACGCTCATGAGGGACAGGAGGAGATCGACGTCGGCCGAGGCGTCGAGACGGATGGTGACCCAGGAGGAGCCCGGCACCACGCGGACGGCGGCGAAGCGCCTGAGGTCGCGCGAGAGCCGCCGTATGGCCCGGTCGGTCAGCTTGAGGTCGACGTCGCGGTCGGAGTGGAAGTGGGCGATCTCCCCGTGCGCCGAGCTGAGCGCCTGCCCGGTGCCACAGCTCGGTGCCGCTTCCATCAGGTCGGGCCAGGTGGCCAGTTGGGCGAGTGCACGCGTGGCGAGCGTCATGGCCCCATCATGACGCGCTCACCGCGCGGCAACCGGTGCGTGAGCAAGCCTTAACCGATCCGTGTCCGAAACCGTCCGGGCTTCACCCGTTCGGCTGAGGTACGGCGAATGGCGCACCGATGGCGTACTGATCGCCGCGCCGGCGTACCACCCTTGTCCCAGGGGGACGCCCGTCCCCCACCCCGTCGCGAAGGAGTGGTGGACGCATGGAGGACAGCCGGGTGGAGCAGGCGGACCACACCGCGGTGCGGGTCGCCCTGTGGCGGGCGCTGCATCTGCGGGCCGATCCACCGCCGTACGTCTTCGAGGACGAGGTCGGCCTGCGGCTGGCGGCGTCCGGCGACGACTGGCTCCGCCGCCCGGACATGGACCCCGAGGGGACGCGGACCTTCCGGGCGGGTGTCGTGGCCCGCGCCCGCTTCGTCGAGGACCTGGTGACGGCCGAGGCCGCCCGGGGCGTCGCGCAGTACGTCGTCCTGGGCGCCGGACTGGACACCTTCGCGCAGCGCCGCCCCGAGGAGGTCGCCGCCGGGCTGCGGGTGTTCGAGGTGGACCGGCCCGGACCGCAGGCGTGGAAGCGGCAGCGCCTCGCGGACCTCGGCCTGGGCGTCCCGGAGGGCCTGCGGCTGGTCCCCGTGGACTTCGAGGCGGGCGGGTCCTGGTGGAAGGAGCTGGTCGCGGCTGGCTTCGACGCGGGGCGCCCCGCGGTGGTGGCCTGCACCGGCGTGAGCATGTACCTCACCCTGGAGGCGATCACCGGCACCCTGCGCCAGGTGGCGGCGCTCGCGCCCGGTTCCACGCTGGCCATGACGTTCATGCAGCCCGCCGAACTGCTGGAACCGCGCACGCGCGCCCTGCTGGAGAACACGACGCGCATGGCGCGGGCGTCCGGGTCGCCGTTCCTCAGCTTCTTCTCCCCGCAGGAGATGCTGGACCTCGCCCGCGCGGCGGGGTTCACGGAGGTCCGCCATGTGTCCGCGGACGACCTGGCGCGGCGCTACTTCGACGGCCGCGCGGACGGGCTGCGGCCCGAACCGGCGGAGGAGCTGCTGGTCGCCTCGGTGTGAGGACGGCCGGGTCCGGAAGCTCCGCGGTGCCCGGGGGCTGCCTCCGGCCCCCGTGGAGCCCCCGGCCCCGGGCAGTCCCCGCCGCCTCCCCGCGCACAGGAGCCTCCGGCCGCCCATGGAGGCACACTGGCAGTGAGGCCCGTCGGTCTGGCACGAGGGGGTGTCGGCAATGGCACGTCGTGCGGGAATGTGGCTGTGGCGCTGGCAGCGCAATCCGCTCAGGCGGACCAGCGATGTCGTCGAGGCGTGGATCCTGGCCGCCGCCTGGGTCCTCGCCGTGGTGGGCGCCCTGGTGGCCGGGCTGCTGACGGCGGGCGTGATGCAGCAGAACGCGCAGCGTGCCCGTGCCCAGAGCCACCCGGTGTCCGCCGTCCTCGCCGAGGGCGGGTCCCGGAGCGCCGCCCGGCCGGCCGGGGGCGCGCTGGTGTGGGGGACGGTCCGCTGGACCGATCCGGACGGCTCGGTCCACACGGGCCGGACCCGGGTCCCGTCCGGTGTGGCCGCCGGATCCCGCCTCACCGTCTGGACGAACGGCCGCGGCGCCCTGACCTCCCCGCCCGCCTCCGCCGCCGACACCGCCTTCCAGGCGGTCCTGGGCGGCCTGTGGGCCGGGACGGCCACCGTGGGCTTCGTCGTCGGCGGCGCCAAGCTCGCGCAGAATCGGCTCGACCACCGCCGCGACGCCCAGTGGGCCGAGGAGTGGGCCCGGATGGACGCCCGCTGGGGCCGTATGACGGGCTGACGGCCGAAGGGCGGCGGCAAGGCTCCCGCCGTAGCCCCCGCAACCGCCCCGCCGTAGCCGCCGTAGCCGCCGTCAAGAGCCTGACCTGCGGAGAATCCGGCCATGGCGGCCATGGAGCGCGCGCGCCACCCCTTGCCCCGTTCCCGGCGCCCTTCTAGCCTGGTTTTGTGCCGCTGATAAACAAAGTCCGTCCGCACAACGTCGTGCCGGACCGCCCGCTCGTCCGCCTCCGGATCGCCCTCACCGCCTTCTTCGCCCTCGACGGCTTCGTCTTCGCCGGCTGGGTGGTGCGCATCCCGGCCATCAAGGAGCAGACGCACTCCTCCACCGGAGCCCTCGGGCTCGCGCTCCTCGGGGTCTCCGCCGGTGCCGTCGTCACGATGACCCTCACCGGCCGGCTCTGCCGCCGCTACGGGAGCCACCTGGTCACGGTCGTCTGCGCGGTGCTGCTCTCGCTCAGCGTGGCCCTGCCGCCGCTCACCCACTCCGCCCTCGCGCTGGGCGCCGTCCTGCTGGTGTTCGGCGCCGCCTACGGCGGCATCAACGTCGCCTTCAACAGCGCGGCCGTCGACCTGGTGGCCGCGCTGCGGCGTCCGGTCATGCCGACCTTCCACGCCGCCTTCAGCCTCGGCGGCATGGTGGGGGCGGGCCTCGGCGGGCTCGTCGCCGGGCTCCTGTCCCCCACCCGCCATCTGCTGGCGCTCACCGTGACCGGTCTGCTCGTCACGGCCGTCGCCGGGCGGACGCTGCTGCGGCTGGACTCCCCCGCGCCCCCCGACGGCGGCAGGACCCGCCGGGACCGCCGCGACGGGCACCGGCAAGGCGGCCGCACCCGCGGGGTCGTCCTGGTCCTCGGGCTCATCGCCCTGTGCACGGCCTACGGCGAGGGGGCCATGGCCGACTGGGGCGCCCTGCACTTCACCCAGGACCTGCACGCGTCGCCGGGCGTCGCGGCGGTGGGCTACTCGTGCTTCGCGCTCGCGATGACCGTGGGACGGCTGTCCGGCACCACGCTGCTCGAACGGCTCGGCCGCACCCGCGTCATCGTGGGCGGCGGCTGCGTCGCCGCGGCCGGAATGCTCCTCGGCTGCCTCGCGCCCGCCGTGTGGGTGGCCCTGCTCGGCTTCGCCGTGACCGGTCTGGGGCTCGCCAACCTCTTCCCGGTCGCCGTGGAGCGAGCGGGCGCGCTGGCCGGTCCGAACGGTGTCGCGACCGCCTCCACGCTCGGGTACGGCGGCATGCTCATGGGACCCCCGGCCATCGGGTTCATGGCCGGCTGGCTGTCCCTGCGGGCGGCGCTGGCCAGCGTCGCCGTACTGGCCGCCGTCGCCGCCGCGATCGGGTTCGCGACGCGACGGACGGCGTACGAGTGAACGGCGCTCAGGAGGCCGCTTCCGGGCCCCCCGCCTCCCCCTGCGCCTTCGCCCCGTCCCCCGCGGCCTCGGCGTTCTCGGCGTTCTCGGCGTTCTCGTAGACCTTGGCGTCGGACGGCGCCGGACGCTCGACCCGGCACACCAGGGCGTCGTTCTCGACGTCGGCGACGATCGTGTCACCGGGGTCGGCCGAGTCGCTCAGCAGCAGGGAGGCGATGCGGTTGTCCAGCTCGGCCTGGAGGGTGCGGCGCAGCGGGCGGGCGCCGAACTCGGGCTGGTGGCCGTGGGCGACCAGCAGCTTCTTCGCCGCGTCGGTGACCTCCAGTTCCATGCCCTGGGCGCGGACGCGACGGCGGCTGTTGTCCAGCAGCAGATCGACGATCTGGTTCAGCTCCGCCTCGCCCAGGCCGTGGAAGATGATGATGTCGTCGATGCGGTTGAGGAACTCGGGCAGGAACCTGCCGCGCAGGTCCTCCATCAGCTGGTCCTTGATGGCGGCGACGTCGCCGTGGTGGGCGAGGATCCGCTGGGCGCCGATGTTCGAGGTCATGATGACCACGGTGTTGCGGAAGTCGACGGTGCGGCCCTGCGCGTCGGTGAGCCGTCCGTCGTCCAGCACCTGGAGCAGGGTGTTGAAGACGTCCGGGTGGGCCTTCTCGACCTCGTCGAAGAGCAGCACGCTGTAGGGCTGGCGGCGGACCTTCTCGGTGAGCTGGCCCGCCTCCTCGTGGCCGACATAGCCGGGCGGGGCCCCGACGAGCCGGGAGACGGTGTGCTTCTCCTGGAACTCGCTCATGTCGAAGCGGACCATGCGGTTCTCGTCGCCGAACAGCAGCTCGGCGAGCGCCTTGGCCAGTTCGGTCTTGCCGACGCCGGTCGGTCCGAGGAAGAGGAACGAGCCGACGGGCCGGTTGGGATCGCCCATGCCGGCCCGGCTGCGGCGCACCGCCTGGGCGACCGCGGTGACCGCCTCGTCCTGCCCGACGACGCGCGAGTGCAGGGCGTCCTCCAGCTTCAGCAGCCTTTCCTTCTCGCTCTCGGTGAGCTGGGCGACGGGGATGCCGGTGCGCCGGGACAGTACGTCGGCGATGTCGGCGACGGTCACCTCCAGCACGCCCTCGCGCCGCTCGGCGAGCCCTTCCAGCTCGGTCTCCACGTCGGTGATGCGGTCCTTCAGCTCGGAGGCGCGCTCGAAGTCCTCCCCGGCCACGGCCTGGTCCTTCTCGCGGCGCAGCTTGGCCAGCCGGTCCTCGCGCTCGGCGACCTCGGTGGACCGGCCCATCGAGCGCAGCCGCACCCGCGCGCCGGCCTGGTCGAGCAGGTCGATGGCCTTGTCGGGCAGGAACCGGTCGGTGACGTACCGGTCGGACAGCTCGGCGGCGGCGGCCAGCGCGTCGTCGGTGTAGCGGACCTGGTGGTGGGCCTCGTAGGAGTCGCGCAGGCCCTCCAGGATCTGCACGGTCTCCTCGACGCTGGGCTCGGGCACCATGACCGGCTGGAAGCGGCGCTCCAGGGCGGCGTCCTTCTCCACGTACTTGCGGTACTCGGTGAGGGTGGTGGCGCCGACGACGTGCAGTTCACCACGGGCGAGGGCGGGTTTGAGGATGTTCCCGGCGTCCATCGAGCCCTCGCCGGTGGCGCCCGCGCCGACCACGGTGTGCAGTTCGTCCAGGAACAGGATCGTCGACTCGGAGGCCGCCTTGACCTCGTCGATGACGTTCTTCAGCCGCTCCTCGAACTGGCCACGGTACTGGGCGCCGGCGACGAGTCCCGTCAGGTCGAGGGCGACGACCCGCTTGTTCTCCAGGGTCTTGGGCACGTCCCCGGCGATGATCCGCTGGGCCAGGCCCTCCACGATCGCGGTCTTGCCGACGCCCGGTTCGCCGATCAGCACAGGGTTGTTCTTCGAGCGGCGGGAGAGGATCTCCACGGTCTGCTCGATCTCCTCAGCCCGGCCCACCACCGGGTCCAGCTTTCCGGCGCGGGCCTCCTCGGTCAGGTCGCGGCCGTACTGGTCGAGGGTCGGCGTGTCGCTCGGCGGCTCGGCGCCGCCGGGCCCGGCCTCGGAGCGGGCGACGCTCTCCGCGCCGCGGCGCAGTTGCTCGGTGTCGATGCCGTGGGCGCCCAGGATCTTGGTCGGTGCCGCGCCCGGGGTGTCCAGCAGGGCGCCGAGGATGTGTTCCGGGCCGATGTAGGAGACACCGGCCGCCCGGGAGTGCTCGTAGGCGCGCAGCAGCACCCGCTTGGCGGCCGGGGTCAGGCCCGGCTCGGCCGAGGGGGTGCCGCTCTCGGCGGGCAGTGCCCGCGCGAGGTCGGCGGCGAGCCGGTCGGGGTCGGCGCCCGCCTGGGCGAGCAGGCCGCGGGCGGGCTCCACCTGGGTGCAGGCCCACAGCAGGTGCTCGGTGTCCAGGTCGGAACTGCCGTCCTCGGCCGCCTTGCCGGTGGCGCGGTTGATCAGGTCCTGGGCGGACTCGGTGAGCAGCCGTCCGATCGGCACCCGCTGCACCTGGGGCGGCGAGGCGCCCGGTGTCATGCCGAAGAAGCGGTTGAGGATCTCGGAGAACGGGTCCGGGCCGCCGAACGAGGCGCCGAAGGGGGACATCGTCATGATCGCCGTCCGCAGCGTGGGGAAATGAGACCCTTCAAGACCAACCCACCATTCGGCCCACCGCAACGCGGCATACGCCGACCCAGTGCCGTAGCGGGGTGCTGGGGGATCGCCGCGACCCGCTGCGGGCGGCGGCCGCACCGGGACTCCTCCCGCCCGCACGGCCCGCACGCCCCCGGGCGCTCGCCAGGGGCGCACGCCGTGCGGCACACTTCCCGCCATGAAGACCGCCGGGTATCTCGACGCGCTGGACCGCGAGGGCCGGCTGCTGGCCGCCGCCGCCGAGGAGGCCGGGACCGGTGCCGCGGTGCCGACGTGTCCGGGCTGGCGGGTGCGGGACCTGCTGCTGCACACCGGGGCGGTGCACCGGTGGGCGGCCGGTCTCGTCGCGGACGCGCACACCGCGCCGCGCCCCCTGGACGAGCCGCCCGCTCTCGACGGCGCCGCGCTGGTGGAGTGGTACCGCGACAGCCATCGCGGCCTCGTGGCGGTGCTGGCCGGCGCGCCGAAGGACGTGCAGTGCTGGACGTTCCACTCGGCGCCCCTGGCGGTGCCGTCCGCGCAGGCCTTCTGGACCCGCCGGCAGGCGCACGAGACGGCGGTGCACCGCTTCGACGCCGAGGCGGCGCGCGGCGGCCTGCCGTCCCCGGTCGGCGCCGAGTTCGCCGTCGACGGCATCGACGAGCTGCTGCGCGGCTTCCACGCCCGCTCCCGGAGCCGGGTCCGTACGCCCCGGCCGCGTGTGCTGCGGGTGCGCGCCACCGATCCGGCCGGGTCCGGTGCGGACGCCGCCGTGTGGACCGTACGGCTGTCGGAGGGGCCGCCGGTCACCGAGCCGGGCGCTGGCGCGGACGCCGAGGCCGAACTCTCCGGTCCCGCGGACCAGTTGTACCTGGCGCTGTGGAACCGGGTGCCGGTGCCGCGGGTGACGGGTGATCCCGCGCTGGCCGCGCTGTGGCGGGAGACCTCGGGGATCGGCTGAGCAGCGGGGCCGGGCGGGCGCGGGCCGGACCGGCCCGGATCAGCCCAGCCAGCCCGGCCGGACCAGGCCCGACTCGTAGGCGAGGACGACGAGTTGGGCGCGGTCGCGGGCGCCGAGCTTCACCATGGTGCGGCTGACGTGGGTCTTGGCGGTGAGCGGGCTGACCACCAGGCGGCGGGCGATCTCCGCGTTGGACAGGCCGATGCCGACCAGGGCCATCACCTCGCGCTCGCGGTCGGTGAGCCGGGCCAGGGCGTCGGCGGCGGCCGGTTCCTTGGAGCGGGCGGCGAACTCGGCGATGAGGCGGCGGGTGACGCCCGGGGACAGCAGGGCGTCGCCGTCGACCACCGCCCGCACCGCACGCAGCAGTTCCTCGGGTTCGGTGTCCTTGACGAGGAAGCCGGAGGCGCCCGAGCGGATCGCCTCGAAGACGTACTCGTCCAGCTCGAAGGTGGTGAGCATGACCACCTTGACGTCCCCGAGCTCCGGGGCGCCGGTGATGCGGCGGGTCGCCGCCAGGCCGTCCAGGACGGGCATGCGGATGTCCATCAGGACGACGTCGGGGCGCACGTCCCGCGCCAGGCGCAGGGCCTCCTCACCGTCGGCGGCCTCCCCGGCGACCTCGATGTCCGGCTGGGCGTCGAGCAGCGCCCGGAACCCGGCCCGCACCAGCGACTGGTCGTCGGCGAGCAGTACGCGGATCACCGGTCGTCCTCCTCGGTGGCCGTCAGGGGCAGTTCGGCCAGCACCCGCCAGCCGCCGCCGGGGCGCGGACCCGCCTCGATGGTCCCACCGAGCGCGGCGGCCCGCTCACGCATCCCGGCCAGCCCGTTGCCGCTGCCGCCCGCCGCCGCGCCGGTCGCCGGTCCGTCGTCGTCGATACGCAGCCGCAGGGTGCCGCCGCCGTGCGCGAGACGCACGCGCGCGTGCCGGGAACCGCTGTGCCGTACGACGTTGGTCAGGGCCTCCTGGACGATCCGGAAGGCGGCGAGAGCCGTGCCGGGCGGCAGCGGGGGCGGGGTGCCCTCGATCTGGACCGTGAGCCCGGCGTGCGCCGCCTGGTCGGCCAGTTCGGGCAGCCGGTCGAGGCCGGGCGCGGGCGCGCGCGGCGCGTCCCCCGGGGTGCGCAGCGTGCCGAGCACCTGGCGGACCTCGCCCAGCGCCTCCTTGCTGGCGGCCTTGATGGTGGTGAGCGCGGTGCGGGCCTGCTCCGGGTCGGTGTCCAGCAGGGCGAGGCCGACGCCCGCCTGGACGTTGATGACGGAGATGCTGTGGGCGAGCACGTCGTGCAGTTCGCGGGCGATGCGCAGCCGTTCCTCGTCGGCGCGGCGCCGGGCGGCCTGGGCGCGTTCCGCGCGCTCGCGCGCCCACTGCTCGTGCCGGACGCGGGCCAGTTCCGAGACCGCGACGACGGCCACCACCCAGGTGGCGACGACCAGTTGCTGTCCCCAGCCGGACGCGGAGTCGCCGGGCGGCGGCAGCAGGCGGTAGAGCCAGAGCGCGATCAGCGCGTGCCCCGCCCACAGCAGCCCCACGGAGGTCCAGGCGGCCCGGCGCCGCCCGGCGACGACGGCGCTGAAGCAGCTGACGGCGACGGTCAGGAACACGGGACCGTAGGGGTATCCGGCCGCGAGGTAGGCCAGGGTGACCGCCGCCGTGGCGTACACGACGAACGCGGGCCGCCGGGTGCGCCAGAGCAGCAGCCCGGCGGCGACCGCCAGCAGGGCGTACGCGTACGCGTCCAGCGCCTCGCGGTGGCTCTGCCCGCGGGCCGAGAAGCGGGTGCCGGCGAGGACGACGGCCGTGACGAGCACGGTGGAGGGCCACGGCCAGCGGGTCCCGGCCCGCTCCCGGCCGTCGGCGCCGCGCTCTCCCGCGGGCCCGTGCCACCGTCCCCACGGTGGACCGCCCCCGCGTACGCGCTGCTCTTCCATGCCGGCCACGCTAGACGTCGCGGCCCCCGGGCACGTCACCCCGGCGAGGTGATCACCCGTACTCCCGGGGAAGTACGCCGGTGCCCAGGGGGCCGCCCCCGCGCTCAGGAACCGTCCGCCTCCCGGGTGCCGGCCGCGTGCTCCGTCTCGGCGCCGGTGTCGGTCTCGGCGGGGGCGGGCGCGGGAGCGGCCGGCTGGCGCCGGTCCATCATGCTCAGGGCGCGCTGGGCCAAGGGGTGGTTGCGGACCAGCTCGCCCAGTGTCGTGGAGCCCTGGGTGATGTCCTTGAACGCCTTCCAGGCCGGGCGGAAGCCGGTCAGGGCGGCGTGGAAGAGGCCGGGGCGGCGCTCGAAGACCGCCAGCATCCGCTTGCCGACGGCCATCTCGACCCCGAGCCCGGCCTTGATGGCGAAGGCGTAGTTCAGGGCCTGGCGGCGCGCGTCCACCGCGTCGTGCGCCTCGGCGATCCGGACCGCCCACTCGCCCGCGAGCCGCCCGGACCTGAGCGCGAAGGAGATTCCCTCACGCGTCCACGGCTCCAGCATGCCCGCCGCGTCGCCGCAGACCAGCACGCGCCCGCGCGAGAGCGGCGAGTCGTCGGCGCGGCAGCGGGTCAGATGGCCGGAGGAGATGCTCGGCTCGAAACCGGCCAGTCCCAGCCGGGCGACGAAGTCCTCCAGGTACCGCTTGGTCGCGGCCCCCTCGCCGCGCGCCGAGATCACACCGACGGTGAGCGTGTCGCCCTTGGGGAAGACCCAGCCGTAACTGCCCGGCATCGGGCCCCAGTCGATGAGGACCCGGCCGCGCCAGTCGTCGGCGACGGTCTCGGGCACCGGGATCTCCGCCTCCAGACCGAGGTCGACCTGGTCGAGCTTGACCCCGACATGGGCGCCTATGCGGCTGGCGCTGCCGTCGGCGCCGACCACCGCGCGGGCGAGCACGGTCTCGCCGCCCTGGAGCACCACGGCGACCGTCCGCCGGTCCGGCACGGCCGAGCCGTGCTGCTCCACCCGGGTCACGGTGGCGCCGGTGCGCAGCTCGGCGCCCGCCTTCTGCGCGTGCTCGACGAGCTGCTGGTCGAACTCGGGCCGGTTGATCAGCCCGAACAGCATCTGCCGGGAGCGCCGGGTGCGGGTGAAGCGGCCGTTGTGGGAGAACGTCACGGCGTGCACCCGGTCCTGGAGCGGCAGGTCGAACCCGGGCGGCAGCGAGTCGCGCGAGGGACCGATGATCCCGCCGCCGCAGGTTTTGTACCGTGGCAGGTCGGCCTTCTCCAGCAACAGGACGCGCCGCCCCGCGACCGCCGCCGCGTAGGCGGCCGAGGCCCCCGCGGGTCCCGCGCCCACCACGACGACGTCCCACACCTGCTGCACGTCGTCCGCCGAAGAGTTCTCGCTGCTCACGATGGTCTACCGCTCCACATCAACCGACTGCCTCCCCCGGCTCTCGGCTCCGCCCGAGCAGGGGCACCCCATCTGTCCCCCGCATCCTACGGCCGCTTTCCCCCAGGTCCGCTGTGGGAGGATCGGCAGCGGACACGTCCGCCCACACGGACGCGCCCGCACCGACACGATCACCGAAGACACAAAAGTGCTCACAGAGCGCCGCAGAGGTGCTCACGAGTGCAACGTCGCACCCACAAGGAGCGTGCCCATGTCGTCGCATCCGGTCGCCGAGACCGTCGCCTCCCTGCTGCCCGGGGCCAGGGCGGAGCTGGCCGAACTGGTGGCCTTCAAGTCGGTGGCGGACTTCGACCAGTATCCGAGGAGCGAGAGCGAGGGCGCGGCGAACTGGATCGCCGACGCGCTGCGCGCCGAGGGCTTCACGGACGTGGCGCTGCTCGACACCCCGGACGGCACCCAGTCGGTGTACGGCTACCTGCCCGGCCCCGAGGGCGCCAGGACGGTGCTGCTGTACGCCCACTACGACGTGCAGCCGCCGCTGGACGAGGGCGCCTGGACCACGCCTCCCTTCGAGCTGACCGACCGCGACGGCCGCTGGTACGGGCGCGGCGCGGCCGACTGCAAGGGCGGGGTCATCATGCACCTGCTCGCGCTGCGCGCCCTGAAGGCGAACGGCGGCATACCGGTCAACATCAAGGTGATCGCGGAGGGTTCGGAGGAGCAGGGCACCGGCGGCCTGGAGCGCTACGCCGAGGAGCACCCCGAGCTGCTGGCGGCCGACACCATCGTGATCGGCGACACCGGCAACTTCCGCGTCGGCCTGCCGACCGTGACCAGCACGCTGCGCGGGATGACCCTGGTCCGCGTCCAGGTGGACACCCTGGAGGGCAATCTGCACTCCGGCCAGTTCGGCGGCGCCGCGCCCGACGCGCTCGCCGCGCTGATCCGCGTCCTGGACTCGCTGCGCGCCGAGGACGGTTCGACGACCGTCGACGGTCTCGCCGCCGACGCGGTGTGGGACGGGCTGGCGTACGAGGACGAGCAGTTCCGCAAGGACGCCAAGGTGCTGGACGGGGTGGAGCTGATCGGTTCGGGCGCGGTCGCCGACCGCGTCTGGGCCCGCCCGGCCGTCACCGTCCTCGGCATCGACTGCCCGCCCGTCGTCGGCGCCACGCCGTCCGTGCAGGCGGGTGCCCGCGCGCTGGTGAGCCTGCGGGTGCCGCCGGGCGTCGACGCCGCCAAGGCCACCGAGCTGCTCCAGGCCCACCTGGAGGCGCACACGCCGTGGGGTGCCCGGGTGCGCACCGAGCAGATCGGCCAGGGCCAGCCCTTCCGCGCCGACACCGCGAGCCCGGCGTACCAGGCGATGGCCGACGCCATGGCGGTCGCCTACCCCGGCGAGGAGCTCCAGTACGCCGGACAGGGCGGCTCGATCCCGCTGTGCAACACCCTGGCCGCGCTCTACCCGCAGGCCGAGATCCTGCTCATCGGCCTGAGCGAGCCCGAGGCGCAGATCCACGCGGTGAACGAGAGCGTCTCGCCCGAGGAACTGGAGCGGCTGTCGGTCGCCGAGGCGCTGTTCCTGCGCAACTACGCGGGCTGACCCGCACGCACGCCGGGCGGGCCGGTCCACCGCGCCCGCTCTGCCAGCGGCAGAGAGCCCTCGCCCTTCGGCGGGGGCCTCTCTACGGTCGGGGCATGGACGTAGTGGAGATCCTTCCCCGGCTGCACCTGCTCCGCTTCCCCGTGGGACAGGCCTACCTGTGGCGCGACGACGACGGGCTGACACTGGTCGACTCCGGGCCCAGGGGCGCGGGCGCGCCGATCACCGAGGCGATCAGATCCCTGGGGCACGATCCGGGGGAGCTGCGGCGGATCGTGATCACCCACTTCCACGAGGACCACGCGGGCGGGGCGGGCGAACTCGCCCGGTCCTGCGGGGCGCGGGTGCTCGCCCACCGCCTGGACGCCCCGTACGTCAGGGGCGAGGCGGTCCCTCCCCCGCCGCGCTACGAGGCCGGGGAGCAGGCCCTGCACGCGGCGGCCCTCGCGCGGCTCCCCGAGGGCGATCCGGTCCGCCCCCGGCAGCTCACCAAGGTGTCCGACGGCGACGTCCTCGGCTTCGGCGGCGGCGCCCGCGTCGTGCACGCCCCGGGCCACACCGACGGCAGCATCGGCGTCCATCTTCCCCGGTACGGCGTCCTGTTCACCGGGGACACGATCGCCGTGTCCCCGGTCGACGGCTCCGTCGTCCTCGGCGTCTTCAACCTCGACCGCGCCCGCACCCTCGCCGCCTTCCGGCAACTGGCCGCCCTCGAACCGCAGGTGGCCTGCTTCGGCCACGGCGCCCCGGTGACCGAGCGGGCCGGCGAGACACTGCGCCGGGCGGCGGCCCGGTACGAACCGCCTGTGTGAGGGGGGGGCGTCCGGGGCTCGGGCGCCGGGCTCCGGGCCGGGGGTACGCGGCTCGGGGGCGGGGAGTACGCGGCTCGGGCGCCGGCTCCGAGCGCCGGGCACCGAGTCGGGGCACCGAGACCGGGCATCCCCGTCCGGGCGTCCGGATTCGGGCATCCGGCCCAGGTCCCGGGGCTCGAACCTCGGGACGTGGATTCGACTTTCGGGCGCCGGAGCTCCAGCGTCCGGGCGGACATCCCCGTTCGAGTGTCCGGGGCCGGTCTTCCGGTCCGGGCTCCGAGATCGCGCGCCCGGCGTCCGGGGGCGTGGCCCGGACGCCGGCGGCCAGGTGCCCGGGGCGGGGGCCCAGCCGCCCGGCCGGACGGCGGATCCGGGCGGCTGGGCCCGGACCCGCCTCCGGTCGCTCCGTCGGGCCCTCCGGCGGCCGCGACCGGCCCGACGGCGGTCAGTCACCGCCGGGCCACGGCCGGCCGACGGACGGCACGTCGCGCAACCGACGGGCGCACAGCGGACAGCCGACGGACGGCATGCCCGACACCGACACCGACAGGACATGACAGGACAGGACGGGACGGGACCCCCGCCGGATCACCGGCAGAGGACGCATCAGGCAACCGGCAGAGGGTCCATCGGTGCCCGGGGCACCGGCCCACAGGCCCACGTGCCACCTGCCCACCCGCTACCTGCCCACGGCCCGTCCCACGCCTCTGTCTGCGCGTTCCTGGGCACCCGGACCGCCTACGGGCCGCCCCCGGAGGGATCCCGGTGGGGCCGGCTCAGCCCACCGGCACGCCCGCCTCCAGATAGACCGCCGCGCCCCGTTCGCGGGCGCGCAGCGCCCAGCGCAGGCGTTCGTGGCGGACCGGCGGGAGCAGGGTGGCGGCCTCCCGTTCGGTGACGAAGCGGCAGCCGCGCAGTTCGGGGCCGGGCAGCAGCAGCCGGGCGGCCTCGGCAGAGTCGAGGCGGCCGCCGTCGAAGAGCAGGCGCAGGCCGCCGAAGCCGGGGGGCGCGGGGCGTTCCCAGTCCACGACGAGCAGCCGGGGCGGCTCCTCCAGCCGTATGCCGGTCTCCTCGGCGACCTCGCGCATCCCGGCGCGCGCGGGAGCCTCGCCGGGTTCGACTATGCCGCCGGGGAACTCCCAGCCGGGCTTGTAGGTGGGGTCGACGAGCAGCACCCGGTCCCGCTCGTCGAAGAGCAGCACACCGGAGGCGACGGTCTCGGCGGTGGGCTCGGGGGTCTGCACGATGTCGCAGGGGGGCGCGGCGCCGGTGCCGACCGCCTCGGCGATCCGGACGGCCGTCTCGTACGGGGTGAGGGCGCCGTTGTCGATGAGGTGCGCGTCGGCGGCGAGCCAGGAGGCCAGCGCGGCGCGGAAGGGCTCGATGCGGTCGTGGGCCCACTGGTGGGTCCGCAGGTCGCCGTCGGGGAGGCCGGACGGGGCGTCGCGGTGGGCCGCCCGCTCACGCAGGATCGTTTCGGCCGGGGCGAGGAGCACATGGCGTACGCCGATGCGGCGGGCGGCGAGGCCGCCGAAGATCTCGTCGCGGTGGTCCTGGCGGAGCAGGGTCATCGGCACCACCAGGGTGCCGCCCAGTTCGGCGAGCATCGCGGCGGCCGTGTCGATCACCAGCCGCCGCCAGATCGGCAGGTCCTGGAGGTCGCCGGCCTCGGCGAGGTGCTTGGGCGGCAGGAGGTGCTGGGCGAGAAGGCCGCCGATGACCTCGGGATCGAAGAGCGTGCTGTTCGGGATCAGATCGATCAGTTCCCGTGCGGTGGCGGACTTGCCCGCACCGAACGTGCCGTTGATCCAGACGACGGTCACTGGTCCCCCTCTTCTGTTGGCCCCCTGTGGCTTGCCCGCTCCACCCTGCCACGGAAACCAGGCCCAGTTGAGGACGACACGGAGCGGCGCCGCACCCCGCCGCGCGAGGGGTGCGGCGCCGCTGCGCTGCGGGCCGCCCGGCGGGGCCGGCCGGGCTGCCCGGGGCTGCCCGGCCGGTCCGCCTCAGTCGTTCTGTCCCAGGACGTCCTTGTCCACGGGCAGGCCGTCCTGGCCGACGAGGTGGTCCACGGCGCCCACGGTGTCCTTCACCCCCAGTTCACCGAGCGCGTCCCGGTCGGCGGCGTGCGAGGGGGAGACGGCGGCCACCACGAAGCCGGTGGCCAGGGAGGCGAGGGCGAGCATGCTGCGCTTCTTCATGCCTGCTCAACGGCGGACGGCGGCTTTGGTCACGCGACCGCGGGCCGACGGCGTACCGACCCGGGCCCCGCACCGCCTCATGAGGCCGCCCGCGCCGAGCTGACCCGCCCGCCTTCCGTCCATCCGTCCGGAGTCCCTTGCCTCCGCCCGTTCCCGTTCGCCCGGAGTCCCTTGCCTCCGCCCGTCCCCGTCCGCCCGCCGCGGCCCGGTCGCTCAGACCCCGGCCCCCGCCGGGTCCGTACGTGCCGTGAGGGCCGCCGCCGCCGCGCCCACCAGGCCGGCGTCGGTGCCCATCTGGGCCGGGACGACCGTCAGTTGCCGGACGAAGGAGAGGGTGGCGTAGTCCGTGAGCGCCTTGCGCAACGGGCCGAACAGCACCTCGCCCGCCTTGCCCACACCGCCGCCGACGACCGCGATGTCGATCTCGACCAGGGTCGCCGTCGCCGCGATGCCCGCGGCCAGGGCGCGTGCGGCGCGCTCGAAGGAGGCCACGGCCACCGGGTCGCCCGCGCGCGCGGCGGCGGCCACGGCGGCGGCCGTGGTGTCGCCGTCGGGCCCCGGCCGCCAGCCGTTCTCCACCGCCCGGCGGGCGATGTTCGGACCGCTGGCGATCCGCTCCACGCAGCCGCGCGAACCGCACGGACACAGGTCGCCGTCCAGGTCGACGCTGATGTGGCCGATGTGCCCCGCGTTGCCCGTGGGCCCCGGGTGCAGCCGGCCGCCGAGGACCAGACCGCCGCCCACGCCCGTGGAGACCACCATGCACAGCGCGTTGTCGTGGCCGCGGGCCGCGCCCTGCCAGTGCTCGGCCGCCGTGATGGCCACACCGTCGCCGATCAGCTGTACGGGCAGCCCCCCGGCCGCGGCCCGTGCGCGCTCCACCAGCGGGTAGCCGCGCCAGCCCGGCACGTTGACCGGGCTGACCGTACCGGCGGAGGCGTCCACCGGGCCCGCGCTGCCGATGCCCAGCGCGGTGGCCCGGCCCCACAGCGCGGACGCGCTCAGCTCGCCGAGCACGTCCTCCACGGCCCGCATGACGGTCTCACCGTCCTCCTTCGCGGGCGTGGCGCGCTGTGCGCGCACCAGGATGCTGCCGTGGCCGTCCACCAGCGCTCCGGCGATCTTGGTGCCGCCGATGTCGAGCGCGGCCACGAGGTCGGTGTGCATCAGTGTCAGATCTCCCCGTCAACCATGTAAGGACTAAGTGGTGAGCGCAGCCCGGCCTCGCGGCGGGAGCGCTGACCGAGTATGCGATGGACAGTCTCTCGTGCGTATGACAACGTTGTCCAGGCTCTATGCTCGACGCCACATCCTCATACGCACCCAGGGACCCGCGCAGAGCCCCTGCGGACGACAAGGAACAGGACGCCGCATCGTGCCAGAGACCGCCCGCCGAGAAGACCGCCCCGCCGACCGCGCTCCGGACCGCGCGTCCGGGACACGGTACGGCAACCGTCCGACCATGAAGGACGTGGCGGCGCGGGCCGGCGTGGGCCTCAAGACCGTCTCCCGCGTGGTGAACGGCGAGCCCGGTGTCACCGCCGACACCGAGCGGCGGGTGCAGGAGGCCATCGAGGCGCTCGGCTTCCGCCGCAACGACAGCGCGCGGGTGCTGCGCAAGGGGCGCACGGCGAGCATCGGACTCGTCCTGGAGGACCTCGCCGACCCGTTCTACGGTCCGCTCAGCCGCGCGGTGGAGGAAGTGGCCCGCGCACACGGCGCCCTGCTCATCAACGGCTCCAGCGCGGAGGACCCGGACCGCGAGCAGGAGCTGGCGCTGGCGCTGTGCGCGCGGCGGGTGGACGGGCTGGTCATCATCCCGGCCGGCGACGACCACCGGTATCTGGAACCGGAGATCAAGGCGGGCGTCGCCACCGTGTTCGTGGACCGTCCGGCCGGCCGGATCGACGCCGACGTGGTCCTCTCGGACAACTTCGGCGGTGCCCGCGACGGCGTCGCGCACCTGATCGCCCACGGGCACCGCAGGATCGGCTTCATCGGCGACATGCCGCGCATCCACACGGCGATCGAGCGGCTGCGCGGCTACCGGGCGGCGATGGAGGACGCGGGGATAGCCGTGGAGGACTCCTGGATGTCGCTGGGCGTCACCGACCCGGAGCGGGTGCGGCGGGCCGCCGAGGAGATGCTGTCGGGTCCGGACCCGGTCACCGCGGTCTTCACCGGCAACAACCGGGTGACGGTCACCGTGATCCGGGTCCTGGCCGGACTGCCCCGGCCGGTCGCCCTGGTCGGCTTCGACGACCTCGAACTGGCCGATCTGCTCCAGCCGGGTGTCACCGTCGTGGCCCAGGACGCCGCCGCGCTCGGCCGCACCGCCGCCGAACGGCTCTTCCGGCAGCTCGACGGCACCCATCTGTCCCCGGAGCGGATCGAACTGCCGACCAGGCTCGTGCAGCGCGGCTCGGGCGAGGTGCCGCCGCCGGCCTGACGCGACGGCGCCGGGGCGCCCCGCGCGAACGGGGGCGCCCCGGCCGGCCGCTACTGGGCGGACGCCGTGAGGTCGCCGCGCCGGGGCGCGGCGAAGCCCTCCAGGTCGGCGCGGGTCAGACCGGTGAGCCGGGCGACCTCGGCGATGTCGAGGGCGCCGCAGTCCAGGCCGCGCAGCAGATAGCCGCTGAGCGCCTTGGCGGTGGCGGGCTCGTCCATCACGTCGCCGCCGGCCCGGTTGGCGTAGCGGGCGAGGCGGGCCGCCGCCTGCTCGAAGCCCTCGCGGTAGAAGGCGAACACGGCCGCGTACCGGGTGGGGATGTGCGCCGGGTGCATGTCCCAGCCCTGGTAGTAGGCGCGGGCCAGGGCGCGGCGGGTGAGGCCGTAGTGCAGGCGCCAGGCGTCGTGGACCTTCTCGGTCGGGCCGACCGGCAGGACGTTGGTGGAGCCGTCCGAGACGCGGACGCCGGTCCCCGCCGCGGCGACCTGCATGACGGCCTTGGCGTGGTCGGCGGCCGGGTGGTCGCTGGCCTGGTAGGCGGCGGAGACACCGAGGCAGGCGCTGTAGTCGAAGGTGCCGTAGTGCAGGCCGGTGGCGCGGCCCTCGGCGGCCTGGATCATCCGGGCGACGGCGGCGGTGCCGTCGGCGGCGAGGATGGACTGGCTGGTCTCGATCTGGATCTCGAAGCCGATCCGGCCGGGTTCGAGGCCGTGGGCCTTCTCGAAGGCGTCCAGCAGCCGTGCCATGGCGGTGACCTGCTCGGGGTAGGTGACCTTCGGCAGCGTCAGCACCAGTCCGCCGGGCAGGCCGCCGGCCCGCATCAGTCCGCTGAGGAAGATGTCGAGGGTGCGGATGCCGCGGTCGCGGACGGGTGCCTCCATGCACTTCATCCGGATGCCCATGTACGGCGCGGCGGTGCCCTGCTCGTACGCCTCGGCGACCAGCCGGGCCGCGCGGGCGGCGGCCTCGTCCTCCTCGGCGTCGGGGCGGGGGCCGTAGCCGTCCTCGAAGTCGATGCGGAGGTCCTCGATCGGTTCGCGTTCCAGCTTGGCGCGGACGCGGGAGTGGACGGGTTCCGCGAGGTCGTCGGCCAGGCCCAGGACCGCGGCGAAGGAGGCGGCGTCCGGGGCGTGTTCGTCGAGGGCGGCCAGCGCCCGGTCGCCCCAGGAGCGGAGGGTGTCGGCGGCGAAGGCGTCGCCGGGGACGTAGACGGTGTGGACCGGCTGGCGGGTGCCGGGGTCGCCCGGGTAGCGGCGCTCCAGCTCGGCGTCGACCGGGGCGAGGGAGGCGCTGATCTCCTCGCTGACGGCGCCCGCGAGGCTCGTCGCCACCGTCTCCTGCTGGCCCTGACCCATTCCACACCCTCCTGTTTTCCGTTGTACGGAATCAATAATCCGCACTACGAAGCTATCTGTGGACGTTCCCGCCGGTCAACACCTGTCCGCGGCCTGAACCCCGGCCGGCCCGGCCGGGCCGCAGACACCGAGGCCCCCGTGACCGGTGCGGTCACGGGGGCCTGGCCCGGGGCGGCCCCGGCAAGGGGCCCGGCGGATCAGCCCTTGCGGGTCTTGATCTCCTCGGTGAGCTGCGGGACGACCTCGAACAGGTCGCCGACGACGCCGTAGTCGACCAG
Source organism: Streptomyces sp. SAT1 (assembly GCF_001654495.1). Lineage (GTDB taxonomy): Bacteria > Actinomycetota > Actinomycetes > Streptomycetales > Streptomycetaceae > Streptomyces > Streptomyces andamanensis. The sequence continues at coordinate 834,848 of NZ_CP015849.1, forward strand.
GTCGAAGATCGGGGCCTCGGGGTCCTTGTTGACCGCGACGATGGTCTTCGACGTCTGCATGCCGGCGCGGTGCTGGATCGCGCCGGAGATGCCGTTGGCGATGTACAGCTGCGGCGACACGGACTTGCCGGTCTGGCCGACCTGGTTGGTGTGCGGGTACCAGCCCGCGTCCACCGCGGCGCGGGAGGCGCCCACGGCCGCGCCGAGGGAGTCGGCGAGGGCCTCGATGATGCCGAAGTTCTCCGCGCCGTTCACACCGCGGCCGCCGGAGACGACGATGGCGGCCTCGGTCAGCTCCGGGCGGCCCGTCGACTCGCGCGGCGTGCGGGCGGTGACCTTGGTGCCGGTGGCCTTCTCGGAGAAGGTGACGTCCAGGGCCTCGACGGTGCCGGCGGCCGGGGCGGCCTCCACGGCGGCGCTGTTGGGCTTGACCGTGATGACCGGGGTGCCCTTGGAGACACGGGACTTGGTGGTGTACGAGGCGGCGAACACCGACTGGGTGGCCACCGGGCCCCCGTCGCCGGCCTCCAGGTCGACGGCGTCGGTGATGATGCCGGAACCGGTGCGCAGCGCCAGGCGGGCGGCGATCTCCTTGCCCTCGGCGGAGGACGGGACCAGCACGGCGGCCGGGGAGACGGCGGCGACGGCGGCCTGGAGCGCGTCGACCTTCGGGACGACCAGGTAGTCGGCGTACTCGGCGGCGTCGTGGGTGAGGACCTTGACCGCGCCGTGCTCGGCGAGGGCGGCGGCGGTGTCGGCGGCGCCGTTGCCCAGCGCGACGGCGACGGGCTCGCCGATGCGGCGGGCCAGGGTCAGCAGCTCGAGGGTGGGCTTGCGGACGGCACCGTCCACGTGGTCGACGTAGACGAGGACTTCAGCCATGGGACTTCTTCTCTCCTGCTTGCGAAGGGTGCGGGACGACGGGGCGGATACGGGCTCAGATGAACTTCTGGCCCGCGAGGAACGCGGCGAGCTGCTTGCCGCCCTCGCCCTCGTCCTTGACGATCGTGCCCGCCGTACGCGCCGGACGCTCCGCCGCCGACTCCACCACGGTGTAGGCGCTCTCCAGACCGACCTCGTCGGCCTCGATGTCCAGGTCCGACAGGTCCCAGGACTCCACCGGCTTCTTCTTCGCCGCCATGATGCCCTTGAACGACGGGTAGCGCGCCTCGCCCGACTGGTCCGTCACCGAGACCACGGCGGGCAGCGACGCCTCCAGCCGCTCCGAGGCGGTGTCGCCGTCGCGGCGGCCCTTGACCGTGCCGTCCTCGACGGAGACCTCGGACAGCAGCGTCACCTGCGGCACGCCCAGACGCTCGGCCAGCAGCGCGGGGACGACGCCCATGGTGCCGTCGGTGGAGGCCATGCCGGAGATCACCAGGTCGTAACCGGCCTTCTCGACGGCCTTGGCCAGCACCAGCGAGGTGCCGATCGCGTCGGTGCCGTGCAGGTCGTCGTCCTCGACGTGGATCGCCTTGTCCGCACCCATCGACAGCGCCTTGCGCAGCGCGTCCTTGGCGTCCTCCGGACCCACCGTCAGCACGGTGACCTCGACGTCGTCGTCGGAGTTCTCGGAGATCTGCAGCGCCTGCTCGACCGCGTACTCGTCCAGTTCGGAGAGCAGACCGTCCACGTCGTCACGGTCGACGGTCAGGTCATCGGCGAAGTGCCGGTCGCCAGTGGCGTCGGGCACGTACTTCACAGTGACAACGATCCTCAAGCTCACGCCGGCTCTCCTACTGCATCGTCATTTCTGGGCTGCCTTCTTGCAGGCAGCATAGGCGCCTGAAGCGGCCGATCCCGTTCGGGGCGACCCCGCGCTCCGACCGAAATATTACTCGCCAGTACACCCAGTTCCTGCCCGCTGAGCAAGCGCTTTGAACTGTGACCTTCGCAACGCAGCGTAACCGGAACTCGACCGTTCCGCAGGGGCCTGCGCAGCGGCCGGCTCCGGGTCAGTCGCGCAGGGCGTTGAAGCGGCCCTGGTGGTAGAGGAGAGGGCGGCCGGGGCCCGTGTGGTCGCCGAGGACCAGCTCCGCGATGACGATGCGGTGGTCGCCCGCCGGGACCCGTGCGACCACCCGGCAGACCAGCCGGGCGAGCACGCCGTCCAGCAGCGGAACGCCCTCGGGGCCGTCGCGCCAGGAGGTGGGTGCCGCGAACCGGTCGGCGCCGCTGCGCGCGAAGGTGGCGGCCAGTTCTTCCTGGTGCTCGCCCAGCAGATGGACGCCGAGGTGGCCGGTCCGGGAGAGCGCGGGCCAGCTGGAGGCGCCGGTCCCGATCCCGAAGGAGAGCAGCGGCGGCTCGGCGGAGACGGACGTCAGGGAGGTCGCGGTGAAGCCGACCGGGCCGTGGTCGCCGCGCGCCGTGATCACCGCGACACCCGCCGCGTGCCGCCGGAAGACGGAGCGCAGCAGGCCGGGAGAGGCCGGTTCGAAGGCGGTGGAGGCGGCGGAGGAGAGGTCGGACGGGGCCGTCATGGAGTTGTCCTTCTGCTGGTGGGACGCGCGGGGACCGTGGCTGCTCAACAGCCCGGACAGCGCGCGCTCGCGGCGCCGGCGGACGGCGTCGCTCCCGGACGTGCCCACCCGGAGAGAAGGAGTTCCCGAGACATACAGTCAGATTGACGAGAGGTGACGGGCGCAGTCAAGTGGGTCCCGGCACATGGGACATGTCTCACGGTCACAGGCCGCTTCCGCACAGCACCTCCCCCAGGGCCGCGACGACGTCGGCCGTACGGGGCTGCCCGGCGGCGCGGCGCACGACGCGGCCGTCCGCGTCCAGGACGAGCACGGTGGGCGTCCTGCGGACGTCCAGCGCGCGGACGAGTCCGAGGCGGGCCTCGGCGTCGATCTCCACATGGGCGACGCCGGGGACCATGCGCGCCACCTCGCCGAGGACCCTGCGGGTCGCCCGGCAGGGCGCGCAGAAGGCGGTCGAGAACTGCACCAGCGTGGCGCGTTCGCCCAGGGGCTCACCCAACTCGGCCGCGCCCAGCCGTCCGTCCGCCTCGCCCGTGCGCACCCGTGGTCTCCCGTCCCGCGTTCCGGTGATCGCGCCGGGCTGTTCCGTGCCGCCCGCCCGGCTCCTGCCGGGTGCAGCGCGTACGGCCCGCCGAAGATTCCCGTGCGGGGCCCCGGCCGCCGGCGGGGCGCCCGGCGGCCGGGCCGACGTGACGAGGATCTCGCCGGGGACGGGCACGCGGGCTGGCTCCCCGGCCGTTCTTGGGGCACGATCTGCGACGAGCCGTAAACCTACGGCTGCGTAACTTCGCCGGGAGTCCCTGGCAGACAGAAGGGTCCGCCCCGCCCATGGCCGAGTTCGTCTACCGTCCCGTGATCGGTTTCGCCCGCACGATGTTCAAGGTGTGGGATCTCAAGATCGACTGCCGGGGCTCGGAGAACATCCCGCGCCAGGGCGGCGCCGTGCTGGTGAGCAATCACATCAGCTATCTGGACTTCATCTTCAACGGACTGGCGGCGCTGCCGCAGAAGCGTCTGGTGCGGTTCATGGCGAAGGAGTCGGTGTTCCGGCACCGGATCTCCGGTCCGCTGATGCGCGGTATGAAGCACATCCCGGTGGACCGCGCCCAGGGCGAGGCGGCCTACGAGCACGCCCTCGGCTCGCTGCGCTCCGGTGAGGTGATCGGTGTCTTCCCGGAGGCCACCATCTCGGAGTCCTTCACCCTCAAGAGCTTCAAGTCCGGTGCCGCCCGGCTGGCGCAGGAGGCCGGGGTGCCGCTGATCCCGATGGCCGTCTGGGGCACCCAGCGCCTGTGGACCAAGGGGCACCCGCGCAACTTCCGGCGCAGCCACACCCCGGTCACGGTCCGGGTGGGCGAGGCCGTCGAGGCGCCGCGCGACCAGTACGCGGGAGCGATCACGCGGCGGCTGCGCGAGCGTGTGCAGGAGCTGCTGGAGGCCGCCCAGCGCGCCTACCCGGTCCGCCCGAAGGGCCCGGAGGACACCTGGTGGATGCCCGCGCACCTGGGCGGCACGGCTCCCACGCCGGAGCAGCTGCGCACCGCCGCGGCGCACTGAGGCCGCCCTGCCGTCTGCCCATGACCGGGTGAACTGCCGTAACCTGAAGGCCGGTTCGTACATCGCAACCGCCATCCGGTCCGGGCGGACGGCCGCGCCGGGACGGATGCCGGGACGGGGGGTTCCATGGCCACGATCGGTCTCATGTTCGGCCTGTTCGCCGCGATCGCCGCGTGGCTGGTCGTGGTGGTCCTGCGCCGCCGCAGCAGCACCACGCACAACGCGGACGGTCTCCTCATCGAACAGGCCAGCCGGATCCAGGCGCAGCGGGACCGCAGCGCGTACTCCACGCTGTCGATGCACAACACCATGCCGACCATGAGCGACCAGTTCCGCCGTCCCTGAGGCTCAGGCCGCGGACTTCGGGCCCCGCACGGTGACGCGGGCACCCGGGCTGGACTTCTCCAGCAGTTCGGCGAGTTCGCCGGCCGCCCGCACCACGTCGGCGACGGGCATCGGCGCCAGGCTCTCCAGCAGGAAGAGGCCCGAGGCGGTGCGGTCGGTGAGCCGGGTGCGCGGGCCCTGGCGCCAGTTCCAGCGGCGGCAGGTGACCCCGGCCCCGTCGCACCACACGACCTCGCCGGGCTCGGGGTGCTCGACGACCTCCTCGCCGCCGGCCACGGTCACGAAGTCCTCCTCGCCGCCGGCGCGCACCAGGCGCATACCGCCCTGGATCAGGTCCATGTCCTCGCCGCCGACGGGGATCAGGTGGGCGACGCTGATGGCGTTGTAGAGGTCGACGAGGGCGTTGACGCGGGGCAGACCGGCGCCGGAGAGGGCGCGCCTGGCCAGGGCCTCGGCGGAGTTGCGGGTGCGCGACGGCTTGGCACCGAAGGCGGTGTAGGTCTCGCGCCAGGCCGCCATGTGCGGGTCCTCGTGCGGGGCGCGGCCGTCCAGGCGGGCGGCCATCCGGCGCGCCGCGTCGTCCAGGAGCGCCGAACCGGCCTCGGTGCTGGGGCCGTTCACGAGGCCGTGCGCCTCGACGGCCACATGGGTGAAGCCGGGCGCGAGCGCGCGCACCTCGTCGGACACGGTGAGGGTGAGCGTCATGGTCCGTCCGTCTCGCGGGTCACAGGTGGGTGGGGAGCGCCGCGGCCAGCGCCGACCGGTCGGGGGCGGCCTTCAGGGCGGCGAGCACCGCCGGATGAGGTTCAGCGTACAGTACCGGGTAGTCCATCTCATTCGACTCGGGATCGGGCACGAAGGCCAGGCGTTCACCTCCGAGGGAGAACTGCGCGTCGACGCCCGGCTTGTTGCCGCGCGGGTCCTGGCGGTGCCAGGCGCCGTTGAACCGTACGGCGACCAGGCCGTGCAGGACGTGACCGCCGCCGTCATCCCAGGTCAGCCGCTGGTAGCAGAGGGCGGCGGGGATGTCCTCGGCGCGCAGCAGGGCGGCCAGGGCATGGGCCTTGGCGTGGCAGATGCCGGTGCGCTGCCGCAGGACGTCGGAGGCCCGCCAGGTGACGCGCGGATCCTCAGAGTCCTGCGAGTGCGGAATGGTGTCGCGCACGAACTCGTACGCGGACCGTGCATAGGCATACGAGTCTGCCACCCCCTCGGCCAGCCGGGCCGCGGTCTCGCGTACCACCGGGTGTTCATGGTCGATCGCCTCGTCGGCGGCGAGATAAGCGGACAGGTCGGGGGTGTGCTGGGTCAGCTCCATGCCCGCAGAGCATAGGAATGCGATCACTCGACAGTCAATGACTTTACGAATGATCGCATAACTATGCAGATACTGAGCGGTCCTGACCGCCCCTGTCAGCCGCGCGCCATCTCTTCCTTCAGCGCGGCGAGGAACGCGTCCACGTCGTCCTCCGTGGTGTCGAACGAGCACATCCAGCGCACGACACCCTCGGTCTCGTCCCAGAAGTAGAAGCGGAACCTCTTCTGGAGCCGTTCGCTCACGTCGTGGGGCAGCTTGGCGAAGACGCCGTTGGCCTGCACCGGGTAGAGGACCTCCACGCCGTGCACCGCGCGCACGCCCTCCGCGAGCCGCTGGGCCATCTCGTTGGCGTGCCGGGCGTTGCGCAGCCACAGGTCCTTGGCGAGCAGGGCCTCCAGCTGCACCGAGACGAAGCGCATCTTCGAGGCGAGCTGCATGCTCATCTTGCGGATGTGCTTCATCCGGCGCACGGCGTCCTGGTTGAGGACGACGACCGCCTCGCCGAACATGGCGCCGTTCTTCGTCCCGCCCAGCGAGAGGATGTCGACGCCGACCGCGTTGGTGAAGGTCCGCATCGGGACGTCCAGGGAGGCGGCGGCGTTGGCTATCCGGGAGCCGTCCAGGTGCACGGTCATGCCGTGGGCGTGGGCGTGCTCGCAGATCGCGCGGATCTCCCCGGGCGTGTAGAGGGTGCCCAGCTCCGTGCTCTGGGTGATCGAGACGACCTGCGGCATCGCGCGGTGCTCGTCCTCCCAGCCGTACGCCTGCCGGTCGATCAGCTCGGGGGTGAGCTTGCCGTCGGGGGTGGGCACGGTGAGCAGCTTGAGGCCGCCCATGCGCTCGGGGGCGCCGCCCTCGTCGACGTGGATGTGCGCGCTGTCCGCGCAGATCACCGCGCCCCAGCGGTCGGTGACCGCCTGGAGCGCGACGACGTTGGCGCCGGTCCCGTTGAAGACGGGGAACGCCTCGGCGCCGGCGCCGAAGTGGCCGCGCACGACGCGCTGGAGGTTCCCGGTGTAGTCGTCCTCGCCGTACGCGACCTGGTGGCCGCCGTTGGCCAGGGCCAGGGCGGCGAGCACCTCCGGGTGCACCCCGGCGTAGTTGTCGCTGGCGAAGCCGCGGACCTCCGGGTCGTGGTGGCGGCGCGCGTCGGTCTTGGCAGGGTTCACGGCTGCTCGGTCAGCCACAGACGTTTTCCGTTCACTTCCGCGGCGGACTTGCTCCAGACGTCGGTGATGGCCTCGGCCAGGTCCTTGACGTCCGTGAAGCCCGCGAACTTCGCGTTGGGCCGCTCGGCGCGCATCGCGTCGTGCACCAACGCCTTCACCACCAGGATCGCAGCCGCCGACGTGGGCCCTTCGGCGCCCTCCGCCTTCCCGGCCTTGCGGAAGTAGTCGGCCATGGCCAGCGTCCACGCCTCGGCGGCGGCCTTGGCGGCGGAGTACGCGGCGTTGCCCGCCGTGGGCTTGCTGGCACCCGCGGCGCTGATCAGCAGATACCGCCCGCGGTCGCTGCGCTGGAGCGCCTCGTGGAAGGCCAGGGAGGTGTGCTGCACCGTCTTGACGAGCAGCAGCTCCAGGAAGTCCCAGTCGTCCAGGCTGGTCTTGGTGAAGGTCTCGCTGCCGCGCCAGCCGCCGACGAGATGGACCAGGCCGTCGACGCGGCCGAAGTCCTTCTCGACGTGCGCGGCCCACTCCCGGGTGGACTGGAGGTCGAGCAGGTCGACCGTGTCGCCGGTGACGCTGGCCCCGCCGGAGGCGTAGCGCGCGGCGTCCACGGCCTCGGAGAGCCGCTCGGGGTCGTTGTCCGCCCCGACGACGGTGGCGCCCGCCTCGGCGAGCCTGAGCAGCGTCGCCCGGCCGGCGGGTCCGCCCGCGCCGGCCACCGCGATCACCGCACCGCTGAGAGCCCCGTTGCCCGCCATCTTCTTCGCCTCCGTAGCAGCAGTGTTCTGGACGCGGTCGCTCACGCGGCGACCTGCTCGGTGCCGTCCGCCGTGATCCCCTTGGTGGAGGCGATCACGTTCTTCAGCTTCTTGGACAGTGCCTCGTAGAACATGCTGAGCGGAAACTCGTCCGGAAGCACGTCATCGACGAGCTTGCGCGGCGGCAGGCTCAGGTCGAGGGCGTCGGGGCCCTTGGCCCACTTGGAGCCGGGGTGCGGGGCGAGATAGCGGGAGACCAGCTCGTACCCGGCGAACCAGTGCACCAGCTTCGGGCGGTCTATGCCGTCGCGGTAGAGCGTCTCGATCTCGGCGCACAGCTGGTTGGTGACCTGCGGGGCGCGCTCCCAGTCGATGGCGAGCTTGTTGTCCGTCCAGCGGACCACGTCGTGCTTGTGCAGATAGGCGAAGAGCAGCTGGCCGCCGAGGCCGTCGTAGTTGCGGACGCGCTCGCCGGTGACCGGGAAGCGGAACATCCGGTCGAAGAGCACCGCGTACTGCACGTCACGGGCCTGACCGACGCCGTCCTGCTCCAGCTTCACGGCCTCCTTGAAGGCGGTGAGGTCGCAGCGCAGCTCCTCCAGACCGTACATCCAGAACGGCTGGCGCTGCTTGATCATGAACGGGTCGAAGGGCAGGTCGCCGTGGCTGTGGGTGCGGTCGTGGACCATGTCCCACAGGACGAACGCCTCCTCGCAGCGCTTCTGGTCGTGGACCATGGCGGCGATGTCCTCGGGCAGCCTCAGGCCCAGCAGGTCCACGGCGGCGGCGGTCACGCGGCGGAAGCGGGCGGCCTCCCGGTCGCAGAAGATGCCACCCCAGGAGAATCGTTCCGGCGCCTCGCGCACGGCGATCGTCTCGGGGAAGAGCACGGCGGAGTTGGTGTCGTAGCCCGCCGTGAAGTCCTCGAACGTGATGCCGCAGAAGAGCGGGTTGTCGTACCGGGTGCGCTCCAGCTCGGCCAGCCAGTCCGGCCAGACCATCCGCAGCACGACCGCCTCCAGATTGCGGTCCGGGTTGCCGTTCTGCGTGTACATCGCGAAGACGACCAGATGCTGGAGTCCGTCCACGCGGTGCGCGGCCGGCTGGAAGGCCAGCAGGGAGTCGAGGAAGTCGGGCACCTCGAAGCCGCCGTCGGCCCAGCGGCGCAGATCGGCGACGAGCGCCCGGTGGTAGTCGGCGTCGTGCGGCAGCAGGGCGGACAGCTCCGTCACGGCGTCGCACACACGCGCCACGGCCGCCTCGGCGTCCTCGCGCGCGGGCGCTCCCTCGGCCTCGAAGTCGATCGATCCGTCCTTCGACTGCCATGGCCGGATCTGCTCCACGGCATCCTTGAGCACGGGCCACGCCGGGTGCTCGATCACCCTGCTCGCCGGAGGAACCTGCCCCTCCGGACCCACCTGCACAAGAATTTCCGTCATGACCCACCCTCCACGGGAGAAGCTCGCGTAAGAAGACCGTATACATATGAGCTTTCTTCCAGCAAGGGCAGCCTCCGAAAATTATCCTGCGGGCGCGCATTCTCACCGACTATTTTCCTGCCCGGCACCCGTATGGCGGCTACTTCCCGTAGGTCGATCGAGTGATGCCACCCCCGGTCGGCGGTACGGCGGTTTCCCGCCACGCACGGGCGGCGGTGCCGCCGGGGGCCCTCCCCGGTCAACGCGACCGGGACTCGCCCACGCCCGGGTGACCGCGCCAGGGGGCACGGCCCCGGCGCCGCCCGGCCGTCACCCCACTGCTCCGTGTACGCAGGGGTTCAACCCGACTCCGGACCGTTAGGCTGCGGCACTGCCGCGTGGACGACGAGGTCCCTGAGGTCCGCGGGCGAGCCGAGCCGCCGTCGACGGAAGCGAGTTGAACCTTGAACTTCCTTACCATCGGTCACCGCGGGATCATGGGTGTGGAGCCCGAGAACACCCTCCGTTCGTTCGTCGCCGCCCAGCAGGCCGGCCTCGACGCCATCGAACTCGATCTGCACCTGAGCAAGGACGGCGCCCTCGTCGTCATGCACGACGCCGACGTGGACCGCACGACGGACGGCAGCGGCCCGATCGCCGACAAGACCCTGGCCGAGCTGCGCGCGCTGGACGCGGGCCGCGGCGAGCGGATCCCGCTGTTCGAGGAGGTGCTCGACGCCGTACGGGCGCCGTTGCAGGCCGAGATCAAGGACGTGGCGGCGGCGAAGGCGCTCGCGGAGGTGATGCGCCGCCGCGACCTGGTCGCCCGGGTCGAGGTGCTGTCCTTCCACGACGAGGCCCTCCGCGAGATCACCCGGCTGGTCCCCGGCGTCCGCACCGCCCTGGTCGCCGACCACTACGGCACCGAGGTCGTCGAACGCGCGGTCGGGGCCGGCGCGGGCACCCTCGTGCTGAACATCCGCAGGCTCACCCTGGAGGTCGTCGAGCACGCCCGCGCGGCCGGCCTGCGGATCATCGGCTGGGTGGTGAACACCACCGACCACCTCCGCCTGGTCCGCGCACTGGAGCTGGACGGCGCGACCACCGACTTCCCGGAGATCAAGCGCACCGGCCGCTTCACCGCGTAGCGCGCCCGCTACCCGAGCGGCTTGACCAGCAGCTCGAAGCGGAGGTCGGCGCGCTGCGGCACCCCGAAGCGCTCGTCGCCGTACGGGAAGGGGCTCATCCGTCCCGTACGGCGGTAGCCGCGCCGTTCGTACCAGGCGATCAGGTCCTCGCGCACCGAGATCACCGTCATGTGCATCTCCGTGACGCCCCACGCCTCGCGGACCTGCCGTTCCGCCTCCGCGATGATCAGCTTGCCGAGGCCCGCGCCCTGGAGGGCCGGGCTGACCGCGAACATGCCGAAGTAGGCGTGGTCGCCGCGGTGCTCCAGCTGGCAGCAGGCGACCACGCGGCCGTCCCGCTCCACCGTCAGCAGCCTGCTGTCGGGCGACTCGATCACGTCCAGCACGCCCCGGGGGTCGGTGCGCTGCCCGTGCAGGATGTCGGCCTCGGTGGTCCACCCGGCCCGGCTCGCATCTCCCCGGTACGCCGACTCGATCAGTGCCACCAGGGCCTCGACATCGGCGTCGGTGGCGTCGCGGAAGACCGGTGCGGTGGCGGCGGTGTCCATGGAGGGGCCTCTCGGGATCTCTGGCGCGGTGGGGCAGCACCGAGGGTATCTCTGTGGCTAGGGTGCGCCGCATGGTGCATGTACTCAGCAGCCGGGTACTGATCCGGCCCACGGACCCCGAGCGTTCCCGCGTCTTCTACGGCGAGCGGCTGGGCCTCGCCGTCCACCGTGAGTTCGGTACCGGCCCCGAGCGCGGCACCGTGTACTTCCTCGGGGGCGGCTTCCTGGAGCTGTCGGGGCGCTCCGAGGTGCCGCCGTCCACCGCCGTGCGGCTGTGGCTCCAGGTCGAGGACCTGGACGCCGCCCACGCCGAGCTGCGGGCGGCGGGGGTGGAGATCGTCCGTCCGCCGGTGCGCGAGCCGTGGGGGCTGATCGAGATGTGGATCGCCGATCCGGACGGCGTGCCCGTCGTGCTCGTCGAGGTCCCCGCCGAGCACCCGCTGCGCTACCGGCCGGCCATCTGAGCCGGACGCCCGCCCCGGCGCCCGGCGGCGCCCCAGGCCGTCCCCGGCCGTACGGCTCCCGCTGGCCACCGTCGGTGACCGGGGATAGCGTTCTGGTGGTGGGGGCGAGCCTTCCCGGAGGAGTGCCATGGAGTTCGACAAGCCGGTGATCGGCGGCCCCTGCTGGGCGGAGCTGGGGACCAGCGATCTGGAGGCGGCCAAGCGGTTCTACGGCGAGGTGTTCGGCTGGCACTGCGCCGCGCCGGACCCCCGGCCCGAGCTGCGGGGCTACACCGTCGCGCGCCTGGGGGGCGCGGCGGTGGCCGGGATCGGCCCGCTGTACCGGCCCACCCAGCCGGTCGCCTGGAACGTCTCGTTCGCCGTCGCCGACGACGACGCGGCAACGAACCGGGTGGTGGACGCCGGGGGCACGGTGATCCGCGGACCGATGGACATCTTCGACGAGGGCCGCCGCACGGTGGCCCTCGACCCGTCCGGCGCCGCCTTCCAGCTCTGGCAGGCCAAGGAGTTCGCCGGTGCCGCGGTGTTCAACCGGCCCGGCGCGCTGGGCTGGGTCGAGCTGGCGACCCGGGACGTCAAGCGGGCCCGGGACTTCTACACCGGTGTGTTCGGCTGGAGCGTCAACGCCTCGGAGTGGTACACGCAGTGGGGCATGCACGGCATGGACTTCGGCGGGGTGACCGCGCTGCACGAGCGCTTCCCCTCCGACGTGCCGCCGCAGTGGCTGCCCTACTTCGCCGCCGAGGACGTCGACGCCACCGCCGAGGTCGCGGCCCGCGCGGGGGCCCGCCTCCTCCAGGAGCCGGTCTCGGTCCCGCACGGGCCCCGCATGGCCGTCCTGTGCGACCCGCAGGGCGCGGCCCTCGGCGTCTACCAGACCGAGGACGGGACCGACGAGGAGACCGGGACCCGGCCCGCCGCCGGGGGCTGAGGCGACGGCGGGCCGGGCGCGGCCGGGGCGGTCGCGGGGAGGGGGGCGGCCGCGGGGGGCGGGGGCAGCCGGGCGGCCGGGGGCGGGGGCGGAGGCCGGTGCGGCGGTGTGCGGCGGTGCGGCGGTGCTCAGTCAGAAGCGGGCGGCGCCGGGGCGGCCCTCCAGACGGGTGAGGAGTTCGCCCAGCAGTGCGGCCAGATCGCCGCGGTCTCCGGTGTCGAGTCCGGCGAGCACGGTCCTCTCGTAGGCGAGCTGGTCCGGCAGCAGGCCGTCCACGAGGTCCCGGCCGGCCTCGGTGAGGCGCAGATGGGCGACGCGGCGGTCACGGGTGTCGCCGCGCCGCTCGACCAGGCCGCGTTCGGTGAGCTGTTTGAGCCGCTTGGTCACGGCCGCCCCCGAGGAGAAGGTCTCGCGGGCCAGCTCGCTCGGGGTCAGTTCGTGGCCGGTCCGGCGCAGCGCGCCCAGCAGGTCGAACTCGGGCCGGCTCAGCCCCGCCCGGCGCAGGGGGGCGTCCTCCGCCTGCTGGAGGAGCGCGGAGCAGCGGTTGATACGGCCGATGATCTCCATCGGGGCCGTGTCCAGCTCGGGGTGGACGGCCCGCCACTGCCGGACGACACCGGCCACGGTGTCGTCCGGGGCGGGTCCGGCAGCGGCGGCTGCCGCGTCCGCCGCGTCCGCCTCTGGATCATCGGCCGCCGCTGGAGCACCGGCCGGCTCGGCGGGCAGGACGGCCGACGGCTCGGCGGACGGCTCCGGGGGCTCCTGCGGCGCCGGGTACAGCTCCGGCGCCGGTGGATCTGTCCGCCCGGTGGAGTCCGTCCGCCCGATGGAGCCCGTCCGTCCGGTGGAGTCCGGGTGCTCCCGGCCGTGGGGCGTGTCGCCGGCCCCCGCCGCCGTGGGTACCGGTCGTCCGTTGCTCGCCGTCATGGCCGTGCGTCCTCCGTCGTCCTGCCCGTGCTCGTCACCGGGGCATGCAGCCCCAGGCGTCGTACCGTCGCGGCGAGCGTACGGTGTGCGGACTGCTCGGTGAGCACGACCCGCTCCTGGGGCAGCGCGCGCTGCCACCACTCCCCGGCGGCGGCGTCGGCGGTGGCGCGCAGTTCGACCAGCGCGGCGGCCAGGGACCGGCGGGCGGACTCCAGGGCCGTCCGGTCGGGCCGCGGTTCGGCGAGCAGGCGCGCGGCCCTCTCGCGGGCCCGGTCCACGGCGGTCAGCGCGTCTCCGACCCGGTCCCCCGCCCGGCGGTTGGTGACGGCGACGGCGGCCACGAAGCCGACCAGGGCGCCGACGACGGTGTCCACGGCCCGCTCGGTCATCAGCTCCCCCGCCGGATGCTGTCCGGCGAACTCGGTGACGAGCAGCGCCATGGGGGTCACGCAGATGCTGCCGAGCCAGTAGTTGCGGCCCATCAGCGCCTCGGCGCCGAAGTTGAGGGCCACGCAGACCAGGACGAGGGCCAGGCCGCCCGTGTGGGCGAGCGGGACGAGCGCGGCGAAGACGAGGACGCCGACGAGGTTGCCGACGACCCGCTGCACACCGCGGCTCCAGGTGAGCATGACGTTGGCCTGGTAGAGGGAGGCGGCGGTGACCAGCGCCCAGTAGGGGCGGCCGATGCCCAGGGCCAGGGAGGCGTATCCGGCGAGCGCGCAGCCGAGCGCGGTCCGCACGGCGATGGGTGCCAGCGGGCCGAGCCGGCTCCACCAGGGGCGGTGGGGGGCGCCGGCCTCGGCGTGGACGCCGAGGAGTTCGTCGGTGGCCGCCGCCGTCTCACCGGCCCGCGGAACCGGACCGCTGCCGCACAGCTCGCGCGCCCAGGTCCGCAGCCGCTCCGGGTCGGCGTCGGCGGGCGCGGCGAGGGCGACCTCGGCCCGGATGACGAGCCGGGCGAGATCGCGCCGGGAGGCGGCCCGCGCCCCGGCGACCGGCAGCGCCTGCCAGGCGGCCTGCACGGCGGCGGCCGCCGCGGCGCGCAGGCGGGCGTGGCCGTCCCCGGTGCCGCGGGTGGCGGCGTACGCGGCGGCGGCGTTCAGCGCCTGCGCGGTGGCCCGGCGCTCCGGGCCGTGCGGGCGCAGCAGGCCGGGCGCCATGCAGACCAGCCAGGCCCAGGCAGCGGCGGCCAGGGCCAGCGCGAGGTGGGCGGGGACCTGGCCGAGCGTCTGCGGGGCGAACAGGGACGCGGAGCTGATGAAGGTCAGGACCACGTTGCCGGGCGGGCCCACCCGGGTCGCGTCGCACAGGGCCTTCTGCGCGGCGGCCATGAGCGCGCCGACCGCGACCAGGACGACGGGGTCGCGGGTGAGCGAGGCGGTGACCAGGGAGAGGGCGAGGCCGCCGACCATGCCGAGCACCACCCAGGCCAGGACCCGGGCGCGGGCGGCGTAGGGGCGGTTGTGGGCGTACAGGGCGCACAGCGATCCGGCCATGGTGTACATGGCCAGGTCGAGCCGGCCGAGGGCGAGCAGCGTGAGGTTCGGCGGCGCGACGGAGACGACCGAGCTGAGTGCGGGCTTGAACCAGATGTCGGACGGACGGCCGAGCCGCAGCACGCCGGTGAGCGGGAGCCGCCGGGCGCTCCGGGCCGGAGCCGGATCCGGGGCTGAGGTGGCGGGGGCAGGAGTGGGGGTGCGGTTCGGCTCGGGGGAAGGGTTCGCACTGCTCATGAGACAACCTTAACAGGTGTTTTACCTGTAAAGCATATGACGGGAGGACCGGGCGCCCGGCGTGCGCGCTCCCGGGCACGCTCCCCCCATACCTCCTTGCGCTCGTGTGCGCACCGTGTGCCCCGGGCATCGCTTGACCGAGCGGAAGGCCGCCGAACCGCGGTCCGGACCTTCGAGCGGGAGGTGGGCGGGTGCACGCACCGGCTTCGCCCGGCTGGCTGCTGGTCGCGCTGTGCGCGGCGACCGGCGCCTACTGTCTGCTGCGCATGCGCAGCCCCGACCAGGAGCAGCGCCGCTCGGCGGGCGGTGAGGCGCTGATGGGCTTCGGCATGGCCGCCATGGCCGTGCCCGCCGCCGTGTTCACCCCGCCCGCCTGGGCCTGGCCGGTCTACGCGGCGGTCTTCGGCGTCGCGGCGCTGCGCGCCCTGTGGGCGGCGCGGACCGGCCCGCAGCACCATCTGCACCACCTGGTGGGGACGTCTGCGATGGTCTACATGTCGCTGGCCATGGCCGCCGCCCCCCAGGGGCACCACCACGCCCACGGCGGCTCCGGCGTCCCCCTCCTCACCGGCGCCCTGCTGCTGTACTTCGCCGGATACGTCCTGCTCAGCGGCGCCCGCCTGGTCCCGGCCGTGGCGGGCCCCCAGGGCACGGGCATACGCACGGGCACCGGCCACGGTTCCGGGGCGCCCGGTGGCCCGGGGTGGGGCGACCGGCCCGAACTGGCGCGCGTCTGCCGCCTGTCGATGGGGATGGCGATGGTGGCGATGCTGCTGACGATGTGAGACCGGGGCGCGGAGCACCGGCCGTCCCGCTCCGTGGCCTGTGTCACTTTGCCGCGCGAGCCGCCCCCTGAGCGCCCGTCCGCTCAATAGGGTGCTCGCATGATGGTCCCCGCGGTCCTGTTGCTGATCGGCGCGCTGTTCGCCGTCGCCGCGCCCCGGCTCCTCGCCCGAGCCGACTGGCCGGACCGGGAACCGGTGGTCGCGCTGTGGGTCTGGCAGTGCGTGGTGGCCGCCGTCCTGCTGTGCTGCGCGCTGTCGATGACGCTCAGCGCCGCCGCGGCGTGGCAGGAGGTGCGCGGGCACGTCTTCGCCACGGCGCCGAGCGCGGTGGTGGAGGCGTACGCGCTGGGCGCGGCCGGTGCCTGGGCGCCGACGACCGCGGTGGCCCTCGCCTGCGGTGGGGTGTGGAGCGCCGCGATGCTGGTCCGCGAGGTCGTACGGGCCCGGACACGGCGCCGTCACCGGCGGGCCGAACTCCTCGTCCGCGCACCGCTGCTGCCCGGCGAGCAGAGCGGAACGGGCCGGCTGGTCGTCCTGGAGGGTGAGCGGCCGGAGGCCTGGTGGCTGCCCGGCGCGTCACCCCGCCTGGTCGTCACGACCGCCGCGCTGCGCCGTCTGAAAGGGCGACAGCTGGACGCCGTGCTCGCCCATGAGCAGGGCCATGCGCGGGCCCGCCACGACTGGCTGCTGCACTGCTCGGCGGCGCTGGCGGACGGCTTTCCGCAGGTGCCGGTGTTCGCCGCGTTCCGGGACGAGATGCACCGCCTGGTGGAACTCGCCGCCGACGACATGGCCTCGCGCCGCTTCGGCCGGCTGACCACCGCTCTGGCCCTGGTCGAACTCAACGAGCACCGGGGCGTCTTCGGCCCGTGCCCCGCCCCGCGGGGCCAGGTGCGGCAGCGGGTGCACCGGCTGCTCACTCCCCCGGACCGGCTCACCGCCGCCCACCGGCTGCGCCTGACGGCGGTGGCGGCGCTGGTGCCGGTGGTGCCGGTCCTGGTCACCCTGGTACCGGGGCTGCGGGCGCTGGGCTGAGTCCCGCGCGACCGGGGCCACAGCCCGCGACCGGCCCCGACCGGGCGTGCCGCGCCCGGATATGCGGAGCATCGGGCGGGCGGAGCATCGGGCGGGCGGAGCATCGGGCGGGCGGAGCATCGGGCGGGCGGGGCATCGGGCGGCCCGGTGTTTCACCGGCCGCCGGGCGGCCAGTATCGCGTCATGCGCCCCGCCCCCGTTCCCTCCCCTCCCTCACCGTCCCCGCGCCCGTCGCGCTGTCCCCCGGTCCGGCGGGCGGCAGCCGCGCGCCTCGCGGCCGTGCTGGGCCTGTGCGCCGCGGTGCCCGCGGTGCTGGTCGCCCTGCGGTGGCGGCCCCTGACCGCGTTCGACGGCGCCGTGGCCCGTGCCGCGCACCGCCGGGCGGTCGCCGAGCCGGGGGTCACCCGCGCCTGCCGCGTCCTCACCGACTGGGTGTGGGACCCGCTGACCCTGCGCCTGCTGTGCGCGGTGGTCGCGGTGTGGCTCGTACGGCGGGCCGCCGCCTGGCGGACGGCGGCGTGGCTGGTGTGCACCTGCGCGCTGGGCGCCCTGCTGCAACAGGGCCTCAAGGCGGCCCTGGGCCGGGACCGGCCGGTCTGGCCCGATCCGGTGGACTCCGCAGCGTACGCGTCCTTCCCGTCGGGCCACGCGATGACCGCGACCGTGGTCTGCGGGCTGTTCCTCCGGCTGCTTCACCAGTACGGCACCGGGCGCGGGCCGTGGAGCGCCGCCCTGGCCCTGGCCGTGCTCTCGGTGGCGGGTGTCGGCCTGACGCGCGTCTGGCTGGGCGTCCACTGGCCCTCGGACGTCCTCGGCGGCTGGCTGCTCGGCGCCGCCGTGGTCGCGGCGGCCTGCGCCGTCCCAACGGGTGGCCCGCGCGCGGAAATTGAGCGAAGATCACCCTCATGACCGCTGTGCTGTTCGACTTCTCCGGGACCCTCTTCCGCGCCGAGTCCACCGAATCCTGGCTGCGCGCGGTGCTGGCGGAGGCCCGTCAGACCCTCGGCGAGCGGGAGTTGGCCGAGGCCGCCCGTGGCCTGGAGGAGGCGGGCGCGCTGCCGGGCGGCGCGCCGCCCGTCCGGGTCCCGGCGGAACTGGCCGGGCTGTGGGGCGTGAGGGACCGCAGCGCCGACCGGCACCGGGCCGCCTACACCGCCATGTCCCGCCTGGTGGCCCTGCCCGACCCCGCGCTGCACGACGCCCTGTACGAGCGGCACATGACACCGGCCGCCTGGGCTCCGTACCCGGACGCGCGCGAGGTGCTGCGCACCCTGCGCGAGCGCGGCATCGCGGTGGGCGTGGTGAGCAACATCGGCTGGGACCTGCGCCCGGTGTTCCGCGCGCACGGCCTGGACGCCTACGTCGGCACGTACGTCCTGTCGTACGAGCACGGCGTCCAGAAGCCGGATCCGCGGCTGTTCGCCACGGCCTGCGCCGCGCTCGGCGCGCGGCCGCAGGACGTGCTGATGGTGGGCGACAGCCGTGAGGCCGACGGCGGCGCCGCGGCGCTGGGCTGCGCGGTGCACTTCGTGGACCACCTGCCCGTCGCGGAGCGCCCGGACGCGCTGCTCCCGGTGCTCGGCCTGGTGCCCCACCGCGCCCCGGCCGACCCGGCCGCTCCGGCGCACGACCGGACGGGCTGAGCGCGCCGGGCGACCGGATCAGGCCGTGCGCGGCAGGCGTGCGGGCCGCGGGCGCTCGGGGACGGCGGCCGGGGCCGGGCCGCCGTACAGGGCCGCCCGCAGGGGCGGGGCGAGGACGCGCCGTACGGCGGCGGCGTCCAGGGCGGCGACGGGGCCCAGCGGGTTCAGATAGCGGGTGAAGATCAGGCCGCCGAGCACCGCCACCGCCGCCGTGGCCCGCTCGGTGGCGTACCGGCCGCCGAGGTGCGCGGCGATCCGGCCGAGCACCTCGCGCTCCAGGAACTCCCGGAACACCCGCATGACGTCCTCGTCGCGCATCGCCACCGGTTCCAGGGCCGCGAATCCGGCGGCGCCGCCCTCCTCCGGTTCCTCCCAGAGCGCCGTCACGGCGTCGACGAGCCGTTCCGCCAGGTGCGCCGGATCGCCCTCCAGGGCGCGGGCGACGGCGGTCGAGCGGCCGCAGTCGATATTCATCGCCTCGCCGAACAGACCCTGCTTCGAACCGAAGTGGTAGCCGATGAGCGCGACGTCGACGTCCGCCGCGGCGGCGACGGCGCGCAGCGTCGTGCCCTGGTAGCCGCGGGCGAGGAACAGGGCGCGTGCCTCCTCGGCGATCCGGGTCCTGGTGGCGGGCCGGCCGCGTGGGCGGCCGCGGGTTTTATTCATCAGCGTTGAATATCGGCCCGCCCGGACGGCACTGTCAAGGCGTCCGGGCGCCTTCGAGCGGGGGCCGCCCGGACGGACCCCGCCCAGCGGGACCCGGCACCCGTCACCACCACCCACCGAGGAGATCCCCATGCGTATCGCCGTCTTCGGAGCCGGCGGCCCCACCGGCCGCGAACTGCTCACCCAGGCCCTCGCCGCCGGGCACGAGGTCACCGCGGTGACCCGCAGGCCGCAGGCCGTAGCCGCCCGCGAGGGGCTGACCGTGACCGCGGCGGACGCCCGGGACGCGGAGGCGGTCGCCGAGGTGGTCGCCGGTCAGGACGCGGTCCTCTCCGCGCTGGGCGTCCCGCCCGGAAAGGGTCCCGTCACCCTCTACTCGACGGCGGCCCGGCACATGACCGCCGCCATGGAACGGCACGGGGCCGGGCGGCTGCTGGTCGTCAGTTCCAGCGTCCTGGATCCCGGCTGGCGGCCGAGCGGGGCGTTCTTCTTCAACAACGTCCTCGATCCGTACGTCAACCGGGTGATCGCCCGCACCGCGCACGAGGACATGCGGCGGATGGAGGAGGTGGTGCGCGCGAGCCGCACGGACTGGACGATCGTGCGCCCTTCGGGTCTCTTCGACCATCCCGGGCCGACGCCGTACCTGCTCGCCGAGGACAGCGCGGACGGTGTCTTCACGGCCCGCTCCGACCTGGCCGCGAGCATGCTCGCCCAGGTGTCCGAGGACCGGTACTCGCGCCGCGCCATGGGGGTGGCGACCACGCGGGTGCGGCCGAACGTGCCCCGCATGATCTGGCGTGAGATCCGGAAGAACGCCGGTGCCGGCCGGCCGGAGGAGCGGGCCCTGGAAAGTAGCCCCAGGTAACCAATGGGGCGAAGGTGTGCCCGTCTCGGACGATCCCCCGCGTCGCCCGAGACGGGCGGCAGCCCGACCGCACCCCGTGAAGGGGGCGGCGCGCTGGCGTTGAGTATAGTTGGCTGGCAGCCAGTCAACGCAGGAGTTACAGGATGTCCCCGCGCAGCGCCTCGGTCAATGAAGAGTTGCGACGGCGTTCCCGGGAACGGCTTCTCCAGGCGGCCGTCGAACTGGTGGGCGAGCGCGGCTACGACGCGACGACGCTCGGGGACATCGCCGACCGCGCCGGCTCCGCACGCGGTCTGGTCTCGTACTACTTCCCCGGCAAGCGGCAGCTGGTCCAGTCCGCGGTGCACCGCCTGATGCACCGCACGCTGGAGGAGGCGCTGGAGCGCGAGCCGCGCACCGAGGACGGCGCGGAGCGGATGGCGCGGGCCATCGACGCGATCCTGGGCCTGGCCCGCGACCGGCCCGTCCTCATGCGCCACCACATGGCGGGGATCCTCCAGGCCGAGGGCTTCGTGCAGTGCCCCGAGCAGCAGCGCCTGTCGCACCTGCTGCGGGACACCGTGCTCCGGCACGGCTCGGCGAACGCCGACACCGACTACCCGATGCTGCGCGCACTGCTGATGGGCGCGGTCTACGCGGCACTGGTGCCCGGCGCCCCCATGCCCGTGCCGCTGCTGCGCGCGGAGCTGTTCGAGCGGTACCGGCTCGACCGGGACCTCGGCCTCTCCCCGGACGCCGGTGCGACCGGCGGACCCTGCGGCACGGACGTCTCCCGCTTCTTCGCCACCGGCCGGCCCCCGGCGGAACAGCCGGAGCCGTCTCCGGACCGGCCGGAGCCCTTCCCGGACCGCCCGGAGTGACGACGCGCGGACGCCCCGGCTCCGGGCGCCCGGAGCCGCTCCGCCCCGCGTGCGGAGCGGTCAGGCCGAGGTGAGGCGGGCGTCCTGGCGGGCGGCGGCGTCGAGCAAGGTGTCGAGCAGACCGGGGAACAGGCGGTCGAGGTCGTCGCGGCGCAGGCCGTTCATCTTGGCCGTGCCGCGGTAGATCTGCCGGATCACGCCCGCCTCGCGCAGCACCCGGAAGTGGTGTGTGGTGGTCGACTTGGTGACGGGCAGGTCGAAGTGCGAACAGGACAGTTCGCCGCCCTCGGCGGCGAGTTTCCGCACGATCTGCAGCCGCAGGGGCTCGGACAGCGCGTGCAGCACACCCTCCAGACGGATCTCCGCCCGCTCCGGATGCGGAAGGTCGCGGCTGCCGGCGGCGGGAACGGGGGCGATGGCGATCACGTGCGGCTCCACTTCGTACGGGCTGCCCATCCTACGATGCACGTCGTAGTTTGACAGTTGCCGTACTACGAGCGTTACCGTACAAGCCTGCCCCCTGTCCCGTGACGAATGGAGTCCGCCGTGAGCGCGCTCTTCGAGCCCTTCACCCTGCGCGAAGTGACGATCCCCAACCGGGTCTGGATGCCTCCGATGTGCCAGTACTCGGCCGCGCCCGAGGGCCCGGCGACCGGCGTGCCGAACGACTGGCACTTCGCCCACTACGCGGCGCGCGCGGCCGGCGGCACGGGTCTGATCGTCGTGGAGGCCACCGCCGTCTCGCCCGAGGGCCGGATCTCCCCCTACGACCTCGGCATCTGGAACGACGCCCAGGTCGAGGCGTTCCGCCGGATCACGGGCTTCCTGCGCGACCAGGGCACCGTACCGGCGATCCAGCTCGCGCACAGCGGGCGCAAGGCGTCGACCGAGCGGCCGTGGAAGGGCGGGGCGCCGCTCGGGCCCGAGGCGCACGGCTGGCAGCCGGTCGCGCCCAGCCCGGTGCCCTTCGCCGAGGGGCATCCCGTCCCGGACGAGCTGAGCGTCGAGCAGATCCGGGAGATCGTCGGCCAGTTCGCCGCGGCCGCGCGCCGGGCCCTGACCGCCGGCTTCGAGATCGCCGAACTGCACGGCGCCCACGGCTATCTGATCCACGAGTTCCTTTCGCCGCACTCCAACCACCGCACCGACGCCTACGGCGGCTCGTACGAGAACCGGGTGCGCTTCGCGCTGGAGGTCGTCGACGCGGTGCGTGCGGTGTGGCCGGACGACAAGCCGCTGTTCTTCCGCGTCTCCGCGACCGACTGGCTGGAGGAGGGCGGCTGGACGGCCGACGAGACGGTCCGCCTCGCCGCCGAGCTGCACGCCCACGGCATCGATCTGCTGGACGTCTCCACCGGCGGCAACGCCTCCGCCGCCCGCATCCCGGTCGGCCCCGGCTACCAGGTGCCGTTCGCGGCCCGGGTGAAGGCCGAGACGCCGATGCCGGTGGCCGCGGTCGGTCTGATCACCGAGGTGGAGCAGGCGGAGAAGATCGTCGCCAACGGCGAGGCGGACGCGGTGCTCCTCGGCCGCGAGCTGCTGCGCAGCCCGTCCTGGGCCCGGCAGGCGGCCCGCGAGCTGGCCGCCCCG
The DNA here is from genome assembly GCF_001654495.1 of Streptomyces sp. SAT1. Classification (GTDB taxonomy): domain Bacteria; phylum Actinomycetota; class Actinomycetes; order Streptomycetales; family Streptomycetaceae; genus Streptomyces; species Streptomyces andamanensis. The sequence continues at coordinate 857,091 of NZ_CP015849.1, forward strand.
GTGCATGTGCCGGACCAGTACCACCGCTCCGTCTGAGCGACGGTGCCGAGCGGGCCGCCGGGAACTGTCCCGGCGGCCCGTTCGCCGTCCGCGGGCCAGGCACGCCAGGGCGCGCGGTCAGGCGGCCCCGGCCGGCAGCAGGCGGCGCACCGTGTCCTCCAGGCGGGGCAGCGCCCGCTGGCCCGCCAGGGCCAGGGCGATGGCGGCGGCGACCCCGGCCCAGGCGGCCGGGCCCAGCGGGGTGCAGCCGAAGAGATGGCTGACGCCCGGCGTCTGCACCACGGCGACGAGGGCGGCGGCCGAGCCGACGGACGTGAGCCGCACCAGCGGACTGTCCCGGCGGTCCAGCAGGGTCTGGGCGAGCTGGGTGCCGACCACGCCGCACAGGGCCATGGTGCCGGAACGGCGGGCCGTGCCCGGGGTGAACCGCCCGATCAGCCAGGCGGTGAGCGCGCCCAGGCAGGTCGTCAGCGCCCGGTGGCGGATCTGCCGGACGAGCGGTCCTCCGAGCACCCCGCCGGCCGCGTCCTCGGGCGAGGCGGCCCGCGCCGCCCCGGCGTCGCCCTTCGGGGTCACCGCCACCGCCATCGCCGGGAACAGGTCGGTGAACAGGTTCACCATGAGCATCTGCCGGGTGGACAGGGGCGCACGGCCGGACACCAGCGTGCCGAGGATGCCGAAGCCGACCTCGCCCGCGTTGCCGCCGATCAGGATGGCGATGGCGTCGGCGACGCTGTGCCACAGGGCCCGGCCCTCGCCGATCGCGTGGATCAGGACGGTGAGGTCGTCGGCGGTGAGGACGATGTCGGCGGCGTTGCGCGCGGCGGCCGAGCCCCGGGCGTTGATGCCCACCCCGATGTCGGCGGCCCGGATCGCCGCCGCGTCGTTGGCGCCGTCGCCCACCATGCCCACGACCCGGCCGGCGTCCCGCAGCGCCTCCACCACCTGGAGCTTCTGTTCCGGCGCCACCCGGGCCACCACGCCCGCGTCGCGCAGCATCTTGGCGCGGGCGGAGCGGTCGGCGGCGGCCAGTTCGTCGCCGGTGACCACGACCGTGTCCTGCGGCCAGCCCAGCTCGGTGGCGATGGCGCGGGCGGTCTGCGGGTGGTCCCCGGTGAGCATGACCGGGCGTACGCCCTCTTCGTACAGGCCGCTCACCAGGGCGGTGGAGGTCTCGCGCGGCACGTCCGACAGCGCGAGCAGACCGGCGAACTCCAGGTCGCCCGGCGGCCGTTCCAGTACGTCCGTCTCCTGCTCGTCCTCGGCGAGGCGCCGCCGGGCGACCGCGAGCACCCGCAGCCCGTCGCCGGCCAGCGTCTGCGCCGCGCCGAAGGCGTGCGCGGGCAGCCCCGCGCAGGCGGGCAGGACCGTCTCCGGGGCGCCCTTGACGACGAGCGTACGCGGGCCGTCCCCGGTCCGGCCGACGGCCGCCGCGTAGCCGCGCCCGGCCTCGAAGTCGAGTCCTTCGAGCTGGTTCCAGTCCGGGTCGGGTCCGGCCGCGTCGAGGACCGCCTCGTCGGTGGCGTGCACCGGCCGTCCCGAGCCGCCGTTGCCGCGCGGGCAGGCGCGGGCCGCCACGCGCACCGTGGCGGCGCAGGCCGCGTCGCCCACCGGGTGGATCCCGCCGTCCGAGTCGCCGACGCGCACCAGCCGCAGGCGGTTCTCGGTGAGCGTGCCCGTCTTGTCGAAGCAGAGGGTGTCCATCCGGCCGAGCGCCTCAAGGGTGCGCGGGGTGCGCACCAGCACGCCGTACCGGCTGAGCCGGCGGGCCGCGGCGAGCTGCGCGACGGTGGCCACCAGGGGCAGCCCCTCGGGGACGGCGGCCACGGCGACGGCCACACCGCCGCTGACCGCTTCCCGCACCGGGGTGCCGCGCAGCAGCGCGAGGCCGGTCACCGCGGCTCCGCCGGTCAGCGTCAGCGGCAGCGCCTCGCGGGTGAGTTCCTGGAGCCGGGCCTGCACACCGGCCGCGGGCGGGGTGCGGGCGGCGAGGTGCACGGCGCGGGCGGCCTCGGTGCGCTCACCGGTGTCCACCACCACCGCGCGGGCCTGGCCCGCCACCACCGTCGTGCCCTCGAAGACCATGCAGAGCCGGTCGGAGACGACGGCGTGCGGAGTCGGCGCGAGCTGCTTCTGCACCGGCAGCGACTCGCCGGTCAGCGCGGACTCGTCGACCTCCAGGCCCTCTTCCCACAGCAGCCGGGCGTCGGCCGGCACCACGTCATCCGCCATGAGTTCGATGACGTCGCCCGGCCGCAGCTTGCCCGCCTCGACGGTGCGGGTGCCGCCGGCCGGTGCCTCGTCGGGCGGCGGCGCGAGCCGTGCCTTGCGCTTCTGGTCGGCGAGCAGCCCCGACAGGGCCCGTCCGGCGCGCAGCCGCTGGACGCCGCCGACCAGGGCGTTCAGGTCGAGGGCGCCGACCACCAGCAGCGCGTCCATCACGGAGCCGAGGATGGCGGAGGCCGCCGAGCCGACCGCGAGGACGGGGGTGAGCGGGTCGCGCAGCTCGCCGCGTACGGCCCGGCCCAGTTCGAACGTCCAGCGGGCCGGGGCGAGCGCGGGATGCCGTACGGCGCCGCCCGCCGCGCCGCGCACCCCGCCGGCCGCCCGTGCCAGCGGGCCCGGTTCGGCCCGGTCCTCGTGCTCCAGCCGCTCCCTGGCCTCGTCCGAACCCAGCTCGTGCCAGTGCACGCGCGCGCGGGGACGCGGGGCGCGGGCGAGCGCCACGCCGAGGGCGGCCCGCGTCCCGGAGAACAGGGCGGCGGCGGCGCTCAGGTCGACCGGCGCGTGCCGCAGACCGGGCAGCACGGACAGCCGCCCCCTGCGGCGGCGCGACTCGCCGACGGCGACGAGGAGACCGGACAGCGCGGCGCCGGAGCGGGCCAGGGTCTGCGCCCGGTGGCCCACCGTGCGCGCGACGGGGACCGCGCTCAGCAGCCGCCAGACGTCGCACAGCCCGTGCAGGGCCAGCACGTCGGCGCCCCAGACGACGGCACCGCCCTGGTCGGTGAGGGCCACGGCGACATCGCTGCCGCCGAGACCGGCCAGGACGTCCTGGTCGTCGGCGGACGCGGCACGGGCGACCGTGATCACCACGCCCGCGTCCTCCTCGGCGCGCAGCCCGTACACCACGTCGTCCAGGGGCCGCCGGGCGTCCACCACCTGGTCCGCGAGCGGGGTGACGTCCTCCAGGGCCGGATCGTCCATGACGATCACCCGGAGTCCGGCGCGGCGGGCGGCGTCCAGCACGGGTTCGGCCCAGGCGTCGGCGTCGCCCCGCGCGGTGCGCAGCGCGCTCGGGTGCAGGACGACGGTGCCCGCCATCTCCAGCGTCCGCAGCCGCTCCGGGTCGCGGACCAGGACACCGGTCCTGGCCAGCGCCGTGCCGAGCACGGCGTGGAACGCGGCGGGGCCGTAGCGCGCGGCCTTGGGGGAACCGGCGAGGGCCGCCTCGGCGGCCTCGGCGCCGTCGTGCTTGACCAGCAGGGTCACGGCCGCGCCCACCAGGCTGCCCGCCGAGGCGTGCCGGGCGTACTCCTGGGCGGGCGACTCCCTCAGCGGCGGGCGGGACGCGGGGGCGAGGGCGGCGCCGGCCCGGCCGGGCGAGCACAGTTCGTCGTGCACCGTGTCGAAGGCGGCGGCGCGTGCCACGGTCTCGATGAGCTGGCAGGCGCGCAGCGCGCCGTCGAGCAGCAGCGCGGTGGGCGTCTGTCCGGCCCCGTGGACGGCGGCGTTCGCGCAGGCCAGCAGGAAGTCCGTGCGGGCGGGGCCCAGCCGGGCCCGCAGCCAGGCACGTGCCCAGGGGTTCTCCCGCAGCAGCGTCACCGCGGCGGTCGCCAGGCGGGGCGAGGGCGGCAGCCGCAGTACGGAGGCGGTGACGCCCGCCGCGATGCCGAGCGCGTCGGCGGCCAGTGTCGCGGCGGCGGCCCGTACTCCGGCGGGGTCGGCCGGGTGCGCCGGTTCCTCGGGGTCGCCGCCCTGGAGGACCAGTCCGTGCCGGGCGGCGAGATCGGCCGCCCGGTCCACGACCTGTTCGGCCGCCTCGTCCTCCGTCATGGTGACGACCAGCCGCGCCAGGCCCTGGTCCCAGTACGCGAAGAGCACGTCGGGTCGCTCGGCCAGGGCGGCGGCCACCCGGCGCGCCAGATGCTCCCTGCCGCCGGCCCGCCGCACCTGTTCGGGGTCGGCGGCGCGCAGCGCCAGATGGGCGCGTGCGCCGGAGCGCCAGTGGCCGCGTGCGCCGGGCAACGCGTTGCGGGCGACGCGCACGACCCGTGCCGCCGAATCCGCGCCGCGCACGCCCGCGCGCGCGGTTCCCGCCAGTGCTCCGGCGGCCGCCCCGATCGCCGGGGCGGCCGCCCGCGCGGACGCCTGGGCCAGCAGGGCGGGCGCCTTCGGCAGCAGCCGTACGGCGGCCGAGGGAGCCGTGAGCAGAGCGAGCATCGTGTGCCTTCGCGCCGTCAGAGGGTGGTGCGGCCGGGCCGCGCCGTCGGACCGAGCCGGCCGGCGGAGGCGGCCTTCCCCTTGGCCTGCTTGCCCGCGGCGGCTTCGGCGGGGGTGGCCTTCGTGGCTTTGGCGCTCTTGGCGGCCTTCACGGCCTTGACCGCCTTCGCCGCCTTGACCGCCTTCGCCGTCTTGGCGGCCTTCGGCGTCTTGGCGGCCTTCGCGGACCGGGCGGCCGGGGACTCCGCCGTCGTGGTCCCGGAGGCCGTCGCCTTGCGGGCGGCGGTGGTCGCCCTGCGGGTGGCCGTGTTGCCCGCCGAGGACTTGCTCGCGGCGGGACGGGCGGCGCCCGCCCGGCCGGAGGCGGTGCGGCCCGTGGCGGCCGCGGCCTTCGGGGGCTCGGGCGCGGCGGTCTTCGCCGCGGGCGCTTCGGCGGCCGGTGTCCTGGCCGTGGTCGTCCCGGCCTTCACCGTCCTGGTGGCGGACGTCCCGCTCGCGGACTTCCCGGCCTTGGTCTCGGGCGCTTCGGTAGCCGCCTTCTTCGCGGCCGTCCTGGCAGCAGTCGTCCTGGCCGCCGCCGCGCGGCCGGAGCCCACGTTGACGGCGGACGCGGCCGTGGCCGATGCCTTGGCGGTCGTGCTCTTCACCAGCGAGGACCTGCTCGGGCCCCGGCCCCCGGCGGCCTCCGGCTCCCCCGAGGACGACGGCGGCCGGTCGTCGGGGTGCCTGCGCGGTGTGCGGCGGGCCGTGGCGCGGGCGGCCCGCGTGCCGGCGGAGCCCGCTGCGGCACGCCGCGCGCCGGGCGCGTGGTCCCCTGCGGTGCCGGGCTGTCCGGTGTGCTCCGGCCGGGGCCGGGTGAGCCAGGCGACCGCGGCGCCGGTGACCGCCACCGGCCACTCCACCACACCGGCGACGCCGAGCACTCCGGCTCCCGTGTAGACCGCGAACCGCCGTCCCTTCGGCGACACGGCGCCGATCCTGCGCAGCGTGCCCTGCGCGGCCCTGCCCAGGGTCCCGGCGCCGGGCACCTTGCCCAGCAGCGAGGTGGCGCCGTGCACGGGCAGCATGAGGACCGACGACTTCTGCTCAGCCATGACTCTCCTCGCCTGCGTGAGATCCCGTCCGTGCCCGCCGGGTGCCCACGACCGTGCCGGCCACCCGCCCTACTCAGGGAACTCCAGGGCCCGCGCAGGCGCCACCGGGACCGGGCCACAGGGGTCCTCAGGAAGCCGCAGGGCCTTCAGGAGGACGGGCGGCGGAGAAGCCGGCGGCGAAGGAGAGGAGACGGTGCCGGAGGGAGGAGACGGTGCCGGAGGGAGGAGGCGGAGCAGGAGGGAGGAGGCGGAGCAGGGTCACCGCCCGGTGCCGCCCAGCACCTCCTCGGTCAGTTCCCGCTGCCGTCGCGTGTAGACGGCGCGCAGTTCCGGACCCGGCCAGTGCGCGGGCAGCAGCGCGGCGGGCAGGACGGGATCGTCCAGCAGATGCCGTACGACGGCCGCCAGGGCGGTGAAGCGGTCGGCCGGGCGGTCCGCTTCCGCCACATGGGCGAGCAGCGCGCGGGCGGTGGCCGCCCAGGCGTCGAGCGGCCACAGGCCGGCGGCCAGGCCGCAGGCGTCCTCCTCGGGCCGGGCGGTGAAGCGCCGGACCACGCCGTCGAGGTCGCCGGACCAGGGGCGGCGCAGGTTGGCGGGCCGCAGCCATACGCCCTCGCGCAGTTCGGCGAGGCGGAGGGCGGTCAGCCGGGCGCGGAGTTCGGCGCGTTCGGCCGGTCCGCGGCCGGTCGCGGTCACGACGGCCGTCTCCCATGTGCCGTCCCAGGAACGGGTCAGCGGATGCACGGCCGCGTCCTGGCGCCGCTGGCGTTCCAGCAGCCGGTCGCTGAGACGGTGCACGCCGTCCGCGCGCCGCAGATCACCGGCCGCCACCATCCGGCTGAGCGCGGCGCGCAGGGTCGATCCGCCGACGCCGAAGGGCTCGACGGCCCGCACGAGGTCCTTCACCGGCAGCTCGGGCGGGTGGGTGCCCAGCAGGAGGCTCAGGACGACGGACCGCGCGGAGAGCGGACGCAGGTCGAGCGGGGCGGGCTCCTGGGAGGCGTTCATGGTCACGTACTGTACGGACCACCCATGTTGCACTATTGCTGCGGCTGAACGAATAGTGCAACACTGCGCTATGGCCTCGACACTCGCACACGCAGCGAACACCCGGACGACACCGCCGACACCGCTGGCATCCCCGACAGCTCCGACAGCTCCGACAGCTCCGACAGCTCCGACAGCTCCGACAGCTCCGACGCCCCCGGCTTCCGGCCCGTACGCGACCCACGACGTGACGAACCAGCCCCCTCCCCTGGCCCCCTACGACGCGTCGGACGACGTGGCGCTGCTGGAGGGGCTGCACCGGGAGGGCGCCGGATGGGCCGAGGAGGACGTACGGCGGCTCGGGGCGCGGGCCGGAAGCGTCCAGGCGCAGGAGTGGGCCGAGCTCGCCAACCGCCACGAGCCGGAGCTGCGCACCCACGACCGCTACGGGAACCGGGTCGACGAGGTCGACTTCCACCCGGCCTGGCACCACCTGATCGGGACCGCGGTCGCCGAGGGCCTGGCGGGCGCGCCCTGGGCGGACGACCGGCCCGGCGCCCATGTGGCGCGCACGGCGGGCGGGCTGGTGTGGGGGCACACCGACGCCGGACACGGCTGTCCGACGTCGATGACGTACGCCGCCGTACCCGCCCTGCGGGCCCAGCCCGAACTGGCCGCGGTCTACGAACCGCTGCTGACCGGCCGGGTCTACGAGCCGGGCCTGCGGGCGCCGGCCGGCAAGGCGGGTCTGCTGGCCGGGATGGGCATGACCGAGAAGCAGGGCGGCTCGGACGTGCGCACGAACACGACGACGGCCGTGCCGACCGCCGAGCCCGGCGTGTACACGCTGCGCGGGCACAAGTGGTTCACCTCGGCTCCCATGTGCGACCTCTTCCTGGTGCTCGCGCAGGCGCCGGGCGGTCTGACCTGTTTCCTGGTGCCGCGCGTCCTGCCGGACGGCACCCGCAACGCCTTCCGGATCCAGCGGCTCAAGGACAAGCTGGGCAACCGGTCCAACGCGTCGTGCGAACCGGAGTTCGACGGGACGGTGGCCTGGGTGGTCGGCCCCGAGGGGCGGGGCGTCCGGACGATCATCGAGATGGTCAACTGCACCCGTCTGGACTGCGTGATGATGTCGGCGGCCCTGATGCGCAAGACCCTCGTGGAGGCCGGTCACCACACCCGGCACCGCAGGGCCTTCGGCGCACTGCTCGCCGATCAGCCGCTGATGCGCAATGTGCTGGCCGACCTGGCGCTGGAGTCGGAGGCCGCGACGACGCTCACGCTGCGGCTCGCGGGCGCCGCGGACCGGGCGGTGCGGGGCGGCCCGCGGGCTCCGGAGGAGGCCGCGTTCCGGCGCATCGCCACCGCCGTCGGCAAGTACTGGGTCACCAAGCGGGGCCCGGCCTTCACCGCGGAGGCCCTGGAGTGCCTGGGCGGCAACGGCTACGTCGAGGAGTCCGGCATGCCCCGGCACTACCGGGAGGCGCCGCTGCTGTCGATCTGGGAGGGCTCAGGGAACGTCAACGCGCTCGACGTGCTGCGGACCCTGGAGCGCGAACCCGGCGCCGCCGACGCGCTGTTCGCCGAGCTCGCCCTCGCCCGTGGCGCCGACGCCCGGCTGGACGCGGCCGTGACCCGGCTGCGGCAGGGGCTCGGCGAGGCGTCCCCGGTGGGCGCGCGCCGACTGGTGGAGCTGATGGCGCTGACCCTCCAGGCGTCCCTGCTGGTCCGGCACGCCCCGGCCGCGCTCGCCGACGCGTTCTGCGCCACGCGGCTGGGCGGGGACTGGGGCCACTCCTTCGGCACCCTGCCGGACACCGCCGGCCTCGACGCGGTCCTGGGACGGGCACTGCCGGACTTCGGGTGAGCCGCTGATCGCGCGTGCCGCGACCGCCGCGCGGCTCCGGCACCGCGCGGCGCGCGCTTCCGCCCCGCTCCCCCGCCACGCCCCCGTTCCCCCGCCACATCGCCCTGCCTCGTCACACCGGCCCGTGGCGGACCAGGCCGGTGTGACCTGCGGTGACGTCGCCGCGGAGGTGACTGTCAGTGGTGGGGTGCAGACTGGCCGGTGCCTGGGACGAAGGCGTTTTGGGCCGATGTGTCACGGAGGTGACCGGCATGACCGAGGTACTGCTCGCGGTGGGCACCCGCAAGGGCCTGTTCATCGGGCGACGGCGGGGTGGCTCCTGGGAGTTCGACGACCGCCCCCACTTCAACGCGCAGGCGGTGTACGCGGTCGCCGTGGACACCAGGGGCGCGGCCCCGCGGCTGCTGGCCGCCGGGGACAGCGCGCACTGGGGGCCGTCCGTCTTCCACTCCGACGACCTGGGCCGCAACTGGACCGAGCCGGACCGGCCCGCGGTGCGGTTCCCGCGGGACACCGGCGCGTCGCTGGAGCGGGTGTGGCAACTGCACCCGGCCGCCGCGGAACCGGACGTGGTGTACGCGGGCACGGAACCGGCCGCGCTGTACCGCTCCGAGGACCGCGGCGAGAGCTTCGCGCTGGTCCGGCCGCTGTGGGAGCATCCCACCCGCTCCCGCTGGGTGCCCGGCGGTGGCGGTGAGGGCCTGCACACCGTGGTCACGGACCGGCGCGACCCGAAGGCCGTCACGGTCGCCGTCTCCACCGCCGGGGTGTTCCGCACGGCCGACGGCGGAGCGAGCTGGGCGCCGGCCAACTCCGGGGTGTCCGCCGTGTTCCTGCCGGATCCCGATCCCGAGTTCGGCCAGTGCGTCCACAAGGTCGCCCAGGACCCGGTCGACCCGGACCGGCTCTACCTCCAGAACCACTGGGGCGTGTACCGCAGCGACGACGGCGGCGGGCACTGGACGGACATCGGCGAGGGCCTGCCCTCCACCTTCGGCTTCGCGGCGGCCGCCCACCCGCACCGCGGCGGCACGGCGTATGTGTTCCCGATCAACGCGGACGCGGACCGGGTGCCCGCCGGACACCGCTGCCGGGTGTTCCGCACGGCGGACGCCGGGCGGAGCTGGGAGCCGCTCTCGGCCGGGCTGCCGCAGCGGGACCACTACGGGACCGTGCTGCGCGACGCGCTGTGCACCGACGACGCCGACCCGGCGGGCGTGTACTTCGGCAACCGCAACGGCGAGGTGTACGCGTCGGCCGACGACGGCGACAGCTGGGAGCAACTGGCCTCGCACCTGCCGGACGTGCTGTGCGTCCGCGCGGCGGTGATCGGCTGAGGCGCGGGGTGAGGCGAGGCGAGCGGGGGTGTGCGGTGCGGGCCGTGTCCAAAGGTGAGGGGCTCCTCTCCCCCGATGCTGCTGACGTGCCGGAGGCAGCTGGCTACCCTGCGGCCATGCGCCTTTGGGTGACACCCCGTCAACGCCTCCGTCTGGACACCCTGATCGCGCTCGCGCTGCTGGGGGTCACCCTCGGGTTCGCCCTCGGGTACCGGCCGGCGGGCTGGCCGCCCTTCGACGCCCGCGCGATCGCCCTGACCTCGGCCGTCCATCTGCCGCTCGCGGTGCGCCGGGTCGCTCCGTGGCCGGTGCTGTGCGCCACCTGCGCCGGTCTCGTGCTGTACACGGCGCTCGGCTACCAGCCGTCGGTCAACGTGTGGTCGCCGATGCTGGCGTTCTTCACGATCGCCTCGGCTCAGCCGACCCGCCGTACCGCGCTCTCGGCGGTGCCGGTCGCCGCCGTCTGGGTGTACAACGCGCTGGCCTCCCACGCGATGTCGCCCCTGGTGGCCGTGGGGCAGACGCTGGTGGTGCTGCTGCTCGCCTGGGGCTTCGGCATGAACCTGCGCCGGCTGGAGAAGCAGAACACCGAGCTGGACCGGCTGACCGCGCGGCTGCGCGCCGAGGAGGGGGCCCGCGCCCGGCACGCGGTGACGGAGGAGCGGCTGCGCATCGCCCGCGAGCTGCACGACGTGGTCGCCCACCATCTGTCGGTCGTCTCGGTGCAGAGCGGTCTGGCCCGGTACGTCTTCGACACGGACGCCGCCAGGGCACGCGCCGCGCTGTGCGTCATCGAGGACACCGCGCGCGAGACGCTGGAGGAGATGCGCGGCCTGCTCCAGGTGCTGCGGGTCGGTCCGGACGGCACCGAGGCCGTGTCCGGGCCGCCCACCGGAGACGACGCGGGCCTCGCCCGGCTGGGCGAGCTGACCGCCCGGACGGTCGCGGCGGGCCTCGTCGTGGAGACCGAGGTCTCCGGCACGCCTCGGCCGCTCGCCCCGGGGGCCGACCTGTGCGCCTACCGCATCGTCCAGGAAGCCCTGACCAACACGCTCAAGCACGCCGGTGCGCACGCCCGGGTCCGCATATCGCTGGCCTACGAGGCCCAGTTGCTGTCCGTCACGGTGTCCGACGACGGAGGAGACCGGACGCAGGACCCACCGGCCGCGACCGGGGACGACGGCCCGGTTCCGGCCCCGGTCCCGGTCGGTGCCGCCGGGCACGGCGCGGCGGGAGCGGCCGGCAGAGGGGCCGGTGGGCGCAAAGGACCGGTGGGACGCGCCGCGCGAACCGGCCGGCGCACCCCGGAATCCGCCCGCTCCGCAGGAAGTACCGCGATAGGCGGGGTGGCGGAGGCCGCGGTCCGGGGGGCCGGGCACGGGTTGGTCGGCATGTACGAGCGGGTGCGGCTCTATGGCGGGAGCTTCCGCGCCGGGCCCGGTCCCGGTCCCGCGGGGGGTGCGGAGGGTTTCGAGGTGGCGTTCACCTTGCCGGTTCCGTACCGCCCGGAGCGGGACGACGGCCCGGACACGGTGCCCTCCGCGAGGGCCGCCGGGCCGGACACGGTGCCCTCCGCGAGGGCCGCCGGGCCGGAACGCGTCGAACAGGTCGAACAGGTGGGGGGAAGCGGCGATGACCGCGCCTGTGCCCGTCGCCGCTGACGTGGCGGCCTGTCCTCGGCGACCGGGTGCGGCGGCCACGGACGAGTGCAGCGGGGCTCGGACGCGTACGGGACCTTGTCAGGAGCGCCCCGGTCCGGGGCGGGCCGCGCCCGGTGCCGACGCCGGTGCCCGGGGTGCCCCGGTGGACGGCGGGCCGCCCCGGACCGGGACGGCCCCCTTGGGCTCAGGGCAGTCGCCAGTCCACCGGCTGCGCGCCCTGCTGCGCGAGCAGGTCGTTGGCCCTGCTGAACGGACGCGAGCCGAAGAACCCCCGGTCCGCCGACATCGGCGAGGGATGGGCGGACTCGATCGCCGGGAGGTCCCCGAGCAGCGGTCGCAGATTGCGCGCGTCGCGGCCCCACAGGATCGACACCAGCGGCTTGCCCCGGGCCGCCAGTGCCCGGATGGCCTGCTCGGTGACCTCTTCCCAGCCCTTGCCCCGGTGCGCGGCGGGCTTGCGCGGCGCGGTCGTCAGCGCCCGGTTGAGCAGCAGCACGCCCTGCCGGGTCCACGGCGTGAGGTCCCCGTTGGACGGCCTGGGCAGGCCCAGGTCGGTGTGCAGCTCCCGGAAGATGTTCTCCAGGCTGCCCGGCAGCGAGCGCACCTCGGGCGAGACCGCGAAGCTCAGCCCGATGGCCATGCCCGGTGTGGGATAGGGGTCCTGGCCGACGATCAGGACGCGGACGTCGTCGAACGGCTGCTGGAAGGCCCGCAGGACGTTCGCTCCGGCGGGCAGATAGGTCCGGCCGGCCGCTATCTCCGCCCGGAGGAAGTTCCCCATGGAGGCGATGCGTTCGGCCACGGGGTCGAGGGCCTTCGCCCAGCCCGCTTCGACGAGTTCATGCAACGGTCGTGGTGCCACGGCGCGTCACTCTACTGGCACGCGCCGGTGCCCCGCACCGGGACCTCCTGCGGTGCGCCTGCGGTGCGCGGCCTGCGGCGCTACCCTTCCGTCTCGTCCGTCCCGTCGACATCCGGCGGGGTCCGCGTACGCCCGTCGAGGCCGTGCGGGCCCCCGGTGGAGGAGGCACGCCCGATGCGCCCAGTGGTCAGGCCGCGCTGCCCGGTCCGTCCCGTCCGGAGGCGGCGGTGACGGCCCGGAAGGACACGGGCGCGGCCGGCTTCCTCGCCGTGGACTCCGGCGGCTCCGGTCTCCGGGTCACCGTGGGGGTGCCCGGCCGCGGACCGCTGGCGCAGCGCGAGTCCCGGGAACCCGTGCGCACCGGCGCCGGGGGGATCGATCCCGGGCATCTGCTGGCGCAGCTCGCACCGCTCGCGCGGGACCTGGCCGCGGAGGCCGGGCTCGGGCGGCTGGAGACGGCCGTCGTGGGGGCGGCCGGGTTCGCCACACTGGGCGACGCGCTGCGCGCCGAACTGCCCGGCGCGTTCGCCCGGGAGTTCGGGGCGCGCAGGGTCGCGCTCGCGGCCGACGCGGTCACCGCGTACGTCGGTGCCCTGGGGGCGCGGCCGGGCGCCGTCGTCGCCGCCGGTACCGGTCTGATCGCGGTCGGGACCGATCTGAGCGGCTGGCGCCGCGCGGACGGCTGGGGTCATCTGCTGGGCGACTGCGGCAGCGGGGCGTGGATCGGCCGGGCCGGCCTTGAGGCCGCGCTGCGCGCCCACGACGGACGGGACGGCGGCTCGGCCGCCCTGCGCGCCCGCGCCGAGGAGAGGTTCGGCCCGCTGTCCCGATTGCCCGGCATGCTCTATCCGCGCACCGACCGCGCCGCCGTCCTGGCCTCCTTCGCTCCCGAGGTGGCCGCCTGCGCCCCGGACGATCCGGTCGCGGCCGGGGTGCTGCGGGCGGCGGCACGGCACATGGCCGAGTCGGCCGCCGCGGTCTGCCCGGCCTCGGGTGCCCCGTCGATCGCACTCACCGGCGGCCTGTTCAAGATGGGCGAGCCTCTTCTCGGGCCGCTGGGCGAGGAGTTGGCCGCACGGCTGCCGCACGCGCGGCGCGTGGCCGCGGACGGGGATCCGCTGCACGGCGCGGTGCGGATCGCGGCCGATCTGGCCGGGGGCGCGCTGACCCTTCCGGCGGACGGGACGATGTTGTACGTCCCTCGGGAATGCCTCTGAAACCGGGACCCGGTCGCCCCCAACCAGTACATGTCCGTCCTGTGCCGGACAAGTGCCCCTACGTCCTGGGCGAGTTGTCGTGTGCCGTCCGATTGCACACATCGATCAATTCCGATCGGCTTGTCACTCAAGCGACAAAACCGGACGGAAACCGCTCACCCGCCCCCTCCCCGAACAGGGGGAGCCCGAAAGCCAGTAACATGCGGCGCCATGAGCTCCCCCACTGGGCCCGCCGGCCTGCCTGTACGAATGCCGCGCCCCCGCCAGCCCGGACGGCACCGCCGACCCGAACCGCTGGCGGCTCCCGAGGGCGCGCCCGCGCTCGTCCTCGCGGTGCCGGGCACGCCCGGTGCCGCCACGCGCAGCCTCGCCGAGGAGGTCGTGAGCATCGCCCGCTCCGAGCTTCCCGGTCTGGACGCCCTGATCGGGTTTCTCGACGGGGACGACGCGGAGTTCCCGACGGTCCAGTCCGTGCTCGCGCGCGCGGCCGACGAGCGGACGGCCCGCTACGAGCAGGCGCTCGCCGCCGGTGGGGAGGCCGCCGAGCCCGACGGTCCGGTCGCGGTCGTGGTGCCGCTGCTCGCCGGTCCGGACAACGCCCTGCTGCGCCGGCTGCGCCAGGCCGTCATGGAGAGCCGGGTCGCCGCCGAGCTGACCGACGTGCTCGGCCCGCACCCGCTGCTCGCCGAGGCCCTGCACGTGCGCCTGTCGGAAGCGGGTCTGGCCCGCGCCGACCGCGCCCGGCTGTTCACCGTGGCGACGGCCGCCGATGGCATCATCCTCGCGTCGGTCGGCGGCGAGGAGGCCGTGCAGGCGGCCGGGATCACCGGCATGCTGCTCGCGGCACGGCTCGCCGTGCCGGTGATGGCCGCCGCCCTCGACCAGGAGGGTTCGATCGCGGGCGTCGCCGAGCAGCTGCGTTCCTCCGGTTCCCAGCAGCTCGCGCTGGCGCCGTACCTGGTCGGCCCGGAGATCGACGCCGAGCTGGTCGAGGCCGCCGCCAAGGAGGCCGACTGCCCGGCCGCCGAGGCGCTCGGCGCGTACCCGGCGATCGGCAAGCTGGCCCTGGCCAAGTACACGACGGCACTGGGCATCGCCCCGCAGCAGGCGCAGGGCGCCCCGGTCCGCTGACGTGCGCGCCGGCGCGCGCCGGTCGTACGCCGCGCCTGCCGCGCACGGTGCGTGCGCCTGCCGCGGGGGGTGCCGTACGGCTGCCGCACAACTGCCGCGAAGGGCCCGCCCCCGGATGTCCGGGAGCGGGCCCTTCGTCGTGTCGCCGCGGGCCCGGGGCGGTGCCGCGGGTGAGTGGTGCGGTCAGCCGAGGACCACGCAGGACGCGGCCGCGACCTTGATGGCACCGGCCCGTTCCGGGCGGCCGGTGAGCGGGTCCACGGCGAACCAGGTGACATCCCCGGAGCGCTCGTTGGCGACGTACAGGCAACCGTCGGACCAGGTGAGGGCTCGGGGCCAGTGGCCGCCGCACGGGACGGTGCCGACCGGTTCGAGCCGCGCGCCGTCCGCCTCGACGGCGAACACCGACAGGACGTCCTCGCCGCGTGTGGCGGTCCACACGAACCGGCCGTCGGGGGAGACCACGATGCCCGACGGGTAGGCGTCGCCCGCGGGGGCGGCGGGCAGCACCGGGGTCTCCGCCAGCGGCTTGAGCGAGCCCGTCTCCGCGTCCCACCGGCAGGCGGTGACGGTCGGGGTCAGCTCGTTGACGACGTAGGCGTGCCGGCCGTCCGGGTGGAAGGCCAGGTGGCGGGGGCCGGAGCCGGGGCGGAGCGCGATCTCGCGGTGCAGGGTGAGGCCGCCGTCCGCCAGGGTGCACACCCGCACCGAGTCCGTGCCGAGGTCGACGCTCACGGCCCACCGGCCGCTCGGGTCGGGCTGCACCTGGTGGGCGTGCGGGCCGCGCTGGCGGCGCTCGTGCGGCCCGGAGCCGGTGTGCGCCAGCACGTCGGACACGCTCGGGGCGAGGCTCCCGTCCGCGCGCACCGGTACGGCGCTGACGCTGCCCGAGTCGTAGTTGGCCGTCAGGACGTGCCCGTCGGCCAGGCTGAGGTGGGTGGGGCCGCTGCCGCCGACGCGGACCGGCGGGCCGAGGAGTTCGACCGTCTCGCCCTTCACCCGGTACGCGGCCACCGCGCCCTCGGTGGTCTCGCTGACCGCGTAGAGCGTGCCGCCGTCCGCCGACAGCGCGAGGTAGGAGGGGTCCAGCACGCCGTCCACGCTGCTCAGCGGGGTGAGCGCGCCGCCTTCGGTGACGGCGGCCGTGACCACGCCGGGGCCTCCCGCCGCCGTGAACGACCCGATGAACGCCCGCTGCCGCCTGCCGCCCTCGTCTGCCACCGCTGTCCCCTCTCCGTCGACCCGTTTCGGGGTGACGGTAGCAGCCGATCAAGAACGGTCTAGACCATGGTGGCGGCGAGTGTTCCGGTGGCGGCGCGCCCCTCCGGGCGCACGCCGGGCGGGACGGCCGTGCACCTGGGGCGCGAGGGGCCACGGCGCAGGCGCGGGAGTGTACGTCGGCTCGGAGCGCCCGTCCCCGGGGCGGTTCGCGCGTCAGGCGCCGACCAGCGGCGAGCCGGACGGCGCGCGCAGCGGGGCGGCCAGTTCGGCGAGGGCCCGCTCCAGGCCGTGCAGGTGGGCGAGTGCGGGCACCTCAGCGGCGGGGTGGGCGGTGCCGGCGGCGGTGAGGGACGTACCGCCGCCGTCGGTGAGCCCCTCGACGGCGGCCTCCACCCGCCAGCAGGCGGCGGCCAGCCGCGCGTCGTGCGAGGCCACGGGATCGGCGGCCACCGCGACCAGGCCGCGGACCTCGCGGGCGCAGTCGTCCAGCAGGGCGAGCACCTGGCGGGCGCGGCGCTTGCGGCCGAGCATCGGGTTCAGCGGGTGCACGAGCGGGGCGACGGAGAGCCGTACCCGGCCCAGCAGGTGTTCCAATTCGGCCACCCGGGGCGCCGGGTCGGCGTCGGTGGCACCCGCGAGCCGGGCGGCGGCCTCGGCGGTGCAGGTGTGCACGCAGCGCAGGGCGCGCTGGATCCAGGCGCCGGTGACGGCGTGGGTGCTGACCGGCAGCACGAACAGCACGGCGAGCCAGGCACCGAGCGCGCCGACCGCCGTCTCCCCCAGCCGCAGGGAGAGCAGCCCTGGGGTGAGGACGCCGAGCAGGCCGTAGAGCGAGGTGGCGAGGAGGGTGACCCAGAGCATCATCCAGGTGTAGGACACGGCGGCGGTGTAGAAGATGCCGAAGACGCTGACGGCGACGAGCACGGCGGTGGGCAGCGCGGCTCCGTGCAGCGGGGCGACGAGGAAGGCGCACAGGCCGATGCCGAGCACCGTGCCGAGGACCCGGCGGAAGCCGCGGACCAGCGTCTCGCCGCGTGAGGCGGTGTTCACGAACACCCACCAGGTGGCGCCGACCGCCCAGTACCAGCGCTGCCCGGACACCAGCTGGCCGACGACAAGCGCGAACCCGGCGCCGGCGGTCGCCTGGACCGCCTGCCGGGTGGTCACCCGGGCGAGGCCGGTGCCGTCCGGGGGCAGCGGCGGGGCGGCCGGGGAGCTGCGGCGCTCGTAGCACCACAGCCCGAAGCGCACCCCGGCGGCGGTGAGCACGGACAGCACGAGGGCGGTGGACAGCTCGGGCAGCTGCCCGGTCGTGGCATGCAGGAACTGGGCCACGAAGAAGGTCATGAACGCGAAGACACCCAGGCTGTGGCCGCGCGGCCCCCAGCGGCGCGCGTAGACACCGGCGCCGACCAGGGCCAAGAAGGTGAGGTCCCGGGCCACCGGGAGGCCGTGCAGCGCCGCGGCGGCGGCCAGGACGGGGACGCCGACGACGGGCAGCAGCACGGTGGTGACCGCCTGGCCGCGGACCGTGGGGTCGGTGACGGTGAACAGGGCGAGCAGCGCGGCGAGCCCGCCGGTCACGGCGCCGTGCAGGGAGTGTCCGGCCAGCCCGCACACGGCGGTCGCCAGGCCGATCCCGAGGACGGCACGGGACGCGAACCGCAGCCGCGCCCGTCCGGGATCCGGAGCCGCGAACACCCTCTTGAGCACTGATGACCGCCCCTCGGCAGACGTGTGGACCCGGCACGGCACGACGGGCGTGCCGGGACCGGCATGAAAAAGGCGCCGCGGGGATCCGCAGCGCCATCGACCCGTCCATCAGAGCATCCTCGGGGGCTCTGGCTCAAGTGGCTCCGGAATGACTGGGCCATTGGCACAGCGGGGGCTCGGACAACAGCCCTGGCGACAGGCCAATGGACGGGCGTGCCTGGCTCACCGGCCGGGGGCGGGAGTGGGCCATTGGTACAGTCGGGTCGAACGACGCCTTCCCAGGGAGACCGGCGCCGCCATGGCCGTGGACGAACTCGACACCCGCATCCTGCGGCTGCTCCTGGAGCAGCCGCGCACCAGCGTGCGCGAGTACGCGCGCGTCCTCGGCATCGCCCGGGGCACGCTCCAGGCCCGGCTGGACCGTCTGGAGCGCGACGGTGTGATCACCGGGACGGGCCCGTCCCTCTCCCCCGCCGCGCTCGGCCACCCGGTGCTGGCGTTCGTGCACATCGAGGTCACCCAGGGGCACCTGGACGACGTGGGGGACGCGCTGGCCGGGGTGCCGGAGATCGTGGAGGCGTTCTCCATCACCGGCGGCGGCGATCTGCTCACCCGGGTCGTGGCGCGCGACAACGCCCACCTGGAGGACGTGATCCAGAAGCTGATCAGCCTGCCGGGCGTGGTCCGCACCCGTACCGAGGTGGCCCTGCGCGAGCGCGTCCCGCACCGGCTGCTGCCGCTGGTGGAGTCGATCGGGCGTGCGTCCGGGAAGTGAACCGGGCAGCACCTGCCTGCGGCCCCGGATCCGGACCTGGTCCCGGCCCCGGACCTGTCCCTGGCTCTGGGCCGGATGTGACCGGATCTGTCCCTGGCTCTGGGCCGGATGTGGATCTGGCCCTGGACTTCGGGAGGCTAGGAGCTGCGGCGCGGCCGGCCCCGCTTGGCGCCCCTGGCTCCGCCCTGGGCGCCCTTGGCGCCGCGCGCCCCGCCGGTGCGGCCGGAGCCGCCTCGGCTCTGGGCCGTCCTGCCGGTGCCGCCCGCGCCCGCACCCTTGCCCGCCGACCTGCCCGGGGCCTTGCCCGAGCCCTTGCCGGGAGCGGCCTTGCGGCCGGTCCCCGTGTCCTGCCCGCGCCCGGTCCCGGCCTGCGCCTCGGGCCGGCTGCGGCCGCGGGTGCTGTTGGCCGTCCGGCCGCGCACGATCCCGATGAAGTCGTCGACCAGGTCGGTGGTCGCCTCCTCGGGCCACACCAGCGCGACGCCCGACTGCGGGGCGTCGGCGACGGTCCGGTAGGTCAGGTCCCTGCGGTGGTGCAGCCGGGCCAGCGACTGCGGCACGATCAGCACTCCCACACCGGCCGCGACCAGTTCCACGGCGTCCTCGGTGGTCGCGGGGCGCTCGAAGGCGGGCTCGCCGGGGGGCCGCTCCCAGCCGAGGACGTCGTCCTGGGGGTGCAGGACGACCTCGTCGGCCAGGTCGGCGAGGGACACCTCGTCCGCCGCCGTCACCAGGTGGTCCTTGGGGACGACGACCACGGTGGTCTCGGTGTAGAGGGGGATCGCGCTGAAGACCGTACGGTCGACGGGCAGGCGTACGACGCCCGCGTCCGCGCGGCCCTCGCCGAGCACCGCGGACGCGTCGGCGGCCGGTACCTGGACGAGGGCGAGGGGGACGTCGGGCAGGCGCTCGTTCCAGATCCGCACCCACTTGGCGGGCGTCACCCCGGGGACGTACGCGAGCCGGAACGTGGGGGATGTCTCCGAGCCTGTCACCCGGCCAGGTTACCCGGCCGGGTCACCCGGCGTGGTCGGGACCCGGCCCCGCCGGTGGATAGTCTGGACACCATGAAGTCGCACCAGAGCACCCAGACGATGAAGCCCGCCACCGCGGCGAAGAAGCTGGGTGTGTACCTGCCCGCCACGCCCGCCGAGTTCCAGGAGGG
The DNA here is from genome assembly GCF_001654495.1 of Streptomyces sp. SAT1. Lineage (GTDB taxonomy): Bacteria > Actinomycetota > Actinomycetes > Streptomycetales > Streptomycetaceae > Streptomyces > Streptomyces andamanensis. The sequence continues at coordinate 876,567 of NZ_CP015849.1, forward strand.
CGTCGTCTCGCGCGCCGAGCTGGACCAGCTCCAGGCCGATCCGCCCGAGTGGCTGCGCGAGCTGCGGCGCGACGGCCCGCACCCCCGTCCGGTGGTCGCGGCCAGGCTGGGTGTCTCCATCGCGGGCCTGGCGCGCGGCGGGGTCACCGAGGCGCTCACCACCGAGCAGATCGAGGCCCTGAAGCAGGAGGGGCCCGAGTGGCTGGAGAAGGAGCGCGCCACCCAGGCCGAGGTCCGCAAGGAGGCGGCGCGGCTGAAGAAGCGGAACGCCGAGCGGGCCGGGGAGGGTGACTCCCCGGACGCCTGACGCGGGGGCGGCCCGGCCGCCTCGGTACGTCGCACAGGTGGTTCGTCCCACGCTTCCGCGCGCTCCCGTGCGCCCCCCGTGCACAGCGGAGGGCGGTCGGCGCACGCGTTGAACTGGGCAGGACATGGTTCGAGCGCCAAGCCCTGAAAGACCGCCCCATTTTTGTGTGCCGACTGAGGCAGGTGGTATTCGATGAGCGGTGCGTCAACCGGTGCCGTATCCACGACCGACCGATCCGAACGGTCCTGGACCGTGGGTACTGCGCCGGGCATATTCCCTTTCTTGAGCCACGGTATCGCCTTGTTCCGCCGTCCGCTGGATTTTCTCAACTCTCTGCCGCGGCGCGGGGACATCGTCCGGATCCGGCTGGGCCCGGTGCCCGCCTGGATCGTGTGCCATCCGGAGCTGGTCCACCGAATGCTCGTGGACACCCGGACGTTCGACAAGGGCGGCTCCCAGTACGACCGGCTCCGGACCCTGATGGGGGACGGCCTGGTCACCAGCCGCCAGGAGACCCACCGCAGACAGCGGCGGCTGCTGCAACCGCGGTTCCACGCCACGCGCGTGGCCGCGTACACGGAGCTGATGGGCGCCGAGGCCGCGGCGCTGTGCGACACCTGGCGGCCGGGACGGCGCGTCGACGTGAGCGCGACGACGATGGCCCTCACGACCCGCGTCACCAGCCGGGTCCTGCTCTCGGACACGCTCGACGAGGCCGCGGCCGCCGAGCTGAGGGAGTGTCTGTCCACCGTGGTGCGCGGGCTGTTCGTCCGTACGGTGGTGCCGCTGGACGCGCCCTTCCGGGTGCCCCTGCCCGCCAACCGCCGCTACCGGGACGCTCTCGAACGCCTGCACGGCCTGATCGACGCGGCCGTCGCACGGCGGCGCGCCCAGGCACCGCGGGACGATCTGCTGGGCACCCTGCTGGCCGCCGAGCGCGGGCAGGACGGGCCCGCGATCACCGGGCAGGAGGTGCACGACCATCTCATCACCCTGCTGCTCACCGGGGTGGAGACCACCGCTCTCCTCCTGGCCTCCCTCTTCAGCCTGCTGGCCCGGCATCCGGAGGCCGAACGCCGGGTGCACGAGGAGGTCGACACGGTACTGGGCGGGCGCGCGCCGACCGCCGCCGAACTGCCGCTGCTGGTGCACACCGGCAACGTCGTGACCGAGACGCTGCGGCACTCCCCGCCCGGCTGGCTGTTCACCCGGGTCACCACCGAGGAGACCGAGCTGGGCGGCTGCCGGATCCCCCGGGGCGCCACCGTCCTCTACAGCCCGTATCTGCTGCACCACGATCCCGCGTCGTTCCCCGAGCCGGAGCGGTTCCTGCCGGACCGCTGGCTGCCGGGGCGGACGGCGGCCGTGCCGCACGGCGCGATGCTGCCCTTCGCCGCGGGCAACCGCAAGTGCATCGGCGACGCGCTCGCGGTGGCGGAGGCCACGGTGGCGGTCGCGACGATCGCCGGCCGGCTGCGGCTGCGCCATCCGCCGGGACCGGTGGCGCCCCTGCGCCCGGCCGTGACGCTGGGCCCCCGGTCGCTGGTGATGACCTGCGAACCGCGGCCGGTCCGCGCGGGCCCGTCCCGGCCGGGCGCGCCGCAGCCGGGCGCGGGCCGGACCTGCCCGGCGGCGCCCGGACCGGCGCCGCTCCGACCGGCCTCCGCCGAACCGCCGCCGCTCCGACCGGCCTCCGCCGGACCGACGTCCCCCGAACCGGCACCGCCCGGACCGAGCGGGACCCCTCCGCGCTCGGTCCGCCAGCAGGACCACTCCGACCCGAAGGGCAGGTGACCGAGGTGGCGACGCGGCAAGAGGAACGCGTACCACGACAGGCAGTCCCGGCAGCCGAGGCGCTCTCCGACCCGGCTGCCTCGCTCAACGATCTGATCGACGCCCGCCTCCACATGCCCTATGCCTTCCGCAGCAACCCCCATGAGGCGGAGGCGGTGGCGGCCACGGACGACTGGCTGGACGACCGCGGTCTGACCGCCGATCCGGACGTCGCGGACATGATCGTCCGGACCCGGCCGGCCCAGCTCGCCTCGTACACCACCCCGGACGTCGACGCGGACATCCTGCGGCTCGTCGCCCTCCAGATCGCCTACCAGTTCGTCTTCGACGACCGGGCGGAGGAGGTCGGTGAGCAGGGACCGGACCGGCTGCTGCCCATGCTGTGCGAGAGCATCGCGGTCCTGCGCGAGGGCCGGCCGCCGACGACGCCTCTCGGGGCGGCGCTCACCGACCTCCACCGGCAGGTCCGGCGGCGCTGCACCCCCGCCCAGGCGGCACGCTGGGCCTGGTACGGCCAGGAGTACGTGCACGGGCTGATGTACGAGGCGGTGGCCCAGCACGGGTCCGCCGCGCCGCGTCTCGGGGTGTGCACGTCGATACGGTCGCTGACGGCGGGGGTGCAGCCGTTCTACCCCCTGTGCGAGGCCGCGCAGACCGGCGAACTGGCCCCGCGCGAACTCCATCACCCGCTGATGCGGCGGCTGACGGCGCTGTCCTCCGACGCCGCGGTGTGGATACCGGACCTCTACTCCGCGGTGAAGGAGCAGCGCGCCGGCGGACTGATCAACCTGGCCCTCGGCTATCAGCGGGCCCACGACTGCTCGCTGCCGGAGGCGGTGACGTCGGCCATCGGCCGGATCAACGGCACCATCCATGAGTTCGAACGGCTCCGCGCGGAACTGGCCCCTGAGCTCAGCCCCGCCGGTGCCGGCTATGTGGACGGCATGACCGGCTGGATCCGCGGCTGCTACCACTGGTCCCGGACGGTGCCGCGGTACGCGGACTCCGCCCAGGCGCCCACCCGGTAGCGGACATTCGAGGCGCGTTACCCACCTGGAAGAGGCGTCAATCCTCGGAGCGAGAAGATTCACCCTTCCTTGCCTCTTCCATGCCCCATTCGGCCGTCCGGGGACCACGCGGGCGTACGCTCTGGCTTCCTCGGACGGCCGAAGCACAGGAAGCGGTAGGGCACATGGCAGATGAGCCGTGGCAGTCGCACACCGGACACCGGCCCTTGCTCGAACGGCAGCGGGAACTGCGGGTGCTGGACGACGCGCTGGCCTCCCTCGCCGCGTCCGCAGAGGGGTCCCTGCGCGGCGGCGGGCTGCTGGCCTTCACCGGTCCCGCGGGGCTGGGGAAGACGACGCTCATGGCGCAGTTGCGCGCGCGGGCCCTCGCCCAGGGCTGCACGGTCCTGTCGGCCCGGGGCGGCGAGAACGAGCAGGAGCTGGCCTTCCATGTGGTCCGGCAACTGGTGCAGCCTCCGCTGGCGGCGATGCCCGAGGCCGAGCGCCGCGAGTTCCTGGGCAGTTGGTACGACATCGTCGCCACCGCGCTCGGCCTGGAGGCGTCCGACAGCGCCCGGGTGCCGGATCCGGCCGGGGTGCGTGACGGTCTCGACTGGGTGATGACACGTCTCACCGTGGCGCGGGCACCGGTCGTGCTGCTTCTGGACGACGCGCACTGGTCCGACGCGGAGTCGCTGAGCTGGCTCGCCTCCTTCGCGCCCCGCATCGAGAATCTTCCCCTGCTGATCGTCGTCGCCTACCGTCCCGGCGAACTGCCGCCCGAGGCCACCGCCTTCCGCACCCTGGTCGAGCACCACGAGAACCGCCCGCACGCGCTGAGGCCGCTCTCCGCCACGGGCGTGGCCCGGATCATCCGGGAACACGTGGGCGAGTCGGCCGAGGACGCGTTCTGCGAGGAGTGCTGCACGGTCACCGAGGGCCGTCCCTTCGAGGCGGTGGAGCTGGCGATCCAGCTCGCCGAACGGCGGGTGCGCGGGACCGGGGCCGATCTGCCGGTGATGCGCGACGTGGCCTCCGCGATCAAGGGGCCCGGTCTGCTGGACCGTCTGCGCCGACTCGGCCCCGGCACCGTCATGTTCGCCTCGGCCGCCGCCGTGCTGGGCACCTCCGTACCGCCGGACCTGGCCGCCGCCGTCGCCGTGGTCGGGATGGAGCAGGCCGCGCAGGAGACGGCGAAGCTGCGCGCCGCCAGGATCCTCACCGACAGTCCCGGCACCGGCGGCAATCTGGAGTTCACGCACCCGCTGATCGCCACCGCGATCTACCGGTCCATCCCGCCCGGCCTGCGGGTGGGTCTGCACAACGCCGCCGCCGAGGCCGTCCGCGCCGCCGGGCTCGGCCCCACGGCCGCCGCACGGCATCTGCTGGAAGTGCCGTGCGAGGCCAGGCCCGAGGCCGTGGCCTGTCTGCGGGAGGCCGCCCGCGAGTATCTGCGGGCCGGGGCTCCGGAGGCCGCCCGGCGGGCGCTGGCCAGGGCCCTCCAGGAACCGCCGCCGCCCGAGGACCGGGCCGCGCTGCTGCACGAACTGGCCGGCTCGACCTTCCTCATCGAACCCGCGGCCACCGTCACCCATCTGCGGCAGGCCCTCACCGAACCCGGTCTCTCCCCCGGGCTGCGGGCCTCCATCGTCTACCGGCTGACGCAGGCGCTGGCGCACACCGACCGGATGGCGGAGGCCGCGAGCGTGGCCGCCGAGGAGGCGCACAAGGCCACCGATCCGCGGACCCGGCTGCGCATGCAGGCCGACCACTTCGTGTGGAGCGCCTTCCGCACCGACGAACCCGACTCACCGGCCCGCTCCCGCAAACTCGCCCGCCTGGCCGAACGGCTGACCGGCCGCACCCTGGAGGAGCGCTACATCCTGGGGCTGCGCGCCTGGGACGCCATGGTGCGCGGCGAGGCGCGGCAGACGGTCCTCGACCATGCCGAGCGAGCGCTGCGCGGCGGGATGAGCTGGACCGACGAGAACCGCGGCTTCGAGGTGCCCGCCTCGGTCGCCCTGCTGTTCATGTACTGCGACCAGCCCCGGCGGGCCGAGGAACTGTTCGGCCGGGGCATCGCCGAGTGCAACGCCAAGGGCTGGCGCGGCTCCCATCTGGCCCTGGGCGAGACGCTGCTCGGTTATATCCACTACCACCGCGGCGGCCTGGCCGAGGCGGAGAACCACGTCCGCGAAGGACTGCGCGTCGCCGACCGGGTGGAGGGCGCGGTCCCGGCGCAGTGGTTCGCGATCGGTGTGCTCATCCAGACGCTGCTGGCCCGGGGCCGGATCGCCGAGGCCCGGCAGGTCGCCGACGACCACGCCTTCGGCGAGACCGTCCCGAACGCGGTGATCTACCCCGACCCGCGCACCGTGTATGCCGAACTGCTGCTGGCGGAGGGCCGCCACGCGGAGGCGGCACGGCTGCTGTCCGCCGTCGGCGACCGGCAGGACTCCCGGGCCTGGCGCAATCCCGCGTGGTGCCCCTGGCAGCTGGACCTGGCGACGGCTCTGGCACCCGTGGCGCCGGAGCGCGCCGTCTGCCTGGCCGGGGAGGCGGTCCAGCGGGCGCGGGCCTTCGGCGCGGCCTCGGCCACCGGGCAGGCGCTGCGCACGATGGCCGAGGTCACCGGCGGCCCGGCGGCGCTGGAGCTGCACGCCGAGGCGGTCTGCCTGCTGGAGGGGTCCCCGGCCGGGTACGAACTGGCCCGCGCGCTGGTGGGGCACGGAGCCGCCCTGGCCCGCAACGGCCGGCTCGCGGACGCGGCCGACCGGCTCTACCGGGGTCTTGAGACCGCGGTCCACTGCGGGGCCGAGGCCCTTGCCGTACGGGCCAGGGCGGAGCTGTCGGCGGCCGGACTGCGCCCGCTGCCGCTGCGGTACGCGCAGACCGACACGCTCACCGCGCAGGAACGCAGAGCCGCCGAACAGGCCGCGCAGGGGCATCCGGTGGCGGTGGTCGCCAAGGAACTGCGGCTCACCGAGCAGGGGGTGCGCCAGCTCCTCTCCTCCGTGTACCGCAAGGTGGGCACCGACGCCGCGGGGCTCGCCACCGCGCTGGAGACCTATCCCCGACCCTGTCCTTGACCCCTTGCTCTCCTTCCCGGGCCCCGGCCGGTCGCCTACGCGGCGCGGGTGCCGCCCGGACCGCGGTCGTGGTGGATCGGACCTCCCGAGCCGGTCAGGGGGGTGCCCGTCCCGCCGCGCCGGGCGGCGACGATCTCCGCCGCGATCGACAGGGCCGTCTCCTCCGGGGTACGGGCGCCGAGATCCAGGCCGATCGGGGACCGCAGCCGGTCCAGCTCCTCCTCGCTCACGCCCGCCTCGCGCAGCCGGCGTCTGCGGTCCTCGTGGGTCCGGCGCGAGCCCATGGCGCCGACGAAGGCGACCGGCATCCGCAGGGCGACCGTCAGCAGGGGGATGTCGAACTTGGCGTCATGGGTGAGCACACACAGCACCGTGCGCGGGTCGGTCGGGGTGTCCCGCAGATAGCGGTGCGGCCAGTCCACGACGATGTCGTCGGCCTCGGGGAAGCGGCCCCGGGTGGCGAAGACGGGCCGGGCGTCGCACACCGTCACGTGGTAGCCGAGGAACTTGCCCGCCCTGACCAGTGCCGCCGCGAAGTCGACCGCCCCGAAGACGATCATGCGCGGCGGCGGCACGGTCACCTCGACGAGCAGGGTCAGTCCGCCGGGGCAGTGCGAGCCGTCCTCGGACAGCTCCACGGTCCCCGTGCGGCCGGCCTCCAGCAGCGCCCTGGCCTCGGCCACCGCGGTGCGGGCCGCCTCCGGATGGTCACCGAACCCGCCGTCCTGCGCGCCCTCGTCGGTGCCGTCCGCCCGGACCAGGACCGTGGCGCCGAGCAGCCGTTCCGGGCCGCGGACGATCCGGGCGAGGGCCACCGGCTCGTCGCGGACGGCGGCCGCCAGCGCCGCCCCGAGCACCGTGCGCACCGGCGCCTGCGCACCGACCGGGGTGATCATCATGCCGATGGTCCCGCCGCAGGTCAGGCCGACCGCGAAGGCGTCCTCGTCGCTGTAGCCGAACTCCTCCAGGACGGTGGTGCCGTCCTGGAGGGCCTGTCGGCACAGGTCGTAGACCGCTCCTTCCACACAGCCGCCGGAGACCGAGCCGATGACGGTGCCCTCGCTGTCGACGGCGAGGGCAGCGCCCGGACCGCGCGGCGCGCTGCCGCCGACGGTGACCACGGTGGCCACGGCGTAGGCCCGGCCCTCCTCCGTCCAGCGGTGCAGCTCCTCGGCGATGTCAAGCATGCGGCTCCCTCGCGGCTGCCTCCAGGACGCGGTCGGGGCGGACGGGCAGGTCGCGGTGGCGGACGCCGGTGGCGTGCCACACCGCGTTGGTGATCGCCGCGGCGGCTCCGACGATGCCCACCTCACCGATGCCCTTGATGCCGACCGGGTCGTCCGGGTCCGGGTCGTCGACCCAGTCGGCCTCGATCGACGGGGGTACGTCGGCGTGCGACGTGACGTGGTAGCCGGCGAGGTCGGGGCCGTAGAGTCCGCCGTCGGCCCGGTCGCGGGCCGCCGCCTCGTGCAGCGCCATGGAGATGCCCCAGATCATGCCGCCGACGAGCTGGTTGCGGGCGGTGAGCGGGTTGACGATGCGGCCCGCCGCGAAGATGCCGAGCATCCGGCGCACCCGTACCTCGCCGGTGGCGACGTCCACGGCGACCTCGGCGAACTGGGCGCCGAAGGAGTGCCGTTCCTTGCCGGTCAGGGACCGCAGGGCCTCGGTGGTGTCGGAGCGCACAGTGATGCCCTCCGGCGGGATGTCGGCGCCCAGCGTCAGCCGCTCGCGCAGCTCTTCGGCCGCGATCCTGACCGCCCAGGACCAGGACCGGGTGCCCATGGAACCGCCGGAGATCATCGCCGGTCCGAAGTCGCTGTCCCCGATGCGCACCCGGACCCGGTCCGTCGTCGTCTCCAGGGCGTCGGCGGCGACCAGGAGCAGCGCGGTGCGCGCTCCGGTGCCGACGTCGGCGGCGGCGATCCGCACGGTGAAGGTGCCGTCCGCCTCGGCCGTGACGAGCGCGGTGGACGGCCCGGCGTTGGAGGGGAAGGACGCGGCGGCCGTGCCGGTGCCGAGCAGCCAGCGCCCCTCGCGGCGCACGCCGGGGCGTGGGTCCCGGTCGGCCCAGCCGAACCTGCGGGCGCCCTCGCGGAAGCAGGCGGTCAGATTGCGGCTGCTGAAGGGCAGTCCGGAGACGGGGCCCCGCTCCGGCTCGTTGCGCAGGCGCAGCTCGATCGGGTCCAGACCGCATTTCTCGGCGAGTTCGTCGAGCGCGGACTCCAGGGCGAAGGAGCCCGGGGCCTCCCCCGGTGCGCGCATGAACGTCGGGGTCGGCACGTCCAGCCGGACGACGCGGTGGACGGTGTGGTGGGCTTCGGCGTCGTACATCACCCGGGAGGGGGCGGCGCACGACTCGACGAACTCGTGGACGGTGGAGGTCTGGCTGAGCGAGAGGTGCTCCAGCGCGCGCAGGCGGCCGTCCGGGTCCGCGCCGAGCCTGATCCGCTGCGCGGTGGGGCTGCGGTAGCCGGTCAGCGAGAACATCTGGCGGCGTGTCATGACGACGCGCACGGGGCGGTGCAGGACGGTCGCGCCCATCACGGCGGCCACCTGGTGGGCGCGCACGCCCTTGCTGCCGAAGCCGCCGCCGACGTGCTCGGAGCGCACGCGCACGGCGGACGGGTCGAGCGAGAAGAGGTTGGCCAGTTCGCCGACGACCCAGGTGGCGCCCTGGTTGGAGTCGACGAGTTCGAGGCGTCCGCCGTCCCACAGGGCGGTCGCCGCGTGCGGCTCCATCATGCTGTGGTGCTCTTCGGGGGTGGTGTACTCCTCGTCGAGGGTGACGGCGGAGGCGGCGAGTTCGGCCGCCAGGTCGCCCTTCTCCGTCGCCGCCGGCATATGGCCTTGGAGCTCGTACGCGTCGGTGCGGCCGGCGGAGAAGTCGACGTCGTGCGGCTCCTGTTCGTAGTGCACGACGAGGGATTCGGCCGCTTCCCTGGCCTGCTCGGAGGTCTCGGCGACGACCAGCGCCACCGGCCAGCCCCGGTGCGCCACCCGGTCGTTCTGGAAGAGGGTGGAGGTGGGGTCCGGGGGGACGCCCAGCAGGCCGATGAAGTCGGTCTTCAGGCGCGGCGCGTTCTCGTGGTGGAGGACGGTGAGCACTCCGGGCATGGCGAGCACGGGCGCGGTGTCGAGGGACCGGATCCGGCCGCGGGCCACCGTGGAGAGCACCAGCCAGCCGTGGGCGAGGTCGGCGAAGGGGATCTCACCGGCGTAGCGGGCGGCTCCGGTGACCTTGTCGAGGCCCTCCACGCGGGTGTGCGCGGTCCCGACGGCGCCCTTCCTGGTCGTACGTGTTCCGGTGGCGGTGGTCATCGGGCCATCTCCTCGGCGAGTTCGGTCAGCACGGCCACCGTCAGGTTGCGCAGGAGGGCCACCTTGTAGCCGTTGTGCGGCAGCGGGCTCGCGGCGGCCAGTTCGGCGTCCGCCGCTGCGGCGAAGCCGGCGGCGTCGGCCGGGGCACCGGTCAGCATCCGCTCGGCGGTGCGGGCCCGCCAGGGGCGGGACGCGACCGCGCCGAGGGCGAGGCGTGCCTCGTGCACGACGCCGTCCCGGACGTCGAGGGCGGCGGCCACGGAGCCGAGGGCGAAGGCGTAGGAGGCGCGCTCGCGGACCTTGCGGTAGCGCGAGCGGGCCGCGACGGGGGCGGGCGGCAGGACGACGCCGGTGATCAGCGCGCCCGGCGGCAGGGCGGTCTCCCGGTGCGGGGTGTCGCCCACGGGGAGATAGAAGTCGGCGAGCGGCAGAGAGCCCGCTCCGTCGGCGGTCTCGTAGGAGACGACGGCGTCGAAGGCGGTCAGGGCCACGCCCATGTCGGAGGGGTGGACGGCCACGCAGTGCTCGGAGGCGCCCAGGATCGCGTGGTTGTGGTGCTCTCCCTCGATCGCGGGGCAGCCGCTGCCGGGGACGCGCTTGTTGCACGGCCGGGTGACATCGGTGAAGTAGCCGCAGCGGGTGCGCTGGAGGAGGTTGCCGCCGACGGTCGCCATGTTGCGCAGTTGCCCCGAGGCACCGGCCAGTACCGCCTGGGTCAGCGCCGGGTAGCGGCGGCGCACGTCCGGGTGGGCGGCGAGGTCGCTGTTGGTGACGGTGGCGCCGATGCGCAGACCGCCGTCGTCGGTGGGCTCGATCCCGTCGAGCGGCAGCTCGCGTACGTCGACGAGGCGGGCGGGCCGCTCGACGCCGGTCTTCATCAGGTCGACGAGGTTGGTGCCGCCGCCGAGGAATCGGGCGTCCGGGTCGGCGCCCAGCAGCGCGACGGCACCGGCGACGTCATGGGCCCGTTCGTAGCCGAACTCCCTCATGCCACGGCCTCCTTGCTCGGTGCGCAAGGTGCGCTCGGTGCGCTCGGTGCGCTCAGTGCGCTCGGTGTGCTCTGTGCGCTCGGTGCGCTCGGTGTGCTCTGTGCGCTCGGTGCGCTCGGTGTGCTCTGTGCGCTCGGTGTGCTCTGTGTGCTCTCCACGGCGGACGCGCCGCCGGACCGCACGGTCGACGCGGCCCGCTCGACCGCCTGGACGATCGACGCGTAGGCGCCGCAGCGGCACAGGTTGCCGCTCATCCGCTCCCTGATCTCGTCGGCGGTCAGCGGGGGCGGTCCGGCCTCGGGGCGCACATCGTCGGTGACCGCGCTCGGCCAGCCCGCCGCGTGCTCCTCGATCACGGCGACGGCCGAACAGATCTGGCCAGGTGTGCAGTAGCCGCACTGGAAGCCGTCGAGGTCGAGGAAGGACTGCTGCACGGGATGCAGCCGGTCGCCCTCGGCGACGCCCTCGATGGTGGTGATCTCGCGCCCTTCGGCCGCGACCGCCAGTTGCAGGCAGGAGACGGCACGGCGGCCGTCGAGCAGTACTGTGCAGGCACCGCACTGTCCCTGGTCACAGCCCTTTTTGGTGCCGGTCAGATCGAGCCGCTCGCGCAGGGCGTCGAGCAGGGTGGTGCGGTGGTCGACGGACAGCGCGTGCTTCTCGCCGTTGATGTTCAAAGTGATCGGGCTGTGCGTCGACGAGGTGGCTGGGTCCATGATCAGCTTCTTTCGCATATGCGGCGGAAACACGTCGAGATGTCGGCCTGACAGACGATGAATCAGGAAAAGTGACGTCGGGGACAAGGGCTCTGGGAATCGGAACAGGGCACTGTGCGTGGCGGAAAAGCACTGCCCACCGCTAGAGTGGACGCGAAGCGGACAGCTGTCCGTTATTCGCGAAACTACCGGACAGCTGTCCGCTTAGCAAGGCCGGGTTCGGCGGCGTACCCGAAAGGAGGACGAGTGCAGCAGAAGAAGCACACGCCTCAGCGCTCGGACGCACAACGCAATCGCGAGACCATCCTGGAAGTGGCGGTGGCCGAGCTGACCCGTTGCGCCGACACCCCGCTCAGCGTGATCGCCAGGAAGGCCGGCGTCGGCCAGGGCACGTTCTACCGCAACTTCCCCAACCGCGAGGCGCTGGTCCTGGAGATCTACCGTCACGAGATGCAGCAGGTCTCCGACAGCGCGACCGAGCTGCTGGAGTGCCGTTCCCCGGACCAGGCATTGCGCGAGTGGATGGACCGGCTGGTCCGGTTCGCCATGACCAAGGCCGGTCTCGCGGACGCGATCCGGCAGGCCACCGCCGCCCCCGGCAGCCCGGCGAAGCCGGGGCACACCGCGCTGGCCTCCGCCGCCGACCTCCTGCTGCGCGCCGCCGAGGAGGCCGGTGCCATCCGGCCCGGCGTCAGTTCCGACGACTTCGTCCTCGCCATCGCCGGGATCTGGCAGCTCGATCCGCACGGCGACTGGCAGTCCCGCGCGAGCCGTCTGCTCGACCTCGTCATGGACGGCCTCCGGGTGGGTGCGCCCGGTCGCGGCTGAGTTCCTGGTGCCCCGTGCGTAAACACACGTGACGCTGCCCCGACAGCGACACCGGCGACACCGCGGACGGGTCGCCGCCGGCGGCGCCCGAGGACCAAGCAGCAGGGGACGACATGAGATTGATTCCTGGACCGTGAACGCGCGGCCCGCACCGAACTGCTGCCGGGGCTCGACGACAGCCTGCGGGCCGTGCCGTCGATGACCCTGGAGCGGCCCGGCGGCCCGGCGGCCCGGCGGCCCGGCGGCCCGGCGGCCCCGGGGTCGGGCCTTTCCGGGACAGCGGCGGCCCGGGGCTGCTGGCCCCGGCGTCCCTCCAGGGCCGGGGCGGGCGCCCGCGCACTCGACGCCGTGCGGGTGCAGCGCGCCCTCGGCAGCCGTTCGCCCTCGCTCGCCGTCGCGACGACCATGCACCACTTCTCGATGGTCACCCTGGTGGGGTTCAACAACTCCGGCGAGGGGCTCGAATGGATGGCCGTCCAGGCCGTCGCCACGGAGAACCAGCTGGTGGCCTCGGGTTTCGCCGAGGGGCGCAGCGGCACCGGCATCCTGTCGCCGTCGATGTCCGCCACCCCGGCGCCCGAGTGGCTGCGGATCACCGGGGTGAAACGCCCGTGCAGCCTGGCACGTTCCATGGATCTGCTCACCGCGAGCGTGCTCGTGCCCCGCGAGGGCGGCGCCGGCCAGGAACTGGCGGTGGCCCTGGTCCCCGCGGCCGGTGAGGGCCTGGGTGTCAGCGGCTTCTGGTCCAGCGGCTTCCTGGCCGGGGCCGAGAGCGACCAGGTGACCCTGGGCGGGGTGCTGGTGCCGCCCGACCTCATGGTGCGCACCGCGTGTCCGCCCGGCGCCCGGCTGGACGAGGTGCAGGCGATCGGCCTGGTCTGGTTCGAGCTCCTGATGACCGGCAGCTACCTGGGTGCGGCGAGCGCTCTGGCGGCGGCCCGCGCCCGCCCCGGCCCCGCGCCCGCTCCGCCCGCCCTGGCCCCGCGCCCGCTCCGCCCGCGCGCGCTCGGCTGGCGCGCTCGCGCCGCGCCGGGCAGCGTTGAGGTGAGGCCCGCGGACTCCGGGGCCGCCCGCAGGGGGGACAGCGACGTTCGAGTGAGGTGCCCATGCAACCCTCTGGACCGCGACCTCGGGTGGTCGTGGGTGTCGACGGTTCGCCGTCGTCCTACGCGGCGCTGCGCTGGGCCGTGCGGTACGCGGAACTGGTGGACGGCGTCGTGGAGGCCGTCCACGCCTGGGACACCCCGTCGGACGCGGGCTGGACCGGACCCGCGATCGACCCGACGTTCGACCTGGAGCAGGCCAAAGACCGCTTCGCCGAGGCGCTGCGCGCCGTCTTCGCCGACGGGCGGCCGGACGGGATGCGCGAGTACCTCGTCGAGGGCAACCCGTCGGAAATCCTGATCCGCGCCTCGCAGGGGGCGGAGATCCTTGTCGTGGGCAGCCGCGGCCGCGGCGGCTTCGCGCGCGCGATGCTGGGCTCGGTCAGCCAGCGCTGCGCCCAGCACGCGGCCTGCCCGGTGGTGACCGTACGGCAGGAGAAGGACCCGGCGCACTGAGAGCGCGCCGGGTCGCCTCGGGCCAGGGAGTCTCGGCCCAGGAAGTCGTTCCAGGACGTCGCGTCCGGGAGTTCCCAAACCGGACAGCCTCAGGTTAGGAAGCTCAACCGGACCTGGCGGTTCGGGTTGTCGACGTTGGTGTCGACCAGGCAGACCGACTGCCAGGTGCCCAGTTCCAGGCGGCCCCCGACGACCGGCAGGGTGGCGTGCGGCGGGACGAGGGCCGGCAGGACGTGGTCGCGGCCGTGGCCGGGGCTGCCGTGGCGGTGCTGCCAGCGGTCGTCGGCGGGCAGCAGGGTGTGCAGGGTCGCCAGCAGGTCGTCGTCGCTGCCCGCGCCGGTCTCGATGACGGCGATACCGGCGGTGGCGTGCGGCACGAACAGGTTGAGCAGACCGTCACGGCCGTCGGAGGTCTCCCGCAGGAACTCCTCGCAGTCACGGGTGAGGTCCACGACCCGCTCCCGCGAGCCGGAGGCGACGTTCAGCACTCGGGTGGTGAAGGCGTGTGACATGCGCCCATCCTCCTCGATCCCGGGGAAGATCCGTGCCCGCGGCGCGGTTGGTCCTGGCGTGGACAGCACTCGTGAGGTCGACGTGGTCGTCGTCGGGGCCGGTCAGGCGGGCCTGGCCGCCGCCCATCACCTGCGGCGCGGCGGCTTCGCGCCGGAGCGCGGATTCGTGGTGCTCGACCACTCCCCCGGCCCCGGCGGCGCCTGGCAGTTCCGCTGGCCGTCACTGACGTACGGCAAGGTGCACGGCATGCACGCGCTGCCGGGCATGGAGCTGACCGGCGCCGACCCCGCGCGGCCCTCCTCGGAGGTCATCGGCGCGTACTTCGCCGACTACGAGCGTGTGTTCGACCTGCGGGTACGACGGCCGGTGGACGTGCGCGCCGTGCGCGAGGGCGGGGGCGGGCGGCTGCTGGTGGAGACCTCGCAGGGCGACTGGTCGGCACGGGCGCTGATCAACGCGACCGGCACCTGGGACCGGCCCTTCTGGCCGCGCTACCCGGGGCAGGAGACCTTCCGCGGACGGCAGTTGCACACCGCGCAGTACGCCGGGCCCGAGGAGTTCGCCGGGCAGCGGGTGATCGTGGTCGGCGGCGGCGCCTCCGGGACCCAGCACCTGCTGGAACTGGCGCCGTACGCGGCGGCCACCACCTGGGTGACGCGCCGTCCGCCGGTCTTCCGCGAGGGGCCCTTCGACGAGGACGCGGGCCGCGCCGCGGTCGCGCTCGTCGAGGAACGGGTCCGGCGGGGCCTGCCGCCCCGGAGCGTCGTCTCGGTGACGGGCCTCCCGCTGAACGACGCCGTGCGGCAGGGGCTGCGCGACGGTGTGCTGGACCGCCGGCCCATGTTCGCCCGGATCACCCCCGAGGGAGTGGAGTGGCCGGACGGACAGCGGCTGGCGGCGGACGTCATCCTGTGGGCGACGGGCTTCCGGGCCGCGCTCGACCATCTGGCGCCGCTGCGGCTGCGCGGGGCGGGCGGCGGCATCCGCCTCGACGGGACGCGGGTCGCCGCCGATCCCCGCATCCATCTCGTCGGCTACGGCCCCTCGGCGAGCACCGTGGGCGCCAACCGGGCCGGACGCGCGGCCGTCCGCGACATCCGGCGGCTGCTGGCCGGGGATCCGGCCGTCGCCGCCTGAGGTCTCCGGACGCCGACCCCGGTCACTTCGGCGCCGGCTGCGGGCTGCGGGTGCCCTGCTCCGGCTGGTGTTGCTCCTGCTGCCCGGTGCGCTGCTGCGCGAGGCTCTGCCGGCGGGCGTTGAACTCGTCCACGTTGCGCTGGTGCTGGGTGTAGTCCGCGGTGAAGCGGGTGTCGCCCGGTTTGACGGTGACGAAGTACAGCCAGTCGCCCGGGGCCGGGTTGTACACCGCGCGCAGCGCGTCCTCACCGGGGTTGTCGATGGGCGTCGGCGGCAGCCCCATCCGCTGGTAGGAGTTGTACGGGCTGTCGATCCGTGTGTCCTCGGCGGTGGTGCGCACGGTGGCGCGGTCCAGGCCGTAGTTCAAGGTGGAGTCCATCTGGAGGGGCATGCCCTGCTCCAGCCGGTTGAAGATCACCCGGGCCACCTTGCCCATGTCGGCCTTGGTGGCGGACTCCGCCTGGACGATGCTCGCGATGGTGACCGCCTGGTGGAGATTCATCGTGGTGCGCTGGGGGCCCGCGCCCGGCGGCGCCGCGGTGAACTTCCTGGCCGCGGCGCCGACCATCGCAGAGAGCAGCGACCGCGGGGTCGACCGGTCGTCGATCCGGTAGGTCGCCGGGAACAGATAGCCCTCCGGGTTGCCCTCGGCCACCTCCGGAAGCCCGAGTCCGCCCTTGGCGGCCGTCTGCCGGGTGCTGCCGGGTGGCACGTCGAGCGCCCGGTCGACGGCGGCGTACACCTGGGCGGCCCGCCAGCCCTCCGGGATCACCAGCGCGTGCGGGCGCACCGGTCCGTCCTCGCGCAGGGTCAGCAGCGGCACCGCCACGGCGGTGCCCGCCAGGACGGCCCCGGACACGACGAGGGCCAGCCGGCCCCGGCGCGTCAGCGTGACGGTCTTCCGTGACGGCGTGTTCGTCTGCATGCGGGCACGGTAACGCTCCGGAGATCATAAACCCGGCATATCGTCGGTTTGTCGGCTCAGGTCGAGTGTCACGTCGCCGGCTCAGATCGGGCGTCACGTCTCCGGCTCCGGTCAGGCCTCGCGTCGTCGACTCCGCTCGGGCGTCACGTCGTCGGTTCCAGTCGGGCGTCACGGCGGACCAGCGCCGCATAACGCCCGTCCTGTTCGAGCAGTTCCTCGTGCGTACCGCGCTCGGCCACGCGGCCGGAGTCGAGGACGAGGATCTGGTCCGCGTCGCGGACGGTGGAGAGGCGGTGGGCGATGGTGAGCGTGGTCCGGTCGGCCGACAGCGCGTCGATGGCTTCCTGGACGGCCGCCTCGGTACGGGTGTCCAGCGCGCTGGTGGCCTCGTCGAGGATGAGCACCGGGGGGTCCCGCAAGATGGTCCGGGCGATGGCCAGGCGCTGCTTCTCGCCACCGGAGAAGCGGTGGCCGCGCTCGCCGACGACGGTGTCGTACCCGTCGGGCAGGGCCGCGATGTGGTCGTGGATCTGGGCCGCCTTGGCCGCCGCGCGCAGTTCCTCGTCGGTGGCGTCCGGTTTGGCGAAGCGCAGGTTGTCCGCGACGGAGGCGTGGAAGAGGTACGTCTCCTGGGAGACCACGCCCACCGCGCGGGCGAGCGTGTCGAAGTCCAGGTCGCGCACGTCGACGCCGTCCAGGGTGACGCGCCCCGCGCTCACGTCGTACAGCCGGGGAACCAGGTAGCCGAGCGTGGACTTGCCCGCGCCCGTGGGGCCGACGACCGCGAGGCTGCTGCCCGCCGGGACCGTGACGTCGATGCCGTCGAGGATCGGGGCGCCCTTGTCGTCGTAGCGGAAGGTCACGTCCTCGAAACGGACCTCGCCCTTGACCTGGCCGAGGCGGACGGGCCGCTCGCGCTCGGTGATGTCGATCGGCAGGTCGAGGTACTCGAAGATGCGCTGGAACAGGGCGAGCGAGGTCTGTATCTGCACGCCGGTCGACAACAGGCTCACGGTCGGCCGGAACAGACCCTGCTGCAACGAGACGAAGGCGACGATCGTGCCGATGGAGACCTCGGGGCCGCCGAATCTGAGAGCCAGGCCCGCGGTCCAGTAGATGATGGCAGGCATGGCGGCCATGACGATGGTGATGACGGCCATGCGCCACCGTCCGGCCATGTTGGACCTGACCTCAAGGTCCACCAGGCCCTCGGACTCCTCGGCGAACGACCTGGTCAGCGAGTCGGAGCGGCCCATGGTGCGACCGAGCAGGATCCCGCTGACGGACAGCGACTCGGTGACGGTGGCGGCCATCGCGGCCATCTGCTTCTGCCGCCTGGTGGTGATCTTCTTGCGCTCGTTGCCCACACGGCGGCTGATCCACACGAACACCGGGAGCAGCAGCAGCGAGACCACGGTCAGCCGCCAGTCGAGCGCGGCCATCGCGACGATCGTGGCGACCACGCTGGTGAGGTTGGAGACCAGCGAGGTGGCGGTGGAGGTGACGGTGGCCTGCATGCCGCCGATGTCGTTGGCGATGCGCGACTGCACCTCGCCGGTGCGGGTGCGGGTGAAGAAGGCCAGGGACATGCGCTGGAGGCGTCCGTAGACGGCGGTGCGCAGGTCGTGCATCACCCGCTGGCCGACGGTCGTGGAGATCAGGGTCTGCAGCACGCCGAAGACACTGGTGAGCACGGCGCTGACGATCATGCCCGCGGCGAGCAGGCTGAGCAGACCGGTACGGCCCCGCGGGATCGCGACGTCCAGGATCTCCTTCAGCAGGAAGGGCGTGGCGACGGAGACCAGGGACGCGGCGCCGACCAGCAGGCCGACGACCGCGAGGCGGCCGCGATAGGGGCGGAACAGCCCGAGGATGCGGCGGACCTGCCGGGGCTGTTCCTGCGCGTCGGTGGACGGGGTCCAGGAGGGGTGACGGTCGGGGTGCATGGGCTCCTACGGGATGGGTGCGACGGACGGCTCGGCCGGACCCGCGGCCCGCGCGGTCTGCGGTCTGCGGTCTGCGGTCTGCGGTCTGCGGTCTGCGGTCTGCGGTCTGCGGTCTGCGGTCTGCGGTCACGGATGGTGGACCACGGCCGGCGGCGGCCTTTCGGATGCTAGCTCATTGTTACCTATGCTCATAATGAGCGGCATCCTGATATTGTTCCCGCATGACCACGCCCGACCCCGACGGCCCCCTCGCCGAGCAGTTGCTCCGGCTCACCCGCCGGGTGCACCGCATCCAGAAACGCCACCTGGAGGAGCGCGCCCTCGGCATCACACCGGCGCAGTCCCGGCTGCTGCGCACGCTGGCGCACTTCGGCGAGCCGCCCCGGATGGCGGATCTCGCCCAGTCCCTGGAGGTCGTGCCGCGCGCGGTGACCACCCTGGTGGACGGACTGGAGGCGAACGGGAAGGTGCGCCGGGTCCCCGACCCGGCCAACCGCAGGGTGACCCGTATCGAGCTGACCGACGACGGGCGCATGGCCCTGCGCGAACTGCACGGCGCGCGCCGGTCCGCCGCCGAGGAGATCCTGGCCCCCCTCACCGCGGAGCAGCGCACGGTCCTCGGTGACCTGCTGGACACCCTCGTGGGCACGGTGCCCGCGCGCGGGCACCGCTGCTGAGTCCACCGGCCGCCCCGCCGCGGGCGACTACGCCTTCAGGTCGTCCTTGTCCCCCATCACCACGACGGGCTTGTCCTTCGGGTCCAGCGTGCGCAGCAGGTACTCCATGGCCGACTCCGGGAGGCTGACGCACCCCAGCGTGCCGTCGCCGTGGTCCAGGTGCAGCCAGATGCCGCCGCCCTTGCGCTGGCCGAGCGGACGGGTCGGGTCGTCGGGCCGGGTGCCCGTCCGGCGGTTGTAGTCGATGGCGATCACGTAGTCGAAGTCGTGCCAGTGGGCCTCGTCCCAGTAGTAGGGGGACGCGAACGCCTCCTCGTCCTGGGTGTACGGGAACCTGGTGCCCGGGTCGTCGAGGAGACCGCCGGCGTCGGAGAGCGTGAACACGCCCACCGGGCTGCGCTCGTCGCCCTCGCGGTGGTCCGTGCTCCACCCCTGCTTGCCGTTGTGCGTCGGCCAGCTGTCGACCCGCTGCCACGCGTTCCCGTGCTTCTCGTACAGCACGGCGGTGCCGTCCGGGGAGTTCTTGCCGTCCCCGTACACCGTCAGGATCTGGCGGGTGCCTGCCGGGACCCGCTGCCACATCCGCTCACCGACGCCGGGGACCCGGGCCGGTTTCACGGTCGGAGTGGGCCGGGCGGACCCCGAAGGACCACCCGGCCTCGGGACGTCTCCGTGGCGGACCTCGGTCCGCTCGCCGCCGCACGCGGCCAGAGTCGTCAGAAAGAATCCACAGGCCGTCATAGCGACCATCGCACGTCTTACGCCGCCTCTTCGCATGAACCCATGCTGGACACGCCGGACCTGACGATCCACTCGACGTTGGTCCAAATAGCCTTATTCGCTTCTCTTTGGAGCGTGTCGGGCGCGTGGGACGGGCCCGGCGAGGGGGTCGAGAAGGTACTGGATCCGGCCCGCGCGAGACCCGGACGCCGAGGCCGCGCGCGCGAGCGGGCCGCACGGCCGTCCCACTGGCTTCCCGTCACCTCTCACATCGTCAGCCCCGTTGCCCGGCCGGAACGGCGGCGGAAAACCGGTTGCCTTCGGCTGCTTCGCGCGGCGAACCTGTCACGACTCTCGCCGCCGCCACCGCGGCGCCTGTGCCCTCGACCCGAACCACTGGGACGTCATGCAGATTCAAGACCTTCCGTATCCCGACCCGGGTGTGCCGGACGCACGCTCGGGTCCCCGATTCCTGTGGTGGCTGGGGCGCAACCAGCTCGGCGGCCAGCTGAGAGCACTGGCCTGGGGACTGCTGCACTTCTGCTCCGTCTCCGCGCTGCCGTTCTGCGTCGGTGTCGCCGTGCAGGCCGTCGTCGACCGCTCCGGCACCCGGCTGGCCCTCAGCGGCGGCCTCCTGGTCCTGGTCTGCGTGGGCAACGCGCTCGGCGACACCTTCCTGCACCGCGCCGCGGTGACCAACTGGATCACCGCGGCGGCCCGGGTCCAGCAGCTCCTGGCCCGCAGGACCGCCCAGTTGGGCTCGGCGCTGACCCGGCGGGTCGCCGCCGGAGAGGTGGTGGCCGTCTCCACCGGCGACGTCGAGAAGATCGGCTGGTTCGTGGAGGCCGTCTCCCGGTTCACCGCGGCGGCCGTCACCGTCGTGCTGGTCTGCGTCGCCCTCCTGGTCTACCAACCGGCGCTCGGCGTGGTGGTCGCGGTGGGCCTGCCCGCGCTGGCACTCGCCGTGCTGCCGCTGCTGCCGCGCGCCACCCGGCGGGCCGACGTGCAGCGCGAGAAGGCGGGCCGCGCCACCGAGCTGGCCTCCGACACCGTGGCCGGTCTGCGGGTACTGCGCGGCATCGGCGGCGAGGAACTGTTCCTCGACCGCTACCGCCGCGCCTCCCAGGAGGTCCGGCAGGCGGCCGTGCACAGCGCCCGCATGTGGTCGCTGATCTCGGCCGTCCAGGTCCTGCTTCCGGGTCTGCTGCTGATCGCCGTCGTCTGGTACGGCGTGCACCTGGCCCGCGAGGGCCGCATCACCGTGGGCGAACTCGTCACCGTCTACAGCTCCGTCATGGTCCTCACCTACCCCCTGCGCCACTTCGAGGAGATCGCCATGGCGTACTCCTTCTCCCGCCCGTCCGCCAAGCGCGCGGCACGGGTGCTGTCACTGGAACGGACCGCGCCCCGGAGCGGGCCACGGCGGACGGAGGTCGACGCTCCGGCACCGGACCTCCCCGGTCCCGCGGACCGGCCGGCGGCCGACTCGTCCCTTCCCTCCGGGGACCTGTACGACCCGGCGACCGGACTCCTTGTGCCCGCGGGGGTCCTGACCGCCGTGGTGTGCGGGGACCCCGACGCGGCCGGCCGCCTCGCGGAGCGGCTGGGCGGCCACCCCGAGGAACCCGGCCCCTCGGCGCTCCTGGGCGGCGTGCCGCTGGACGAGCTGCCGCTCGGCCGGGCCCGCACGGTCGTCCTGGTGCAGGACAAGGACCCGGTGCTGCTCTCCGGTTCGCTGCGCGAACTGCTCGACGTGCCCGCCTCGGGCGAGGTCACCGCCGACGCGGCGCTCGCGGCGGCCCGGTGCGGTGACGTCCTGACGGCTCTGGCCCAGGCGTCGTCGGCCGCCGAGGACCCGATGGACGTCCGCATCACGGAACGCGGCCGGTCCCTCTCCGGCGGCCAGCGCCAGCGTCTGGCCCTGGCCCGCTCTCTCGTCACCGACCCGGAGGTGCTGGTCCTGGACGAGCCGACCTCCGCCGTCGACTCCCACACGGAGGCCCGGATCGCGGAGGGTCTCAAAGATCTGCGGTCCGGACGCACCACCGTGGTCCTCACCTCCTCACCGCTGCTCCTGGACCATGCCGACCGCGTGGTCCTCGTCCACGAGGGCACGGCCGCCGCCGTCGGCGCCCACCGCGAGCTGGTGCGCACCGACCCCCGGTACCGATCGGTGGTGACCCGCGAGACGGACGAGGAGCGGGCCGCGGGAGCCGAGACGCCCGTGGAGAACGGCGAGGGCGCCCTGCGGGACGCGCTCGAAGAACTGGAAGAGATCGAGGAGACCGCATGATCGGCGTGGCCCCTCCGGCGTACGACCCGGCGGCACCGACGACGGCCGACACCCTGCCTGTCGGCGCCCCGTCGACCGTCCGCGCCTACGTGGGCGAACTGCTGCGCCGCCACCGGCGGGCCTTCGTGCTGCTCGTCACCGTCAACACCGTCTCGGTCCTCGCCTCCATGGCGGGCCCGTGGCTGCTGGGCGATCTGGTCGAACGGGTCTCGGACGGGACGCGAGAACTGCGTCTCGGGACGACCGTCACCCTGTTCGTGCTGGCGCTGGCCGTCCAGGCGGTGTTCGTGCGCGAGGTGCGGCTGCGCGGCGCGATGCTCGGCGAACGGATGCTGGCCGACCTGCGCGAGGACTTCCTCGTCCGGTCGGTGGGCCTGCCGCCCGGCGTGCTGGAACGGGCGGGCACCGGCGACCTGCTGTCCCGGATCACCACGGACATCGACCGGCTCGCCAACGCGATGCGCGAGGCCGTGCCCCAGCTCGCCATCGGTGTGGTGTGGGTGGTGCTGCTGCTGGGCGGACTGGTCGTCACCGCTCCGCCGCTGGGCGCGGCCGTGCTGCTGGCCCTGCCGCTGCTGGTGGTCGGCTGCCGCTGGTACTTCCGGCGGGCGCCGTCCGCCTACCGCTCGGAGGCCGCGGGATACGCCGCGGTGGCCGCCGCGCTCGCCGAGACGGTCGACGCCGGGCGCACCGTGGAGGCGCACCGGCTGGGCGAACGCCGCATCGCCCTGTCGGAGCGGCGCATCAAGGAGTGGACGGCCTGGGAACGCTACACCCTGTGGCTGCGGTCGGTGCTGTTCCCGGTCGTCAACATCACCCATGTGACGGTGCTCGCGTCCGTACTGATGGTCGGCGGGGTCTTCGTGCTCCAGGGCTGGTTGGGGGTCGGCCAGCTCACGACGGGCGCCCTCATCGCGCAGATGCTCGTCGACCCGGTGGGACTGATCCTGCGCTGGTACGACGAGTTGCAGGTGGCGCAGGTGTCGATCGCCCGGCTGGTCGGCGTCCGCGACATCGAGCCGGACGCCGGGGACGCCTCGCTGGCTCCCGACGGACGGAAGGTGCACGCGGACCGGGTGCACTTCGGCTACCGCGAGGGTGTCGACGTGCTGCGCAAGGTCTCCCTGGAGGTCGAACCGGGGACCCGGCTGGCCCTGGTCGGGCCCTCGGGCGCCGGCAAGTCCACACTGGGCAGGCTCCTCGCCGGTATCTACGCCCCCCGGGACGGCCGGATCACCCTCGGTGGCGCCGAGCTGTCCCGGATGCCCGCCGAGGACGTCCGCTCCCATGTCGCCCTGGTCAACCAGGAGCACCACGTCTTCGTGGGCTCGCTGCGCGACAACCTCCTGCTGGCGCGTACCGACGCCGCGGACGCCGAGCTGTGGGCGGCGCTGGGAGCCGTCGACGCGGACGGCTGGGCCCGCGCGCTCGGCGACGGCCTGGACACCGAGGTCGGCTCCGGCGGTCTCGCGCTCACACCGGCCCAGGCGCAGCAGGTCGCGCTGGCCCGCCTGGTCCTGGCCGATCCGCACACCCTGGTCCTGGACGAGGCGACCTCGCTCCTCGACCCGCGCGCGGCCCGGCACCTGGAACGGTCCCTCGCCCGTGTCCTG